>NZ_DASRGO010000051.1:0-18424 GCF_035650995.1 Methyloceanibacter sp. | reverse complement strand
GTGACCGGCGACGGTCTGGAAGAGCTTGAGGCCGAAGGCAGGACTCACGCCGATCACCACTTCGCGGGCATCGCTCCCTTGCACAGCGGTGCCCATCGTGCGGTAGGCGATGCGCTTCGCCTCCTCAGCCCTGTGGACGCTCTCGGCTCTGAGAACCTCCTCGCGGGTGAGCACATCGCGGATCGCCACGATTTCCTCGCGCCGTTCCGCGCTCACGCGGTAGCCGGTGCCGGGCCCCAGATAGTCGTTGGGATCGTTGATCGCGCTAAGCACGCGGCCGTCGCGGACCACCGCGGAGGTCTGCAAATAGTCACCTGAGACGCGCAAGCGCACGAGCTTGAGAAGATTCTCCGCTTCCTCGGTGAAGCCGCGCCTGGCGAGCGCCTTGATCACGTCGACGACCGTGATGCCGCGCTCCTTGATGCTCTCGCTGATGAGGGCGACGTCGCGCGGCAAATAGCTGCGGGTTTCGTCGGACCCGGACGCGGCGACGACGCTCATCTTCATGTCTTCGGTCGGCCGGCCAAGATTGAGCTCCTCGAGCACGGCGCTGATCGCCTCGACGGCGCGCGTTCGCAAGGCGAGCACGCGCGTCTCCTCGACGGGGGTGAGACCGCCGTCGGCTTCGAAATCGCGCTGGAGCACGAGGTAGTCCTCGAGCTCCTCGCCGTTCAAGAGTGAGGCATTGAAGGAATTGTCGTATTTCAGGATCGAGCCGAAGCCCGAGCAGATGAGGTCCGAGCCGGCGATGAGGAAGGGCATGATCTTGGCTCCGACGCGGATCTCCGATTCGGTCGCGCGCGCATCGTTGCCCGAGGCGCATTCGAGATCGAGCCAGACCGCGATAAGGTTCTCCGCCATCAGCTCGCGCATTCCTCCCGGAACGGTGCAGGTGACGGGCGCCCCGTCGATGCCGCCGTTCTGCGTGCCCTGGACGCCCATGGCGCGCTGAAGACAGAGGCAGCGGGCCTCGAGATAGAGCAGTGACTTCTTCTCGTGGAAGCCCATGAGCAGCTCCGAGCCGGCACCGGAGGTGCAGCGCATCTTGATGCCGCGCGAGGCATAGGCAGCCGCGAGAAAGGCTTTCGACCACGGCGTGTCGTCGCCATCGATGAAGCTTTTCTCGGTGCCGTAGACGGAGACCGTCTCGGCATAGGAGGTAAAGCCGGCCATCCCAATCCGGAGTTCCTCGGCCTCCTCGCTCGAGCACTGAAACAGCGTCCCCCAGCGTCCGACCGCGGCCCCGACGGCACAGGCAACGGCATTGGACCAGGCGTTGCGGGCGACGCGCATGGTGGTCTCGACCTCGTCGAACCCGAAGGCGACCGCGGTTGCGGCGTCGGCGGCCATTTGCAGCGGGTCGTCCTTGGCGTTGGTTACGTGCGCCTGGTTGCCCGGCGTCTTGCGGGCGCGCATCTTGCCATAGGCGAAGGCGATCTCGAGAGACGACAGCTGGGCGACGACCTCGGCGAGCTTGGCCGGGGTCATGCCGCGGGCGAGCCGCACCAGATCGGTGCGCGGCACGTTCATGTCGACCAGCATGCGCGCGACCTCGTGCGAGGGGAGCGCCATGGCCTCCGGCGCGATTTCGGGATCGATGTGATAGCGGGCGATGAACGTGTCGATCATGTCGAAGTCGCGCGCCTCGACTCCGTCCAACACGTGCACGCCGCCGGATCCGAGCGTCAGTCCAGGCTTCGGGTCGTGGCGGCTCGAAAAGGACGCGAAGCCGTTTTCCGCGTCCTCGACCGCGAACTTGTCGAGTCTGAGGGGGCGCTCATCCC
The DNA here is from genome assembly GCF_035650995.1 of Methyloceanibacter sp. GTDB lineage: Bacteria > Pseudomonadota > Alphaproteobacteria > Rhizobiales > Methyloligellaceae > Methyloceanibacter. The sequence continues at coordinate 16,640 of NZ_DASRGO010000051.1, read as the reverse complement.
AATCGGAGAAGCGCTTCCAGCGATTGGCGAATGTGCGCGGCTCTCCCGACACGGCGTCCTCCCGGGGTAAGATCGACTTCCGAACCCAGACTATAGAGAACTCTCGCGGCGCCGGAAAACTCCGCGGGTTGCTTGCGACCACTTTGGTTGGCGCTCAGATCCCCTCCGCGAGTTTCGGAGAGTACGCTCAATTCGGGAGAAGCGCCGGCTTCGGCGGAACGGGCAGGATTCGAACGTTTGGCCTCACCTGCTTGGCCAGTCGAGAATGCCGTAAGAGAGCCGTAAGCCTGGCGTGCTCTGTGGTTCTCCGGGGATGGGGCACTCTGGGGAAATCCGATGCGAAACAAGCTCTTGCCGGCCCTCATTGGAGCGGCCGTCGCCTGCCTCGCGCAGGCCCCTTCGTTTGCCTCCAGCAATAAGGCCATGGACGCCGATATTCATTCGGTCGAACTGCAATGGGAGCACATCAAGTTCGAGGAGGACGGCTCGCCGAACCAGCTCGCGCACATCGACGCGCTCGCCAATTTTACTGCGACGCTCGTCCAGAAATATCCTGGCCGGGTGGAGCCGTTGATTTGGGAGGGCATCGTCACCAGCGAAGAGGCGGGCATGGCGAACACGCTGAGCGCCATGGGCTATGCCAAGAAGGCGAAAGCCATCCTCGAGGAGGCATACCAGAAAGACCCGGCGGCGCTCGATGCCGGGGCGCCCACGAGTCTCGGCGTGCTCTATTACCGCGTGCCGGGTTTCCCCTTCGGCTTCGGCGATAACGACAAGGCGCGACAACTTCTGACGCAGGCCGTATCGCTAGCGCCGAATGGCATGGACGCGAACTACTTCTACGCCGACTACCTGATGAGCCAGCACGAATATGCCGCGGCTTACAAGGTTCTCAAGCATGCCCTGGCGCTTCCGCCGCAGCCGAAGCGGCCGCTGTGGGACAAGAACCGCCGCGCCGTCATCAAGGAGCTGATGGCCAAGGCGCAGGCGCAGGCGGCCAACTAGTGCGGGGACCGTGGCCGCCGCTCGGCGCCTTTTGGGAGGGCGCCGGCGGCCAGTTGCGCAATCCTTCAGGTCTTGCCGGCCGGTTGGCCGGACGCCTGATGGGATTCGCCAACGCCAGACCGAATGCGCTTGCCCTTGCCGCGCTCGGCCTCCATGCGCACGAGAGGCTCATCGAATTGGGATGCGGGCCCGGTCACGCGCTGCGCGCGCTCCTTAGTGACTCGAGAGTCGAACGCGTCACGGGGCTCGACTGGTCGCAGGCCATGCTCGCGCAGGCCGCGCGCCGGAATCGCCGGGCGCTCGACAAAGGACGCCTGGCGCTGGTGAGAGGCGATTTCACGAAGCTGCCGTTTGCGGATGGATCGGCCGACGCCGTACTTGCGGTGAACGTGGCGTATTTCATGTCCGCTGCTGCGGCGGGCGAAGCGCATCGCGTGTTGCGCAGCGGAGGTCGCCTCGTCATTTACGCCACGCATGGATCGGCGATGCGACGGTGGCCCTTTGCGGGAAGCCATTCACACCGGCTGTTCGATCGGAGGCGGCTTGCCGCTCTCCTCACCGAGGGAGGGTTCCGGAAGGATCAAATCAGGATCAACGATGCCGAGGCGGGCTTTGGCGTCAGCGGACTTCTCGCCGTCGCGGCAAAGGACTAACGCCTCATCCGGAATGTTGCGCCGAAGACGACGAGATAGATGATGACGGCAGGTCGCGCTGCTGCTGCGCGCAGCCGAGCAGCACGAGAAGCGCGCACAAAGCCAGGTATCTCATAGCTTGGGTTCCCTTCCATTGGCTCTCGCAGGGTGGACAACGTTCCGGCTCCGGGCTGCTTCGTGCGTTTTCTTGAGATAGTCGCGCACCCGCTCGTCCAGCATTTGCGTCGAGATCGCGCGGTCGACGATCTTGGGGAGAAGCCGCTGCGCAAGCACGAACAGGCGCTCCGGTCCCTTGGCGTAGACGCTGTCCAGGTCCTGCCCGACGGCGCGCCAGATTCGACTGGCGACGGAGTAAGGATCGTCGAGGCGCATCTGTAGTGGCTCGACCAACTGGCTCATCGCATCGGAGGCACCGGTTTTGGTCGCCCGCGGCGCGGCATAGGTCACGCCGATGCCGTAGGGCTTGAGTTCTCGGCGCATCGCGATCGAGAGGCCGCGCACGGCGAATTTCGAGGCCGAGTAGGCCGCGAACAGCGGGTAGGGGATGTCGCCCAGCACCGATCCGACATTGACGATGCGCGAGGTTCCGGCGCGTCTGAGGAGCGGCAGCATTTCTCGGCTCAAGGCAAGCGGCGCCACGACGTTGGTCAGCATCACGCGTTCGAGCTCATCGTCGGTTGTGCAGGACAGGGGCCCGACCGGAACGAGTCCTGCATTGTTGACCAGCACATCGAGGCTCCCCCACTCCCGCCAGAGATAGTCGCGAATGCCGCGCCTTACCGCCGGAACCGTAACGTCGCCGCGCAGGCGGAGATGGCCCGAAGGCTTCATCTCGGCGAAGGTGGCATGGAGCGGCTCGGCGCGGCGCCCGCACAGCGCGACCGTCATGCCGAGCCGGGACGCCTCGATGGCGAGCGCTCTGCCGATACCCGAGCCGGCACCGGTAATCAGCGCGCGTTTGCCCTCAAGCCGCATGACTTATGACGGCATGACGCATCTGGAGCTCGCGATAAATGTCGCCGTAGAGCCGGTAGAAGACCTTGGATGCGTCGATCACGATCTGCTGGGCCCTCGGGCAGGCGAGGCCGTTCACAAGCGTCTTGAAGAAGGCGACATGTTCGATGTCGAGCGCGCCGTGCGAGCGAAGGTAGGAGAATCCCTCCTTGCCGCTCGCCCCGAGCGAGCGCTGAATGGCGTCGGCGGCCTTGTCGGCGAGAAGCGTGGACATGCCCTCGAGCACGTGCACGCTGCCGAGCATGGCATAGGGGCTTATCCACTCGATGGCGTAATAGGTATAGCCGACCATGACCTGGCAGGCGATCCCGGGCACACCGTTCCTGACCGCATCGGCGTCGCCGCCCATCGCGGCAATGTCATTCAGGATCCATTTCTCGTGGCCGCGCTCCTCCTCCATGTACTCGAAAAGGGCATCCTGATAGGCCTCGTCCTTGGTGCGCGCGGCGGCGAGAGCAAGCAGCGGGAAGGTGTGCTTAACGTGGTGATAGGCCTGAGCGAGAAAATCGAGATAGAGCTCGCGCGAGGCGCCTGAGCGCACCGCCTCGCTGATCAGCGGAATCGATACGAATCCGATCCGTTCCCTCTCGGTCTCGGCAATGAGTCGATCGTAAAACAACATCTTTCCCTCCATTGGTGCTGGGATCGTCGACTCACGCGGCGGCGGAACGCCTCGCGAGCTTGAGTTCCGGATAGAGAGCGACCGCGACCTCACGCACGACACGGCCGTTCGAGGTGAGAAGGCCGATGCGCTTTGCTTCCCCGCCGGGGCAGACGGCGAAATCCTTCGGTACCGCGTAGCTCGGCGCCTCGGCGCACATTTTTTCGAGCCAGAGCTGAATATGGGCGCGCGGCGACTCCATCAGCCACTCCTCGCCGTGGTGGGACGGCACGATAAGGAGGTGTGGATGGTCCATGCCCTGGCCGAGCAGGGCGCAGGCCGCCACCCGCGGATCGCTCGACACCATCGCCTCGATCCATTCCGGCGAGATGTTGCGGCCGTTGGCGGTGACGATGAGATTGTCCCTGCGCCCCGAGACGGTGAGGAAGCCATCGTCGTCCCGCTGCCCGAGATCGCCGGTGCGCCAGCGCCCATTGGTGCGGGGGCCATGCAGATACCCCTCCATGACCGTGGGACCGCTCACGACAATCTCGCCGCCTTCTATGCGCATTTCGACGCCATCGAGCGGCTCGCCGACGGTTCCTGGCCTCCGCCGTCCGGGCCGGTTGACGGCCACGACCGAGCAGCATTCGGTGAGGCCGTAGCCCTCATGAACAGGGATGCCGAGCGCCCATGCGCGCGCCGAAAGCGCTTCCGATACGCGAGCGCCGCCGACGGCGACGAAGCGCAAGCTTTCATGCGCATGGGCTTTGCGCATTTCGAGCTGGGCGACGAGCCCCGACAGCAGTTGCGGGACGAGAACGGCCGTCGTCGGACGCACGGCCTCGAATGCGCCGAGCAGGTCAACCGCCCGGCCCGCGCCGACATTTTCGGCCACGGCGGAAGCGAAATGCGTGCGCGCGCCGACCAAGACCGGAACGCAGATTGCCGTTATCGTTTCCAGCAGCAGAGCAAGCGGCAACAGCGAGAGGTTGACGTCGGCCGGGCTTGCATCAATGGCCTCGGCAAGAGCGCGTGCTTGCCAATCGATCTGCTCGATGCGGAGGCGTACGCCCTTGGGTCTGCCGGTGCTGCCGGAGGTGTAGACGATCAAGCCGGCGTCAGACGCGAGGGGATGATGCGTGTCGGCGCGCCGGCTCGAGATCGTCGTGATGCCGACACCGAGGGTCGCCGCCATGCTCGCGGCGCTTTCGGTAACGATCAGGTGAGAAATGCCTGCGTCGCCGAGCACATGTTCGACTTGGAGCTGACTGAAAAAGGTCGGAAAGGGGACGACGGTCTTGCCCGCCTTCCACGCGGCGAGCAGGCCCAGAGCCCAGTCGGTGCCGTTATGCCCGAGAAGACCGACCACCCGGGGAAGAGGACCGAACTCTTCGGCAAGGCCGGCGATACGGGCGAGGAGATCATCGCCCGTTACGGTCCCATGATCGTCCGACATCGCCACGACGCCGCGGCGATAGCGTAGGCCCTCATCCAACGCCTGCAGAAGCTCAACCATGAATCGGCGCTCTTGCGAGCCCGCCGCGACGGGTCACGATCCCGTCGCGGTGGACGGCGTAGACGCGCGGGAAGAGCGTGTAGTAGCTGCCCCACGTATCCGGATTCGCCACGCGCGAGCGTTCGGCGTCGGTAAGGAAGAGGAGCGGCAGGCCAAGACGCTCGAGCAACGTCTTGAGCGACTCGGTGGCCGTAAAGAAGGCCCACTCGAAGCCCGCCGCTTCGCCGCAGGCGATGATCTTGCGAAGGAAGGAGCCGGTCAGATGCGGCGCGCTGCTGGCGAGCGACGTGACCTCGAAGATCTTCTCGCGGCGAACGGACTGATGGCGCAGCGCCGACAAAAGCACATCGATCGGCGTATCCAGATAAGCCTCCGAAAAAAAACCGTCGGCGGCGAAGCGCAAACCCGCTGCACATTCGATGCCGTTATCGGCGGTGATCTTCGCGACCAGCGTGTCGGGGAAGGTTGTAACGTACGCCCCGTAATGCTGCGCGTAGACCTTCCTGATCAGCTCTTCCGCCTTTGGCCGCAAACGGTCGTCACGCGGAATTATTGTTGCCCGCATCAACGAATTCCCCCGTAGTCATAGCGCGAGGGGAGGGTCAGGCGAGGCGCTTACAGACGCCTTACAGCCGCCAAAAGATCACAATCCCTGAACGGGTTGCGGCGCCAGCTGGAACTCGCGGAGGGGTCCGTTCGGCTTAGCCGGGCCGTCTGTCATGGCCTGGAATTGCATGGTGAAAAGTGCACCGCCTTCGGGCGCGTCGCCGACCGAAATGGTCCCGCCATGCGCCACCACGGTACGGGCCGCAATGTCGAGTCCGAGGCCCGCGCCGCCTTTTTGATCGCGCCCTCCCTGCCAAAAGCGGCGAAAGACCGCATTCCTCTGATCGGCATCAACTCCGGGGCCGCGGTCGGCGACTTTGAGCGCGGGCGGGTCGGCCTCGACCATGATCGAAACCGTGGTCCCCTCCGGCGTGTGCCGCAACGCATTCTCCACGATATTGCGAAGCGCCCTGAACAGGTAGTCGCGCGCGCCCCTGATGCATACCGGATCGTCGGGCGCAATCACCTCGATCGACCGCCGTGCGTTGATCGCCGCCGGCGCGAGATGGGAGGCGACGCCGGTCGCGACCTCCGTGAGATTCGCCACGTCGCCATCCTCGACTTGCAGCACGTCGAGCCGGGCGATGTCGAGGAGTTGATTGACCAGCCGTTCCAGGCTGCTGATCTCCTCGACCAACTCGGCGTGGCCCTCGAATTTGGCGAGGATACCCATATGCGCCTTCAGCACCGCGACCGGCGTACGGAGCTCGTGCGCGGCATCGGCAATGAAGCGCCGTTGGGCGTCGAAAGCCGTCTCCAGCCGATCGAGACCGCGATTGACAGCGCTGACGAGCGCGTGGACATCGGCCGGTAGTCCCGCCTCGGTGAGGCGCATCGAGACGGAGCCCGGCCCGATCGCGGACGCTTGTCGCGCCGCCACGCGGAGCGGCGTCGTTCCTATGCGCGCCACGATGAGATTGACGATGAGCAGCACGGCGACGAAGGGAATCCAGATCCAGGCTATGTCCTGGACGAATTCCTCGAGCACGCTGTCATAGACGATGTTCCCGGTGTGGAAGGCGACCTGGACCCAAACGATTCGGTTGGCGAACGGCGCCCTGACCGACAGCCCGAAATAGGGTCGCTCCTGTTCGGGCTCGAGGACGAAGAAATCACGCGTCTTCTCGGTATTGATCGCGGCAAGCGGCGCGGTGACTCCTTCCGAGGCGGCGAGCAATCTTCCCTCGCGATCAACCACGGCGAAGCGGCCGCTGTTCGCCTTGAATTCCTCGACGACGTAAGGGGGAAGTGTAAGCGGACCTTCCTGAGCCTTCTTCAAATAGTCTGCAATGAGGGCGGCTTGATTGTGCAACGTCTGCTCGCGAAATTCGGAATTCTTCGCCTTGAAACGAACGTAGAGGGCTACGCTCGCCGCGCCCACGGCGAGCAGACTCACGCTTACGAGGCCGACGATCAGCCGAAGCCACAGCGAGGCGCTGACCGTTTGCGGGCTAGGCACCGGCTGATTTGTCGGTGAGCACATAGCCCACGCCACGCAACGTGTGGATGTGCATATCTGCCCCGGCATCCTGCAAGCGTCGGCGTATCCTGTGGACGAGGACTTCGATGGCATTTGAGGCAAGATCTTCTCCGAACGAATAGATCGCATCCTCGATCGCCGCTTTCGGCACCACGCGGCCGGCCCGCCGCATGAGCAGCTCGAGGCCGTCCATCTCGCGGCGGCCGAACTCGATGGGGATACCGTTGACGGTCACCTCGCGGTCGCTCGTATCGAAGGACACATTGCCGGCGGTGAGCTTGACGCCGAGCGCTTCGCCCGGCCGGCGCAGAAGGGCACGCACCCGAGCGATCAGCTCATCGACCTCGAAAGGTTTGCGCAGATAATCGTCGGCGCCCTGGTTGAGCCCCGCGACGAGATCCTCCAGGCTGTCGCGCGCGGTCAGGACGAGAACCGGGCGCGTCATTTGCCTGCGGCGCTGCTCGACGAGCCACTCGAGGCCGTCCCGATCCGGCAAGCCGAGATCGAGAAGCAGGGTATCATAATGGGTTGTGGCAAGCGCGCCTTCCGCATCCGCCGTGTTGCCCACGGTGTCGACTGCAAAGCCAGCGTTTCGCAGCGCCGTGCCGAGGTAATCGGCGAGACGCTGATTATCTTCGATGAGCAAGAGGCGCATCTATTGCCCTCAATTCGGCCAGAACGCGCAGTCAGCCAGGACGTAAAGCCCGCGCCTGGGTCTTGTACCTCCCGCCCGCGCAGAAGATGATGAGCGAATTACGCCAACCTTACGGCTGGAAGTCGGCCAAAAGACCAACTCTCAGGAACGCGCCTGGCGGTTTTGATCTAGGTCAGCGATTTCACGATGAGCGCCCGGTGATTTTGTCGCAGCCTGCCGAAAGGGCCCGGTTTGCGGCCGGTCATGCCTGACCCTGCGAGCCGGTTAAGCGCCTTCGATGAGCGCGAGCAGGCCCTTAAGAAGGGCAACGGGTTCCGGCGGGCAGCCGCGGATATGCAGGTCGACCGGAACGACCTGAGAGACTCCGCCCTCCACTGCGTAGCTTCCGGCAAAAATGCCGCCATCCACGGCACAGTCGCCCACGGCCACGACCCATTTCGGGTCGGGGGTTGCCGCATAGGTGCGCGCCAGCGCCTCGCGCATATTCTTGGTGACAGGACCGGTGACGAGCAGCACATCGGCATGACGCGGGGAGGCGACGAAGCGCAGGCCGAAGCGCTCGAGGTCGTAGAAGGCGTTGTTGAGCGCGTGAATCTCGAGCTCGCAGCCGTTGCACGAACCGGCATCAACCTCGCGGATGGCGAGGCTGCGGCCAAGCCTGCGCCGTGAAACGCGGTCAAGTCGCGCCGCAAGCTCGGCGAGGGCGGCGTCGTCCGGCGCGGGTGCGGCTTCGGTTAGCGGCCGGCGCAGGAGGTTCTTGAAGAGCAGTCTTCGCACCGCCGTCTCCTAAAGATCGTGGCCCGAGTAGGAGCAGTTGAACGACTTGTTGCAGAGAGGGAAGTCGGCGACGATGTTGCCTTCAATCGCAGCTTCGAGGAGCGGCCACTGAAACCATGACGGATCGCGCAAGTGGCAGCGCTCGATTCTGCCGCCTGCGATTCGCAGTGAGACGAGGATATCGCCGCGGAAACCTTCGACGACGGCGAGCCCCTCGCGCCCCTCGCTCAGCGGCTCGATCTCGGCCCGCACGGCGCCGCCGGGAAGCTGCTCCAGGATCTGCTCGATCAGCTTGAGGCTCTGTTCGACTTCGCGAATGCGGATCCATACCCGCGCGTTGACGTCGCCGTCGTCGCGGACCGGCGCTTCGAACTTCAGCGCGTCGTAGGGCGGATAGGGAAACGCTTTGCGCGCATCGAAAGCGCGACCAGAGGCGCGCCCGACATAGCCGCCCGCGCCGAAGGCCCGCGCCAAGGTCGGGGCGAGGTAACCGGTCGCCACGGTGCGGTCCTGGAGAGAGGCGGTGTTGTCGTAGATCTCGATAAGCTCGGGGAAGCGGCGCTGCACGAACTCCAGAAGCGAGCCGAGGCGGGCCAAGCCTCCGGGGTTGAGGTCTTGGGCGAGCCCGCCGGGCACGATGCGGTCCATCATCAATCTGTGGCCGAAGGAGGCATGCGCGGCGCGCAAGGTGCGCTCGCGCAAGATGCCGCATTCGGCCAGCATCAGCGCAAAGGCCGCATCATTGCAGATTGCACCGATGTCGCCGAAATGGTTGGCGATGCGCTCGAGCTCCGCCATCAGCGCCCGGAGCCAGACCGCGCGCGGAGGCACCTCGACCTCGAGCGCAGCTTCGACGGCGCGCGCGAAGGCGAGCGCATAGGCAACCGTGCTGTCTCCCGAGACACGGCCGGCAAGCCGCGCGCCCTGCTCGAGGCTTGCGCCGCGCAGCAGCGATTCGATGCCTTTGTGCACATAGCCGAGCCGCTCCTCGAGCCGCACCACCGTCTCGCCGTTGGCGGTGAAGCGAAAATGCCCCGGCTCGATGATGCCGGCATGGACCGGACCGACCGGGATCTGGTGCAAGCCCTCGCCTTCGACCGGCAGAAAGCTGTAAGGGCCCTGCTTGCCGCGTGTCTTCCGCCCGCGCCCCAAGGGCTGCGTTACACCCCAAAAGCCGAGATCGAGCCAGGGCCGCGCATCGGGAAGCCCAACCGGCTTCAGGCCGTAGAGATCGCGCAGCGCGCGCTCGAGCCTTATCGCCGGCGGATGAAGCGCACCGACCGAGGGAAATTTGCCCCCGGTCGGGCAATCCAAGGTGACGACAGCAACCTCACTGGGCGGCTCGTCGGTCAGGGCGAGATGCACGGCGCCAGGTTCGCCCCACAGACCGAGCATGGTTGCGCCTGCATCCACGAACTGCCGCACGGCGGCCTGCCACAGGTCGGAGGAAACGACGATGCGCGGCCAGGGACGATGAGCCTCCACTCTACGCCCGTTGCCGATAATGTCGCTCAATGCCGCCATCGCATCACCCAAGCAGTCTTGCGACGTTCTGAAACCAAACGACGAGCGGACCCGGCAGATAGATGCCCGCGCTGAGAACGAGGCCGAGATGCGCGAACATGGGAAGATATGAGCCCTTGGCCTTATGGATTTGACCGCGAGGCTCGCCGAAAGCGATTGCGTTCAGTCGCAGAAACAACGCGCCGAGCGCGACCAAGAGGCCGAGCGCAAGAGGAAGCGCGAGCAGCGGTTCGCGGGCGAAGGTCGAACTCACCACCAGGAACTCGCTGGTGAAAATGCCGAGCGGTGGCAGCCCGGCGATCGCCACGACGCCGAGCACGAGGCCCCAACCAAGCAGGGGGTTGGTGGTGGTCAATCCGCCCATGTCAGCGATCTTCTGCGTGCCCTTCACCTGGGCGATGCCGCCGACCGCGAAGAAGATCGCCGATTTGGTCAGCGAATGCAGGGTCATGTGCAGAAGTCCGGCGAAATTGGCGAGCGGTCCGCCCATGCCGAATGCGAAGGTGACGATGCCCATATGCTCGATCGAGGAGTAGGCGAACATGCGCTTGATGTCCCGCCGGCGGTAAAGCATGAACGCCGCGAACAGGAGGGAGACGAGCCCCATGCCAATCATCAGCGGTCCGGGAGCGAGCGCGTTGGGGTTGGCCGCGAGCAGCATCTTGAAGCGGAGCAGTGCGTAGAGCGCAACGTTGAGGAGGAGCCCCGACAGCACCGCCGAGATCGGCGTCGGACCTTCGGCGTGGGCGTCCGGAAGCCAGGCGTGCAACGGCACGAGGCCGACCTTGGTGCCGTAGCCAAGCAGCAGGAACACGAAGGCGAGATTGAGCAAGGCCGGATCGAAGGAGTCGGCATGAGCAACGAGATCCGTCCAGACCATGGCGTCGGGACCGCTGCCGATCACCGGAGCCGCGGCCATGTAAACCAGAATGGTGCCGAACAGGGCGAGGGCGATGCCGACGCTGCCAAGGATGAAATACTTCCAGGCGGCTTCCAGGGCCTCATGCGTGCGGTAGATGCCGACCATCAGCACAGTGGTAAGGGTGGCGAACTCGATGCCGACCCACATCACGCCGATATTGTTGGTCACGAGCGCGAGATTCATCGCGAACATCAGCACCTGATACATGGCGTGATAGAAGCGGAGGAAGGCGGGCGTCAGCCTACCGGTTTCGAGCTCGTGCTCGATATAGCTAGCGCTGAAGACGCTGGTGGTGAAGCCGACAAAGGTCGTGACTACGATGAACACGTTGTTCAAGTCGTCGATCAAGACGTAAGGCCCGGTCGGCGGGCGCTCGAAGAAGAGCGAGAGCGCGGCGAGAAACGTGAGCAGCGTGGCGAGCACATTGAGCCGGGCGGAAAGCCAGTATCCCGGCAGGAGCGCGAGCAGCGCCGCCGCACCGGCAGGAATGGCAAGGACGGCCGTTACCGCATTGACGTTCATGGCCGCTCTCCCCGGAAGCGGTCGAGCGCATGGATGTCGACCGTGTCGAACCGCTCGCGGATGCGGAACAGAAAGATTCCGATCACGATGAACGCGATCAGGATCGAGAAGGCCACGCTGATCTCGACCACAAACGGCATTCCGCGCGCGCCGGTCGCGGCCAGTACCAGGCCGTTCTCGAGTGACATGAAGCCGACCACCTGGCTCACGACATTACGCCGCGTCACCATCATCAACAGCCCGAGCAGCACGACCGAAAGGGCGAAAGCGAGATCTTCCCGCGCAAGCGGATCTGCCTCGGGCGTAACGCGCAGGATCACCACCATGGACAGCGCAACGAGGCCGATGCCGAGCAGCATGGTCGGGCCGATGCCGACCACCGTCTCGATTTCGCGATGAATGCCGAGCTTGACGATCATCCGGTGCAGGGCAACCGGGATGACGATGGCCTTGAAGACGAGAGCGATGGCGGCGGTGATGTAGAGATGGGGCGCGTGCTGGGCATAGGCTTGCGAGGCCACCGCAAGAGCGAGAACGAGCGCGTGCAGGGCGTAGGTGTTGAGAAGAGCATAGAGCCGATCCTGGTAGAGCAGCATGAAGCTCACCAGAACGAGCGAGCCCGCGAGCAGATGCGCGACATCGAAGGTGAGTGCGTTCATCTAGAGGCTCCGCGACACAAACAGAAGCAAGGTGGCGAGCAGGCCAAGCATCAGCGCGGCACCCAAGAACTCGGGCACGCGAAACACGCGCATCTTGGCGATCGACGTTTCGAAGACGGCTAGGAGGAAGCCGCAAGCGGCGAGCTTGGCAAAATAGGCGCCGATGCCGATCACGAGCGCTTGTGGCGCGGCGTTGCCTGCGGCGATGCCCCAGGGAATGAACAGACAGGCGATGATGGAGATATAGACGAGGAGCTTTAGCTCGGCCGACAGGTCGATCAGGGCGAGATGGCGCCCCGAATATTCAAGCACCATGGCCTCGTGCACCATTGTCAGCTCGAGATGCGTCGCCGGGTTGTCGACGGGGATACGGGCGTTCTCGGCGATTGCGACCATGATCAAGGCGATCAACGCCATGCCGAGCGAGACGCGCAGGCCCTGTTCGCCAGAGGCGAGGTAGCCGGCCATGGTGGAGAGCTGCGTCGAGCCAACGACCAGCGCGAGCGTGAACACGATCATCAGCATCGCCGGCTCGGCGATCGAGGCGATCATCACCTCGCGCGACGAGCCGATGCCGCCGAAGCTGGTCCCCACGTCCATGCCGGCAAGCGCCAGGAAGAAGCGGGCGCTGCCCAGCAGGGCGATGATGGCGATGAGGTCAGCCGACCAGGAGAACATCAGCCCGGTGGCGAAGGTCGGCACCAGCGCCGCGGCCACCCAGGTCGAGGCGAAGATCAGGTAGGGCGCGACGCGGAACAGCCACGACGCGTTCTCCGCCAGCACCGCCTCCTTGCGCATCAGCCGCCAGAGGTCGCGGTAGGGCTGGATCAGCGGCGGCCCGCGCCGCCGCATCAGCCGGGCCTTCACCTTGCGCACGAAGCCGGTCAGCAGCGGCGCCAGCAGCAGCACCAGCAGCATCTGGCCGCCTTGGACGATGAGGGCCGGGACTATTGCCATACCGCGAGCACCAGCAGCAGGAAGATGAGTGCGGTGAAGACCATGCCGAGATAGCGGCGGATGGTCATGTACTGAATCGGGTTGAGTCTGTCGGCGACCCAGTCGACGGCACGAGTCACCGGGGCGTAGGCGAATTCCCAGATCGGGTCGCGGAGCTGCACGACGATGCGCGCCGGGGTCGGCTCGCCGGGCGGTGGCATCTCCACCGTCTCGGTCACCTTGAAGGCGAAGTCGCCGAGCACGCGTCGCACCGGCTGGGCGAAGCTGCCGCCGGTATATTGGGTGATCGGGCTGGGGTCGGGGAAGCCGCAATCCCAAGCATCGGCGCGGCGCATTTTGCGGCCGGACAGCCGATGGATCAGGCCCGCACCCAGTGTTGCGGTCACGATCATGAACAGGAACACCATCAGTCCGTTATAGGAGCTGCCGGCCTGGGGGTTGGGCACCAGCGACAGCCAGGCTTGATCGAGCTGTGCCGGCAGCGTGGCGCCCGTCGCCAGCCGCACCATCGGCGCCAGTGCATCGACGAAGACTCCCGGCACCACGCCGACGACGATGCAGCACGCCGCGAGCGCAAACATCGCCGTGCGCGAGAAGCGATCGACCTCGTGGGCGTTCTCCGCCGCTTTCGAACGCGGACGGCCGAGGAAGGAGATGCCGAAGGCACGCACGAATGCGGCGGCAGCAAGGACTGCGGCGAGCGCCAGCGCAGCGCCCATCGCCGGTGCAACCAGACGCAATCCCCAATGGGAAAGCGAGGGGCTGAGGAGGATCGCTTGGAATGTCAGCCATTCCGAGGCAAAGCCGTTCAGCGGCGGCAGCGCAGAAATTGCGGCGGCGCCGATCAGGAAGGTGAGGGCGGTCGCACCCATGCGGTGTATGAGACCGCCGAGCTTGTCGATGTCACGCTCGCCGGTCGCGGTGAGGATGGCGCCGGCGCCGAGGAAGAGCAGGGTCTTGAACAGACCGTGGTTGAAGGCGTGGAGCAAGGCAGCACTCATCGCCAAGGCGGCGGCGAAGGCGAGACCTTCCTCGCGGAAGGCGAGCGCGAGGCCAAGCCCGGCGAAGATGAAGCCGATATTCTCGACGCTGCTGAAGGCGAGGATCCGCTTCAGATCGCGGTCCATCTGTGCCGCCAGGATGCCGAGCAGCGCGCCGGCCGCGCCTAGCACCATGATCGTCGTGCCCCACCACCAGGCCGGCGTGCCGGCGAGGTCGAAGACGATGCGAATGAAGGCATAGATCGCGACCTTGGTCATGGCGCCGCTCATCAGGCCGGAAACATGACTGGGCGCTGCGGGGTGTGCGGCCGGTAGCCAGACATGCAGCGGCACTAAGCCCGCCTTGGATCCGGCGCCCAGGATCGCCAGCGCGAAGACTAGGTCGGCGATCAGCGGATGCGTCGCGTGGGTGCGGATTGCATCGAAGGCGTAGTCGCCGTAAGGGCCGGCGAGCAGGCCGAAGCCGAGCAGGAGAGCCAGTGTCCCAAAGGTCGCCATGATCAGATAGAGGATGCCGGCACGCCGATTCTCGACATCGTTGTGGTGCGAGACCACCAGCGCCCAGGAGGTGAGGGACATCAGCTCCCAGGCGAACAGGAACGAGAACACATCGTCGGCGAGCGGGACCAGGCACATGCCGGCGAGGAAGGCAGGATAGAAAGGTAGGATGCGATGCGGCTCGGACTCATGGCGGCCATAACCGATGCCGTAGAGGCTTGCGAAGGTCCCGGCTACGCCGACGATGACCAGGAAACCCGCCGATAAGGCATCCAGGTGGAAATGCGCGCCGATCCAGGGTAGCCCAAGCGGTAGGACTAGAGTCTCTCCGAGGGGCGTCACCCCGGTCAGGGCCAGGGCGGCGAGGCAGGAGACAGTCGCGCAAGCGCCGGTCGAGATCGCGTAGACGGCGATCCTTGCCGCGCGCGGTGTAGGCAGCATGCCGACCATCATGGTCAGCAGCAGGATGCCGATAAGGCACAGGATCGCGACCAACGCCATCAGGCGAAGGCCGGTCGCCAGGCCGGAGAGCGAAGCACCCGGAGAATCATTGAGTCGGCTGCGGTCGGGAATCCCATCCGTCAGCTAATCGCCCCGGAACGCCTTGGGCAATAAGGGAAACTAGCTACCTTGCGGACTATTCGGCCTTCACGGCCAGGCCGAAATCC
The DNA here is from genome assembly GCF_035650995.1 of Methyloceanibacter sp. Taxonomy (GTDB): domain Bacteria; phylum Pseudomonadota; class Alphaproteobacteria; order Rhizobiales; family Methyloligellaceae; genus Methyloceanibacter. The sequence goes on along the minus strand of NZ_DASRGO010000051.1, from coordinate 1,579 downwards.
TCGGCCACCAGCCCAATCCAGCGCCAGAGGTAATCGGCGAAGCTCTTCAGGATGTAGATCTCGTAGCTCGGCTCATTGCCAACCTGGTGCAGAACGATGTTGGCCTTGGCCATCCCGGTCTGGGCGCATTGGCCAGGGCCGAAGGCGCGGGGATGGAGATCGAGGCTGATACCGCGGGCCAGCACGTCGCGCGCGGCTGGACCGGCGATGGTGATGACCGTGCGGCTCTCGGAGACGTCGGTTACCGCCGTATGCTGGCCGGCGAAGGACTGGCGCAGGCGCTCGATCAGCTCCTCGCGCTTGGCATCATCGGCCACCACCCACCATTCATTCGGGCCGAGCCAGAGGATGCGGATGTCGTCCGCGGCGCTGACCGTGTTCGCCTCGACCGGCAGATCGACGCCGGTCGCGACCTTTACGGCGGTGCTGAAGACCAGGTCGCCGGCATTGCCGCGAATGTTGATGATGGCACGATGCGCGATCTCGCCGATGGTGATCCCGGCGTTCGGCCTGCTCTGGCCCGCAAGCGCGTTCAGGCTGAAATGGGCGAGCGCGCTGCGGCGTTGATAGGTCTCAACCATTGATGCGCTTCCCCTCGGGATCGAAGAATTTTGGCTCGGTCACCTGCATCGGCACGCGCTTGTCGTCCCAGCAGGCGAAGAGGCGCTGGCCGAGCCGATTGCGCCCGTTCTTGACGACTCCCATGGCGATCGAGCGATCCATGCTCGGGCTCCAATAGCTGGAGGTGACATGGCCCAGCATGGTCATCGGCGGCCGGTCCTTCACATGCTCGACGATCTGCGCGCCGTCGGGGATGACGATGCTCGGATCCTCGGTCAGGAGACCGACCAGATGCTTGCGGTCCGGGCGCTTGGTGTCGGAGCGCAGCATGGAGCGGCGGCCGATGAAGTCCGGTTTCGACTTCGCCACGATCCAGTCCATGCCGAGATCGCCCGGCGTCATCGTGCCGTCGGTATCCTGGCCGACGATGATGAAGCCCTTCTCGGCCCGAAGCACGTGCAAGGCCTCGGTGCCATAGGGCGTGATGCCATATTTCTCGCCTGCTTGCATGAAGGCACGCCAGACGTGGAGGGCGTAGGAGGGCGGCACGTTGATCTCGTAGGAGAGATCGCCGGTGAAGGTGATGCGGTAGACCCGTGCCGGCACGCCTGCCACCTTGCCTTCACGGAACGAAAGGTGCGGGAAGGAGGCGTCGTCGAGCGGCAGATCGGGGGCGACTTCCGAGAGCAGCTTTCGCGCCATCGGGCCGCCGATCGCCATGACCGCCCATTGCTCGGTGACCGAGGTGAAATAGACCTTCTTCTCCGGCCACTCGCATTGATGCCATTCCTCGAGCCAAGCCAGCACGCGCGCCGCACCGCCGGTCGTGGTGGTCATGTGGAAATGGTTCTCGGAGATGCGGCTGGTAACGCCATCGTCGAAGACCATGCCGTCTTCGCCGCACATCAGTCCGTAGCGGCACTTGCCCGGCTCCAGCTTCGACCAGGCATTGGTGTAGACCATGTTGAGGAACCAGGCGGCATCCGGTCCCTGCACGTCGATCTTGCCGAGCGTCGAG
>NZ_DASRGO010000050.1:0-22258 GCF_035650995.1 Methyloceanibacter sp. | reverse complement strand
GCACAGCTAGACTGGTGGTTACCTTGCGTCATCGCAGGAGTTTCGCGTGCCGCGTATTCTGGTCTTAGATGACGAGCCGTTGATCTCCATGCTGGTCGAGGATTGGCTGACCGACCTCGGCTGCGAGGTAGTCGGACCCGTTCGCTCGGTCGCCGAGGGGCTGCGCTTTGCCGGCGAGATGCCGCTCGACGGCGCGATTCTCGACGTCCATCTGGCAGGACAGAACTCATTCTCGGTAGCAACCGAACTCGAGAAGCGCGGAATCCCCTTCGCCTTCGCCACGGGAGACGCAGGCGTAGCGCCGGAAGCCGGATTCAAAGATCCGATCCTTCTCCCCAAGCCATTTAATTTCAACGGGGTAAAAGCCGTGCTCGACCGGATGCTCGCGGCGCGTCAGAGGGGCAACGCCTAGCGTTAGCCACCCGTCGAGATGCGGCGCTTCCGCGCCGCTTCCCGGCACGGACCGGCCTTTAATACACGCGCTCTTTCGGCTCGATGTAGGCGACTTCGTTCGAGAGCGTGAAATTGTGCACCGGACGGAAGTCGAGCCGCACGGTGTGCGTGCCGTAATCGGCGTAGGACAGGGTGTGCTTCATCCAATCCTTGTCGTTCCGCTTGGGGAAGTCCTCGCGCGCATGGGCGCCGCGCGACTCCTCGCGGGCGAGCGCGCCCTGAACGGTGACGGCGGCCTGGGCGATGAGGTTGTCGAATTCGAGCGTCTCGATCAGGTCGGTGTTCCAAATGAGCGAGCGGTCGGTGGTCTTGATGTCGGCGGCGTCGTCCCACACCTCTTTGATCGCCTTCACTCCTTCTTGCAGCACCTCCTTCGTGCGGAACACGGCGCAGTCGCGCTGCATGGTCTTCTGCATGCGCAAGCGTAGCTGGGCGGTCGGCGTTCCGCCCTTGGCATAGCGGAAGCGGTCGAGCCGCTCGATGGCGCTCTCGCCCGCGCCCTTCGGCAGCTCGGGGATCGGGCTGTCCTTCTTGATCAGCTCGGCGCAGCGGAGCGCGGCCGAGCGGCCGAACACGACGAGGTCGATCAGCGAGTTCGAGCCGAGCCGGTTCGCGCCATGCACCGAGACGCATGAGGCCTCGCCGAGCGCCATCAGCCCCGGCACGACGGCGTCGGGGTCGCCGTTCCTCGGCGCGATCGCCTCGCCGTGCATGTTGGTGGGGATGCCGCCCATGTTGTAGTGGCAAGTCGGGATGATCGGGATCGGCGCCTTCTTGACATCGACGCCGGCGAAGATGCGGGCGAGATCTGAGATGCCCGGCAGCCGCTCGTCGAGAAGGTCGGGATCGAGATGATCGAGGTGGAGGTGCATGTAGTCCTTGTCGGGACCGTGCCCGCGCCCCTCCCTGATCTCGATGGTGATGGCGCGGCTGACGACGTCGCGCGAGGCGAGATCCTTCGCGGAGGGCGCATAGCGCACCATGAACTTCTCGCCTTCGGAATTGCGCAGGAAGCCCCCTTCGCCGCGCGCCCCCTCGGTGATGAGCACGCCCGCGCCATAGACGCCGGTCGGGTGGAACTGCACGAACTCCATGTCCTGGAGCGGAAGCCCGGCGCGCAACACCATGGCGTTGCCGTCGCCGGTGCAGATATGCGCGCTCGTGCAGGAGAAATAGGCGCGGCCGTAGCCGCCGGTGGCGAGGATGGTCTGATGGGCGCGGAAGCGGTGCAGACTGCCGTCGGCCATGTTGAGCGCGATCACGCCCCGGCAGCGGCCCTCGTCGTCCATGATCAGGTCGATGGCGAAATACTCGATGAAAAACTCGGCGGAATGGCGCAGCGCCTGGCCGTACATGGTGTGCAGCATGGCGTGCCCGGTGCGGTCGGCGGCGGCGCAAGTGCGCTTGGCTTGGCCTTTGCCGAACTCGGTGGTCATGCCGCCGAACGCGCGCTGGAGGATCCTGCCGTCCTCGGTGCGCGAGAAGGGGACGCCCCAATGCTCGAGCTCGTACACGGCTTGCGGGGCGTTGCGGCAGAGATATTCGATGGCGTCCTGGTCGCCGAGCCAGTCGGAGCCTTTGACCGTGTCGTACATGTGCCAGCGCCAGTCGTCGGGGCCCATATTGCCGAGCGCCGCGGCGATGCCGCCCTGCGCCGCCACGGTGTGCGAGCGGGTAGGGAACACCTTGGTGATGCAGGCAGTCCTCAGGCCCGCCTCGCTCGCGCCGACCACGGCGCGCAAGCCCGAACCGCCGGCGCCGACCACCACCACGTCATAGGCGTGGTCGATTATGGGATAGGCGCGGCCGTTCACGTTTGGCGCGGCGTTGGGCGTGGCGTCTTGCGGCATCTAGCTTCAGGCTCCGAGACTGATCTTGATGATGGCGAACAGCGCGGCGAGGCCAACGCCATAGGCGAAGAAGGTGGCAAGCACGATGGCAGCGACCTTGAAGCCCTCGGCGTGCACGTAATCCTCGATGATCTCCTTCAGCCCGATGCGAAGATGGATGGCCGCAGAGACGATGAGCGCGACCATTGCCAGGGCCACGACTGGGTGCGCGAGATAGGCCCCCACCTCCTCGTAGCTCGAGCCGATATGGCTCACGATCGCAAGGATGAGGAAGATAGTCAGCGGGATGTTGGCGAGCGCCGTCACCCGCTGGCGCCAGAAGGTGTCGGTGCCGCGATGGGCGGTGCCCAGGCCCCGCACGTGCTTGAGAGGCGTCGCCATGTCAGGCGCCTCCTCTCAGAGCGTAGCCCGCGACCCACACCAGGATGGTGAGCACGGTCGAGGAGACGATCGTGAGCCAGGCCAGCACCTCGATGCTCGTCTTGTCCATCGCCCGGCCGGTGTCCCAGACGAGGTGGCGGATGCCGCCGAGCATGTGGTGGATCAGAGACCAGCTGAACAGGAAGAGAAGCACGCGGCCGGGAATGCCGGCGAAGAAGTGCTCGACCTTGGCATAGGCATGAGGCCCCTCGGCGATGGCGACGAGCCACCAGGCGAGCAGGAGGAAACCGATGGCGTTGGCGGCGCCCGAGATGCGATGGGCGATCGACATCAGCATCGTCATCATCGGACGGTAGATCTGCAAATGCGGGGAGAGCGGCCGGTTGGCCGCGAGCTTGGCGTTTTCCATGGTTTCTGCTGTGGTTGCCCAGGCTTTCGGGCCTTCATAACGCATGAGGCGGCCTAAGGGCAATCGAGGCGGCTTATCGCGGCGAAAGCAGGCCCCAGGCCGTATAGGCCTTCCCTTCAAAGCTTCCGAACCAGCCCCAGGCAAGCTTGTCGGCCGCCGGCGCCACGGTGATTGTCCCGTCGATGCAATGGCCCCCGCCACCGGGCTCGTCGCGAACGATGGTCTCGGCAAAGAAGACGTAGTCGCCCGAGGCGCCGACGCGGGTCAACTTTCCGTTGCAGTTGAGCTCGGGGTAGCGCGTCGCGGCCTCTGTCGAGGTGATGGTGATGATGACCGTGTAGCCCGAGGCGCCTTCGTTTTGATAGGCGGTGCCGGTCCAGGTCCCCTCGACGGACGATGCGGCCTGTGCCGATGCGGCGGCCCAGAGGGAAACGCCGAGCGCAAGCGCGAGAGGTGCCTTCAAGTTTCTCTTTGCCACCGGTATCACTCCGGTTGTGCCGTTTGCCCTGACAATTAGACACAGGGGACCGCCGCGCGGCAAGGTCGCGATGGGCAACGAAGGGGCGCCGCGCTCAGCGCGTGATGACGCCGCAGGCGATGCGGTCGCCGGAATTGCCGGCTGGGTCGGTCTTATAGTCGTCGGGACCGGCGTGGATGACAAGCGCCGAACCGTCGGCGTCGAGCAGCGCCGCCTCCTGGCCGATCGTCACAATCGGGTTCAAGAATTCGACCTCGACCTTGCCGTCGGCCGGCACGTGGACGTTGGGCAGATCGCCGGCATGCGGCCCTTCGGGGCTCATCATGCCGTGCTTGGTCTGGTCGGGATTGAAGTGCGGGCCGGCGGACTTGAAGTCGGGTGGCTCGCATTTGCCGGCCGCATGGATGTGCACGGCATGCACCCCAGGGGAAATCCCGGTCAGGCTCAAGTCGATGAGCGTCCCGCTCGGGGTGGCCGAGAAGGTCGCCCTGCCAACCTCCTTCCCGGATGCATCCTTGACGACGGCAAAGGCCTTCGCCACCACCGGCTCGTCTTCGCCCGAGGCCGCTACCGCGAGCAGCAAGACTGCGGTAACCGCCGCCCCAAGGACGAGAAGCTTCCGGCCCATGGCCAACTCCTAACGCGGAAGCGCGACCCAGTAATCCATGTCGAGAACGACGCCGTCCTCGTGGCTGCCGTCGGACTTGATGCCAGGAAAGTCGGCGCACGCGCGGTCCTTGACGGCGAAGGTGCGGAGCCGCAGCGCCCCGACGTCGGAGCGGCCAGGCAGCTCGGCTTTGTCGAGCACCTCGCTCCAGGCATAGATCGTATCGCCGGCGAAAGAGGGCGCCACGTGGCGCGCGCCGTTCAGCCCGAGGATATGGAAAGCGTTGGCGAGCCCGTTAAAGCTCAAGCTGCGGGCGATCGAGATGATATGGCCGCCATAGACGAGGCGGCGGCCGAAGCGGCCCTTGCCCTCGACGTGCTGGTTGAAATGCACGCGCGCGGTGTTCTGGAACAGGCGGGTGGCGAGCTGGTGCTCAGCCTCCTCGATGGTCTGGCCGTCGACGTGGTCGATCTTCTCGCCAACCTCATAGTCGCTCCAGCGCTTGGGCGAACCGGCGAGCGCATAGTCGTAGTCGGCGAGATCGAGAGCGGGAAGTGCGGCGCCGAGCGTCTCGGACTCGATGCTTGCGGCAAGGTCGGGGACGATGGGAGTAGGCGCCGGCGCATTGGCGTCGCGCTTGTTGACCATTACCCAGCGGGCGAAGGAAAGCACGGGATGGCCGCGCTGGTTCCGCCCGGTCGTGCGCACATAGACGTTGCCGCTCTTCTTGTTGGAGTTCTCCTTAAGCCCGATCACCGTGGAGGTCGAGGCGAGCGTATCGCCGGGATAGACGGGGGCGAGGAAGCGGAACTCGGCATAGCCGAGATTGGCGATGGCGTTGCGCGAAATGTCGGGGACGGTCTTGCCGATGACGACGTGGAACACGAGCAGGTCGTCGATCGGCGAGCGGGGATAGCCGATCTTTTGCGCGAAGGCGTCCGAGGACTGCACGGCGAAGCGCGACCCGTAGAGCGCGGTGAACAGGCTCACATCGCCCACGGTGACGGTGCGGGGCGTGGCGTGCACGATCTCCTGGCCGAGCGCGAAATCCTCGAAGTAGTTGCCGGTAACGGTCTTGTCGACGAGTTGGGTCTTGGTGTCGTTCATGATGGCGTTGCAAGTCTCAGTCCGACGATGGAGGCGAGCAGCATGACGAGGCAGACCATGCGGAGCACGGTGACCGGCTCGTTATAGGCGAGAATGCCGACGATGACAGTCCCTGCCGTGCCGATTCCGCCCCAAACGGCGTAGGCCGTGCCTATGGGAATCTCGCGGGCGGCGCGGGTCAGAAGCACGAAGCTCGTCACGATGCAGAAGGCGAAAAAGAGCGTCGGCCACAGCCTGGTAAAGCCTTCGGTCAGCTTCATGGTCGAGGCGTAGCCGACTTCGAGCAGTCCTGCCAAAAAGAGATAGACCCAAGCCATGGGCGGATAGACCTTCGTTCTTGTGGGGCTGAAGCCGTGCCAGCTCGCGGGTGGAGCCTGCGGACCATAATCGGGGCGCGCATGTCTGTCACCCCTGGGGCGATTCGCCCGCGAGCGTGCGGCGCGGGAAGAGAAGGCGTTGATAGAACCAGCCAATCCCCATCAGCACGGCGCCCAGGCCGAGGAAGGAAAGCGCGCGGTAGAAGCCGGTGAGATCGGACATATCGACGAGAAACACCTTGAGCACGGTGAGCACGATCACGGCGGCAGAGGCGATGCGCAAGGGCAGCGAGCGATAGAAGATGCCGGCCGCGAGCAGCGCCACGCCGAACCCGAGCCAGACCGCCGAGTACGTGTATTGCTCGGCATCCGAGATTTCGCCCGCGGTCAGCACCGGACCGTGGAACAGCCGCGCCACTTCGAGCGTGAGATAGGCGAAGGCGAGCGCCAGCGCCACGCCGAGCGCCGTCAGGCCGTACCAGCGCGGGCGCGTCTTGCGCGTCACATAAGCGAGGATGGCGAGAAGCACGGCAGGCAGGCCGTAGCCGAGCAGCACCAGATTGACCAAGGGCGGGCCGACGGGATCGCCCATGATCAGGGGATTGGCGTCGACGCCGAGCTTGGACACGATGGTGAGCATGAGGAGGACGGCGAGAAAGCGCGCGCCCCAGTCGTGGATCACGCTGCCGCTCTTCAGCCGCACGCGCTCGAGCCCGATAAGCACGGCGAGCAGGAGCGAAACGTCGAGCGCGGTCTCGGCGAGCGCGTTGCCCCAGGTGTAGGGATCGCCGCCCGTCACGTAGTGCCGCACTTCCATCACCACGAGCAGCACGGTGAAGAGGATGGCCGCAGACTCGACGAGGCGGGTCGGAACGTCGTCGGCTTGGCGGCGGAGCATGTAGCCGCCAAGCCAGAAGGCCGCCGCAGGGATGCCGTAGCCGTAGAGCAGCCAGTTGAACACCGGCTGCGCGCCTATCGCGCCGCCCACGATCTCGGGGTCCCAGATGATGCGGCCGAGCACGGCCATGGTCATCGCGGCCGCAAGCCAGCGGGAGGCGGGCAGGGGCCGCTTCTCGGCGACCCAGGCGATGCCGGGAACCATGAGCGCAAGCGCTACCGTCAACCAGCCCTTCTCGAGCGCGAGGCTGAGAGCAAGCGCAAGCGAAGCGATCGAACCGGTGGCGAAGATGCCGCTCGCGAGCCTGCCTTCGCCTTCGCCTTCACGCTTGGCGATGAGCTCGGTCGCGAGCGCGAAGATTCCGGCGAGGACCACGGCGGCGCCGGCGAACGGGATCGAGCGGTCGAAGCCCGCGATGCGGTAATAGAGCGCGATCAGGATGGCGATCGGCGCGAACACGGCTGAGCCGGCCCATAGCGCCGAGACGACGCGCCGCTCCCCGGGTCCCTGGGCGAGGAAGCCGGCCGCGAGAAACAGCGCGCCGAAGGCGGCGCCGAGCGAGAGCGGCGTGCCGAACAGATAATGCTCGGGCTTCCACAGGCTGTCGGGCACCGGCCCGTTGGGAAGGCCGAGAAGGGCGACATCGAAATCGATCGACCAGTGCCAGAAGATGGCGGCGACGAAGAGGGCGGCGACGGGCACCACGAGCGCCGCCGCATCGGTGCGCCAGGCGATGGCGAGCGTGCCGACGACAAGAACGCAGAAGAGCAGGAGTGCAAGGCTGTCGTGGCCAGTGGACAGCACGAGCAGCATCGCGGCGAAGAGATAGGCGGCGAGCGCGCCCGACGAGACGAGGTCGATCTCTCCCCGCTCGGACGGCGGCCCGAACAGGAAGCCCGAGACGATGAGCGCAGCGGCGAGCACGAAGCCGGCCCCGATATGGAACACGTGCTCGGGCAGCCAGTCGAGTTCACCGATACCGGGGAACGTCCAAAGTACGCTCGCGATCACGGCGGTGATGGCGAGCCAACGCCAAAGCCGGGCTCGGGCGAGCGCGAAGGAGGCAGCCGTCACCACGGCGAGATAGAGATAGAGCGCGAGATAGTTCGGCGCCTCGGTCGAGACGATGAGCGGGGTTAGGAAGGCGCCGATCAGACCGAGGCCGGCGAGACCCCGCCCATGCAGGAGGGCGGCGGCGAGCGTGCCGAGCGCGACGAGGCCAAGCAGGACGAACGCGACGCCTGGACCGATGAAGTCATAAAGGGCGTAGGCCGCGTAGGCGTCGGCATAGGCGATTGCCGTGCCGGCCGCGGTGAGCACGCTCGGGATATGCGCCTTGGGAAGGCCGGCGAGCCCGGTCGTGATCTCGCGCCGCCGCGTCCATTCGCCGGCCGCGACCAGCGCGAGCGCGACGATGGCGGCGACAATGACGCGCGCCCCGGGGCCGAACCAGCCCTGCTCGATCGAATAGCGCACGAGGAAGAAGCCGCCGAGCGCAAGCGCGATGCCGCCCGCCCACACCACCCATTGGGTGCCGAAGCGCTCCTCGAGGCTCACCTCGGGTCCTGCCGGAAGCGGCGCTTGCGCGGCCTTGGGCTGAGGCTCGGGCGGAGGCGGCGCCGTCTCCTCGGCCTTCTTCTCGGGCTCCTTGGCCGCGGGGACGGTCTGCGGCGGTTTTTCCGAGGGGGCTGCGGCAAGGGATGCCTCGCCGGCGGGCCCCGCGAGGCGTGCTTCGAGACTTACCAGGCGGTGTTCGAGCCGCTTCAGCCGGCCGCGATTGGCGAGTGCCAGGAGGAAGGCCGCCACCGCAAGCACGGGAAAGGCGATCACCACGGCAATGAGAGCGGTGAAGAACGGGTCCATCGCTTCTCAGCTCTGCGGCTCGCGGACGAAGCCGATCGAGGCGCGCGGGCTGCCGGGCTTTTTACGGCTGATCTCGGCGATAAGAGCGACGACGCGGTCGGGATCTTCGGCGATGCCAAGCATGTCGGCCTGGCGGCGGCCTTGGGCGAAATCGCCCGGCGTGAGGTTGGTGAAGGCAAGCCCGTGCGGCGGCACCTCGGTCATCTGGAAGAAGATGGCGTAGGCGCGCGCGAGCGCCTTCGCATCGAGGTAATGAAACAGGATGTGGAAGGTGAAGCGCCTGAGCGAGGCCGAGTCGAAGCGTTCCATCATGTTGGTGGTGCAGCAGAAGGGGAGTGGGTGGTGCTCCATCCAGGTCAGCATCTCGTTGACCTGGGTCACCTCCCACGAACGCACCGCCTCCCTGCGGTCGAACAGAAGGGAATCGGCCTCGTCGAAGATGAGCATGGCTTGCGCCTCGCGCGCGCTCTCGAACGCCTCGGCGATGTTCTTCTCGGACTGGCCGATATAGGGCGCGAGCAGGTCCGAGGCGCGTTTCTGCAAGACCTCGAGTCCAAGGCGCCGGGCAAGATAGCGCGCGAAGGCCGATTTGCCGGTGCCGGGAGGGCCGGACAGGCAGAGCGAGAAGGCGAGGTTCGAGCTTTGAACGATAAGCTTGGTGAGCGCGATCAAGTCCATGCTCGCGCAGGTGAGCGCGGGATCGAAGTCGGTGACCGATACGGCCGGGCGCGCGCCGCCGCCGGACAACGCGCGGATAATGCCGGACGCCGCGCGCTCGAGCGCGTCCTTGCCGCCGCCAGACAGCTTGGCGGCGCGGAGCGCGTTCTCGAGCACGGCAGGGGTTGCGGGCAGGCGGCGGGCAAGCTCCTGCACCTCGTGGTCCTCGAGTGGAACCTCGTAGCGATTGGCGAGCCGGCGCAAGATCACCGCGCGCTGGCGCACGGGCGGCACCTTCAGCTCGACGATCAACGACATGCGGCGGAGCACGGCGGCGTCGATCTCGAAGATGTTGTTCGAGGTCCAGATCACCGGCACCGGGTTCGTCTCGAGCAGGCGATTGAGATAGAGCTTCGACCCGCCGCGATTGATGAGCTGCCAAGCCACGTCCTCGAACTCGTCGAACAGGATGGCCGTGCCTTGGCCACCGCCGAGCAGGCGCTGGAAGAAGGCAAGATCGGAGAGGCGCTCGGTGCGGCTCGTCTCGCGCCCGGCATATTGCTCCTCACCGGCGGCGTAAAGGCTGACGCCGGCCGCCGCTGCGGCGAGCTTGGCAAGCTCGGTCTTGCCCGAGCCGGGAGGGCCGAACAGGAGGATATTGATGCCGCGCGCACCTTCGGCGCTCGCCCCTTCGATCAGGCGCTTGATGAGATCGCAATCCTCGGCGACGTGGTCGTAGTCGGAGAGATTGAGCGAAGCCTCGAGCGGATCGCCGAGGAGCGCCGCTCTGAGCGAGGGAAAGTCCGGGAAGGCGCGATCGAGACAGGCATCGATCCGCCAGGGAACCCCGAACCTGCCGTTGATATGATTGGAGTCTTCGCGAAGCTGCAGCAGGCCGCAAGCCGCAAGCTCGCCGGCCGGCGAAATCAGCGACTCGATGCTGCGTGCCGGCTCGCCGACGAGCATGGCAACGTTGCGGGTGATGGATCCCGAAAGGCTCGCCAGGGTGTCGCAGAGATATTGCACCTGGTCGTAACGGGCAGCGCAGGCGACGAGGCCCACGATCTTGAGCGCCGCCGGCGGCAGGCCGAGCTCTCGCACCAGAAATTCGATGTTGGTCGCAAGCGGCTCGGGCCGCGGGGTCGGCTCGGCGATCTGCCGCAAAGTTGCAATCAGCGTTTCGCGGTCGCGGCGATAAAGCTGGTCGAGATCGGCATAGGTGAACTGCCCGGAATAGAAATTGGTCAGCAGGTTGGAGAGCTCGTCGGGGACCGGCAAGCTCATGAAATCGCGCCGCTCGTTGATCCAACGCAGCACGCCGAGCAGCCCGCGCAAGGGGAGGTCGCCGCGCTCGAGGATGCGGGCGAGGTAGCGCGCGATCAGCCCGCGTTCGATATCGGCGGCGATGGTCGCGGCGGGGTAAGTCTCGCTTTTGCTTCGGAAAAGCCCCATCGCGACGCGGCCCAAGATTGACGCGGGGCCTATCTAGCCCAAGCGGGGGCAGAAGGGGAAGGCAAGCTTAGAGGCGGCTCACGGAGGGGGCGGATCGGAGCGCACAAAGGCAAAATGGCGGCCCTCACTTCCGTGAGGACCGCCATCTTATCGAAAGTTCGAAAGAACCGCGGCGAATTAAGCGCGGTCGAGCTCGGCCGGGAGGTAGCTCGTCACTTCCATGCCAGCCTCGGACTCGGTGATCTCGGGTTTCAGCCACTCTCTCATGTTCGTCTCCTTCGCGGTGAAATTCTCAAGTTCGGTGAACTCACGCATAGGATAATGGCGATCGGCGATGGATACCGCATGACTGGTCCGTGAACAGGCCCTGAAAGCCACATTAAGAAATTCTGAACAGGCGAGGAGGCGGTGCCCGCCAGATCTTGCGTGCCTGATGGTAACGCGGCCCTAGCCGTAGTGCCGCGAAGTCCTCACGCCACCATATCACTCGCGCCAGCACAAAAGAATCTTCCGGCGAGGAAGGCCCCTTCATCAGCGTCCGGTCAGGCGAACAGGACGAGCGCCTTATCCACGGTGATCCAGATGCCCCACAGCAAGGGAAGTCCAACGGCGAACCAGGCGAGCGGCGCCACTTCGAGGCGGCGCGGGCTCAACACGATGCCGGCGAACCAGAGCGCAAGCCCGATCCACATGAGGAAGGGATGATAGGCGAAGGAGCCCGCGGCTTCCGCCTTGGCAACGGCGTCGAGACACGGGCCTGCGGAATAGATCAGGCACTCCCAAACGCCGCCGATCCCTCCCGCCTGCTTCGTGTAGAACGTGATCCACCACACCACGGCGATGGCGACCAAGAGGAGTCCGATCGGCTGCAGCAGTCGGATGCCGGGATGGGTCTCTTCGCGCGCCCTGATCTCGACGGCATGCATGGCGCGGTCGCGCGCCGACTTCGTTTGCAGCGCCTCGACCTCCTCGGGCTTCATGAACCATTTGGCGGCAAGCGGTCTGATGAGGAGGTTGCAGATGAAGCCGGCGACGAGGAGCCCGGCCAGCACGTAGAAGATCGGATGGTAGATCTGGTCGGGCGCAATGCCTTCGGCTTTGCGCGAGTCATGCATGTAGTTGACGATTACAGGCCCGACGATGCCCGCGGTAGACCAGGCGGTGAGCAGACGGCCGTGGATGGCGCCCACGAATTGCGTGCCGAAAATGTCGGCGAGATAGGCGGGGATCGTGGCGAAGCCCCCGCCATACATCGAGGCGATCAGACAGAAGGCCGCGGCGAATAGGCCGAGCATGCCGAGGGTGGCGAGCGTCGGCGCCGCGGCATAGCAGATGAAGCCGAGCACGAAGAACGTGTAATAGGTCATCTTGCGGCCGATCTTGTCGGACAGAGATGCCCAGAAAAACCGGCCGGCGATATTGAACAGCGAAAATAGACCGACGAAGGCCGCGCCGACGAGGGCTGCCTTGGCCTTCTGCGCGTCATCGAATTGGGCGAAGCCCACCGTCGGATCGCCGAACAGGCGCCCGCCGAAGGTCTCCTGAAGCATGGGAGAGGCGGCGCCGATGATGCCGATACCGGCCGAGACGTTGAGGCAGAGCACCAACCAAATCAGCCAGAACTGGATCGTCTTGTGGGCATCGTTGAGATGCACGTGGCCGGTGGTGATCATCGCCTTGGCGCTCGCCGGCGGCGTCCAACCGAGCGGTTTCCAGCCCGTCGGCGGCAGCCGGTAGCCGAACGCGCCACCCATCATGAAGACGAAATAGATTGCCGCCATCGCGACGAGGGTCTCCCAGACGCCAACCGAGGTCGGCGTGGCAAAATGGTTCATGAGCAGCGTGGCCAGAGGACTGCCGATCATGGCGCCGCCGCCGAAGCCCATGATGGCCATGCCGGTCGCCATGCCGCGCCGGTCGGGGAACCATTTGATCAGAGTCGAGACGGGGGAGATGTAGCCAAGCCCGAGCCCAATGCCGCCGATGATGCCCGAGCCGAGCCACATCAGCCAAAGCTGGTGGACATAAACTCCAACCGCCGAAATCAGCAGCCCGCCGCACCAGCAGATCGCGGCAACGACGCCGGCTTTGCGCGGACCTACCCTCTCGAGCCAGCCGCCCCAGATCGCTGCGGAGACGCCGAGCAGCACGAAGAACAGGGTGAACATCCAGCCGAGATCGAACTGGGTCCAGTCGCAGTCGGTGGCGAACAACGCGTGCCCAGTGATGGCGACCTTACCCCAGAAGGTGGTGGCGTCGCCGGGGCAGGGGATGGCTTTATCCAATCCTTGGCTCACACCAACGGCACGGCCGAGCGGCAGCCAGAACACGCTGAAACCGTAGGCCATACCGATGCAAAGATGAATGGCGAGAGCCGCAGGCGGAACGAGCCAGCGGTTATAATCGGCCGGCGCGATGATCCGCTCCTTGTCGAGCAGGCCGAAATGATGGTCGCTTGCGGAAGCCACCTCGGTGCGCGTCATCCCCATCCCCCCTAAGCGTCTTATCGTCGCTTTGCCGACAGTCTGAACGCGGCGGCACGCAATCGCAAGGGGGCACAAAGGCAATCCTTTTATCCCTACCCCCGTCTCCGATAGAATTCCATGTGCGCGTCACCACCGGGTTGGCCTTTTGCGACGCTTGCATGACAATCGCGCGACGGACGCTTCGTCTGGTCCCTACAACAGGGGCCCTGATCAGCGCCGGTTGACCGGCCGTCCGGGCCGAATTGTGACACGGTTTCGCCGCATAGCTCGGCTTCTTAACGTGTCGGCGTCACGCAACCAGACAGGGTCCGACCACATGTCAGCCAAGCTTGGCACCATCGTTTCGGGTGCCGTCCTCCTTGCCTATTGCCTTACGTTCCTTCCGGCCATCGCCGCGCAGATCACCGATCGCGAGAAGCGCGATTGCCAGAGGGACTATCATGCCTATTGCGGCGAGTATGGGTTAGGCAGCGAGGCGCTTCGCGCCTGCATGTCGCGCAATATCAAGAAGGTATCCCATGCCTGCGTGGCGGCGCTGGTCGATGCCGGCGAGATGACGCAAGCGCAGGCCGACAAGCTGACGGGCAAGGGGACCAAGACCGCGGCCAAGAAGAAAACGGTTAAGACGGCAAAGAAGAAGAAGACCGCCTACAAGACCACCAAGAAGAAGCACTGAGCGCTTCCTGCATGGCTAGGCCAAGTACTTCGCCATCACGCGTTCGGTCAGCGCATCGCACGCCTTGCCGGCGAAGGGAAAGGCGCCCTGGAGCGCGTCCTGCAACGCCGGCGCGAGCATCGTTTGCAGCCGCCTTCGCGCGCGCAGCAGACGGGTCTTGACCGTCTGGGGCTGCACGCCGAGAACTTCGGCCGTCTCCTCCACGCTCAGGCCTTCGACATCGCGCAGCACGAAGACGACGCGAAACGGCTCCGGGAGCTCGGCGACCGCCCGCTCGAGAAGCTTGGCAACCTGACGGCGCGCGGCCTCCTGTTCCGGAGAGGGCTCGGCCGAGATGTCCGTCTGTCGTTCCCGGTAGTCGTCCATGAGAGCCACCGACTGTTGCTGAAGCAGGCGCGCTCGCCGCTGCGACGATCGCTTCTTGCCGAGCGCCTCGTTGAGTACGATGCGGGTCAGCCAGGTCGCGAGCGATGAGGCGCCGGTGAAGCTGCCGATCGCGGCAAACGCCTTGAGGTAGCCCTCTTGGACAGCGTCTTCGGCATCGGCGCGGTCCTTCAGCACCGCCCAGGCCGCGCGGAAGAGGCGCTGATTATTGCGCTTCAGGACGAGGCGGACGGCAAGGGGGTCGCGCTGAGCGATCCGCCCGGCCAGATCGACATCAGTCAGGGCTTCATAGCTCAGCGCGACGCTCGCCATGTCAACGAACTCCTGAATGCGTGGCTCATGCACTAGTGCAGTTGACCGGCGAGTTGTTCGGCATGCTTCTCGTGCGCCTGGAAGAGCGTCAGGCCGCTTTGCAGGAGCGACTTCAGCTCCGGGTTCTGCGCGTCCGGAATGAGCGTCGTGCTGAGCGCGGCGTTGACGGCCTTATGATACGCCACTTCGTTATCGACATAGGCCTTGTCGAATGCCGCCCCGTCGAGGCCGGCCAATTTCTTGCGGGTCTCGTCGGCTTGTTTGGTCAGACTCTGGCTGTTCGCATTGTCCTCGGGCGTGACGTTGAGCTTCTTGACCAGGGCGAGCGCCTGATTGTTCACCGAAGTGTGGTCGCCGACCATCTGCTGGGCGAAGGCAAGGACATCCTTGTTCTTCGATTTGGCCAAGGCCTGCTGGGCGGCCTCGATGTCGAGCACGCCGGCGGTGTAGGCGATGTGGGCAATTTGCGGGTCGGTGGGCTTTTGGTCTGCCGCAGCGGCGGGTATCGCTAACAGAATTGCGCTCAAGAACGCGGCTGCGACGATACGGTTCTGCATCATGGATCCTCGGGTTCGCGGGTGAAGGGTATCAACGCACCATTAGATGGCACGACGCCCGACGAGGTTCCCGCAGGCGACGACCGCAGAGCCGATAAAAAGGGGACGCGGCAAGCGTCCCCTTTTGCCCAATCTAGAACTCGGCCCCGATCGAACCGTCAGGCGGCGGACTTCTTGAACTTTGCCGCTTCCTCCGAGCCCTTGGTGGCATCGCCCGCCGTGTAAGAGTGGGCGCCGGTCCCTGCGAGCTTGCCCTTGTCCACAATCAGATATTCGGTCCTGATCGGCTTGCCGGCAAAGTAACATTCGAGAATCTCGCGGGTGCCGGCCGCGTAGCGCGCCTGCGCGGACAGCGAGCTCCCAGAGATGTGCGGGGTCATGCCGTGGTGCGGCATCGTGCGCCACGGATGGTCGACCGGCGCGGGCTGCGGGAACCAGACATCGCCGGCGTAGCCTGCAAGCTGCCCACTCTCGAGCGCGCGGACGATCGCATCACGGTCGCAGATCTTGCCGCGCGCCGTGTTCACGATATAGCTGCCGCGTTTCATCTTGCTGATCAGCTTGTCGTTGAACATGCCCTCGGTCTCGGGGTGCAATGGAGCGTTGATGGTCACCACGTCGCACACCCTGACCAGCGATTCGACATTCGGATGGAAGGTGAGTCCAAGCTCCTCCTCCACCGCTTTGGGCAGGCGGTGCTTGTCGGTGTAGTGCAGCTTGACGTCGAACGGCTTCAGCCGCCTGAGCGCCGCAAGGCCAATACGGCCTGCCGCCACGGTTCCGACATTCATGCCTTCGAGATCGTAGGAGCGCTCGACGCAGTCGGCGATGTTCCATCCGCCTCTGACGACCCAGCCGTAAGAGGGGATGTAGTTCCTGACCAGCGCCAGGATCATCATGACGATGTGCTCGGAGACGCTGATCGAGTTGCAATAGGTGACCTCGGCGACAGTCACGCCCTTGTCCATCGCGGCTTGCAGGTCGGTGTGATCAGAGCCGATGCCGGCGGTGATCACGAGCTTCAGCTTTTTGGCCTTATCGAAGCGTTCCTTCGTCATGTAGGCAGGCCAGAAGGGCTGCGAGATCACGACCTCGGCGTCGGGCAATTCCTTCTCGAAGACCGAATTGGGACCGTCCTTGTCCGAGGTCACTACGAGCGTGTGGCCCGCGTCTTCGAGGAACTTGCGAAGCCCGAGCTCGCCGGAGACGCTGCCGAGCAATTGACCCGGCTTGAAATCGATCTTGCTCGGGGTCGGCGTAGTCATGCCGTCCGGATAGTGGTCGATCTTCGGAATGGAATCCCGCGCATATTGCGGCGGGTAGCCGTCCACGGGATCGTCGTAAAGAACACAGAGTACCTTGGCCATGGCGCACTCCTTTCCCAGGCTGGGGCGCTCACGCGGCGCCCTGCCCCTTTCTGGCGTTTCCCCGTTTCCCGACGGTTGCATCGCGGTTTATCGTTGTCTTTGAGATAAAGCTCTGCAGGGGCCGATCAAGAGGCACGCCTTGATGGACCGATAGGACTTTCCGATCGGCGCGCGCTGGACAAATCGGCGTCAGGCTGGAATGGTGCAGCGCGCCATCCACAAATTGAGGGAGGTATCAGTTGCATTTGCCGAAAAGTTTGGTCGATGGGCATTTCCGCTTCCGCCGCAGCGCGCATGCCAAGGATCGCGGCCGCTACCTCCAGCTCGCCGAGCTCGGCCAAACGCCGACCGCCATGGTGATTGCCTGCTGCGACGCGCGCGTCGATGTGTCGGCGATCTTCGATGCCGAGCCCGGGTCTCTCTTCATCATGCGCAACGTCGCCAATCTCGTCCCGCCTTACGAGCCGGAAGGCAAGTACCACGGCACCAGCGCCGCAATCGAATATGCGGTGACGACGCTCAAGGTGCCGCACCTCATCGTTCTCGGCCACTCGCATTGCGGCGGCGTCGCCGCCTATCGGCGAGGCGTGCGCGGCAGCGTCTCGGAGCACGGCTTCATCGGCAGATGGCTCACCCTGCTCGAGGGACTGAAGCTGATCGACAGCGATGTGTCCCGCCATGGCGACGAAAAGGCCTTCGAGTTCGCCGCCATTCGCTCGTCAATCGTCAACCTCGCGACCTTCCCCTTCGTCAAGGAGCGGATGGGGGAGGGCCTGCTCGCCCTGCATGGGCTCCATTTCGACATCGCGAGCGGCGAGCTGGTTCTGCTCGACGAGGAGAGCGGACGGTTCGAGGCGCTCGCCGAAGACTAGGCGGCCTTGCGCTCGGCGGCGGCCATCTCGGCGCAGCTCGCGGCACAGCGGCGGCAGGTCTCGATGCACAGCACCATCGCCTCGTCATCGGCAAGCCGCGTGCAATCCTCGGCGCACATCTCGCAAGTGCCGGCGCAGATGCGGCAGGTCATCTGGTGCAGCGGCGATCGGCGCAACATGAAATCCGCGCTCGCGATGCAGATTTGGGCGCAGTCCTCGAGGATGCGGATGTGATCGGGATCGGCGTGCTCGCCGCCCTTGGCGAGGCAATGCGCGATGGTCTCGAGACAGACGGCGTGGCAATCGAGACAATCCCTGATGCAATCCTGCATGGTCGCCATGGCGATCTCCTCTCGTTTGCAAATGCCCCGCGAGGGGAAAACAACGGCCCAAGGCCGAGGTTCCCGCGGAACCGGCAGCACGAGGGGGTCAATCGACAAGGAAGCCGCAGAGAAATACCACCGTCGCGGCAAGGCCGAGCAAGGTACGCACAGCGTGAAGGCGGGCCCATCGCTCGATCAGGGCGCGGCTCTCAGACCCTGCTTTCTCGGGCGCGGTCGCCATCAGCGTCTTGTTGGTCGGCATGATGGCGATCATGGTGTAAGGCCAATTGGCGAAGAGCAGGATGGCGCCGCCGAGCCAGGCGTAGCGGCCGGTCTGCCAAAAGGCGATGGCGCCGAGCGCCGCGCCGATCAGCGCAAGCGACGACTGCATGGCGAAACCGCGGGTATAGGCGGGCTTCCATTCCGCGAGCAATGCGCGGTCATCGAGCGCAAGTCGCGCCGGTTGCTCGGCGAAATTGATATAGAAAGCGGCGCCGGTAAAGGCGGCGGCCACGGTCAGCGCAAGCAGCCCGAAGATCATGACGTCATCCTCCGCGGACAATTGTCGCCGGCCGTCTTCCCAGGAAGATGACGGTAGGGCTCAGGCGGCCTTGTCGAGCAGGTTGCGGTTGACGATCAGCTCGGCGATCTGGACGGTGTTGAGCGCCGCCCCTTTACGCAAATTGTCGGACACCACCCAGAAGGAGAGGCCGTTGTCGACAGTCTGGTCCTCGCGGATGCGGCTGACGAAGGTCGCGTAATCGCCGACGCACTCGACCGGCGTCACGTAGCCGCCGTTCTCGCGCTTGTCGACGACGAGCACGCCGGGCGCCTCGCGCAAGATCTTGCGGGCTTCCGCCGCGGTGATCGGCTGCTCGAACTCGACGTTGACCGCTTCCGAATGGCCGACAAACACCGGCACGCGCACGCAGGTCGCCGTGACCTTGATCTTCGGATCGAGAATTTTCTTGGTCTCGGCCGACATCTTCCACTCTTCCTTGGTCGAGCCGTCCTCCATGAAGACGTCGATATGGGGAATGACGTTGAAGGCGATTTGCTTGGTGAACTTCTTGGGCTCGGGCGGGTCGGTGACGAAGATGCCCTTGGTCTGATCCCACAGCTCGTCCATCGCCTCCTTGCCGGCGCCGGACACGGACTGATAGGTGGCGACCACCACGCGCTTGATCCTGGCGGCATCGTGCAGAGGCTTGAGCACGACGACAAGCTGGGCGGTCGAGCAGTTCGGATTGGCGATGATGTTCTTCTTGGTGAAGCCCGCGACGGCGTCGGCATTGACCTCGGGCACGATGAGCGGAACGTCGGCGTCGTAGCGCCAGCACGAGGAATTGTCGATCACGACGCAGCCTTGCGCCCCGATTCTCGGACCCCATTCCTTGGACACGGCCGAGCCCGCCGACATCAGGGCGAAATCGACGCCCCGGAAATCGAACTGCTCGAGGTCGCGGCATTTCAGGCGGTGATCGCCATAGGAGACCTCGACGCCCATCGAGCGGCGCGAGGCGATGGCGAAGACCTCGTCGGCGGGAAACTCGCGCTCGGCGAGGATGTTCAGCATCTCGCGTCCGACATTGCCGGTCGCGCCGATGACGGCGACTTTGTAGCCCATGATCTGCTCCTCTAATTCCTTGCCGGATGTATGGGAAGCCTCCCCGCTTGTAAAGCGGCCCAAGAATCGCCGGCGCTACTTGGCAGGTTGTGCGCGGAAGCCGGTGCGGCTAGGACTCCGGCCGACGACCGCCTTTCCCATAAATCAGGGTTGCCAGATGGCCTTCTTCCGCTCGAGAACGGTCAACCTCCTCAATCTGCACTACGCGATTCATTCGATCGCCCTGTCGGGAGGCGCATCGTTCTTTGCCGTCTATCTGCTCAAGGCGGGCGTCTCTGCTCCGTGGATCTTCACGGCGATCGCGCTCATCCTCGCCGGCCGCTTCGTCATCAGGCCGGTCATCGTTCCGATCGCGGTCAGGACCGGCATGCGGGCGCTGGTCATCGCCGGCACGGTGCTCACGGCGCTGCAATATCCGCTGCTGGCCGAAGTGCACGGGGTCGGCCTCGCCCTCGTCCTTCTATGCATCGTCGGTTCGGTCGGCGACACGCTTTACTGGTCGACCTACCACGCCTATTTCGCCGCGCTCGGCAATCACGAGCATCGGGGGTCGGAGGTCAGCGCGCGCGAGGCGGTGGCGGCGCTGGTCGGGATCGTGAGCCCGCTCGTCACCGGTTGGGCGCTCGTCGCCCTCGGCCCGATGGTTGCCTTCGGCGCGACGAGCCTGCTGCTTCTGCTTGCCGCGCTGCCGCTCTTCTTCACGCCGGAGGTCCGGGTTGCCGCCAAGGCACCGGGCGCCTTCCGCGCTGCGATCCCGGGCGTCAAGCTGTTCCTCGCCGACGGCTGGATCGCCGGCGGCTACCATTTCGTGTGGCAAATCGCGCTCTTCCTGTCGCTAAGGGAGAGCTTCACGGCCTTCGGCGGCGCGCTAGCGCTCGCCGCTCTCGTGGGCGCGGTCGCGGGGCTATTTCTCGGCCGCCTCATCGATACCGGTGGCGGGGAGAGGGCGGTCCTCTTCGCCATCGGCGCGCTCGTCATCACCACGCTGTTGCGCGCGGCCGCGCCGGGGCATGCGGCTCTC
The DNA here is from genome assembly GCF_035650995.1 of Methyloceanibacter sp. Taxonomy (GTDB): domain Bacteria; phylum Pseudomonadota; class Alphaproteobacteria; order Rhizobiales; family Methyloligellaceae; genus Methyloceanibacter. Next base: position 2,161 of record NZ_DASRGO010000050.1, on the reverse strand, counting down.
GCCGTCCTTGCCAACGCGCTCGGCGCGCTCGTGGTCTGCCTCTACATTCCGACGGTGATGACCGCGGTCTATAACCAAGCAAAGCGTTCGCCCTGCACGCTAAGGTTCCATGTGGCGACGGAAGGGGGCTGGGACGTTGGCGGGGCGGCCGGGCTGCTGCTGTCCGCGCTGCTCGCGGCGAGTGGCGCGCCGCTGTCGATTGCGCTTCTCCTGCCGTTGATCGGGGCGGCCTTCCTGTTCGCCGAGCTTCGCCGCTACTACGCGCGCCATCCGCGGCTTGCCGAGGTCGCGCTTCCCGATCCGCTCGCGCAAAACGCCATCGTCAATCTCGGCGAAAGCGCCGGTCCGTGACAGCGGCTTGACCGATGCGGAGACTGGCCCGTAGGGTCAGCGTATCGTGTCGAAGGGCCGTGGAGCGATGGCGGCAGAGCAAGAAAGCTTCGAGGATTTTTGGCTGCATTATCTCCGCCACCATGCGCAAGGCGGGACGCGGCTTCTGCATGTCATCGGAACGGGGATCGGCGCGCTGGGGCTGATCGCGGGCCTCCTCACCGTGAGCCCCATGGTCGCGCTGATCGGGACCGGCATCGGCTACCTCTTCGCCTGGGCCGGGCATTTCCTCGTCGAGCACAATCGCCCGGCCATGGTTTCGCACCCGACCTGGTCGTTCCAGTGCGATATCCGCATGTTCCGCCTGATGCTGTCCGGGCAGCTCGAGCCCGAGCTCAAACGCGCAGGCGTCAGCTGATCATCCCAAGACGCGTTCCAGGAAGAATAGGAAGCCCTTGATCAGGCCGATGACCACGGTCGCGGCCACGGCGAGACTGGCGACGCCGATAGCGAGCCCGACCAGCACGGCAAGCCCGTCCTTCTCGATGATGGCGAGCGCGATGATGGCGATGCCGAAGGCCGGGAGAAAATTGGCGAACGGGATCGGTAGCGCAAGCACCGCGGCAAGAATGAGCACGGCCATGCCGACCAGGCGTTCGCCGGTCCACGACAAGAGCCAGGTGAGCCTCGGGCGCAAAAGGCGCTCGATCCGCTCGAGAGTGGGCAGCGTCCTGCCGAGGACTGCGGCGAAGCCGAGCCGTGGGAAGGATTGGCGCTCGAGCCAAGCGGGGAACCACGGCTTGTGACGTCCATAGGAGAGCTGCGCCGCGAGCAGGACGAGCGGCAGTCCGAGCACGGCCGAGAGCAGCGGGATGTTCACCGGCGCGAGATTGGGCAGCGCGAAGATGAAGAGAAGGATGCCGAAGCCGCGATCGCCGAGCGCATCGCGCAAGGTGCCGAGGCTGATGCGGGGCTCTTGGTGGCTCGCCGCGAAGTCACGCAAGATCTGCGATGTGCGGCGGCTGTTCGGCGCCGCGGCGAGACTGTTCGCTCCGGGCCTGTCGTCCATGCGGCCGCAGTGTCCTCCGTTCGTGCACGATATTAGGCGCGGACTGTGACGGCCGGTTCAAGGCCGAATATGAGCATCGGCCCAGGGCAAGGCATTTTCATTGCCCGTCGCCCTGGATCGCCGGGTCGGGGCCGGCGATGACGCGCTCCTATTGGGACGCGTCGGCCTTCACCTCGGCGCATTTCCGCGTCGCGAACTCGTTCACCATGCGCACCACTTCGGGCCCGAGCACGTTCGCCTGATTGTCCAACCCGGTACCGGCGTAGATGAGCGGATAGATTAGAAGGGGAGCCGACGCCTCGCCCCAGTTCATCTTGGCCTCCGTCGCCTTGCCGTCCTTGAAGGTGACCTTGGGCGCGAGCGTGACCTTGATCGCGTAGGGCTCGCCGCCGCCCTTCCTAGCGAGCGTGCAGCTCACCTTTTGCGGATCGAGCGCGACCTCGTACTCTTGTTCGCTCATGGCCTTGGCGAGAGCCGCGCGGCTGATGGCGAGCTTCGACTGGCACACCGCCTTGCCCCACGGCCAGTCGATCTTGCCGCCGAGCATCTTGACGATGTCCTCCTCGCGCCAGGTCTTGGTGATGTCGCACGCGACGTCAGCGCCGTTCGGATCGCGCGTGGCGAGGATGTCGCAGATCGTCTTCTTGCATTCCTTGCGCGCTTCCTTCTCCGCCTTCTCCTCGGGCGTCAGCTCGCGCTTGTCGGCATCGGTGAGGGGCGTGGACTCCGATTGCGCCGCCGGAGCCGAAGGCGCCGCCGCCT
>NZ_DASRGO010000049.1:0-2878 GCF_035650995.1 Methyloceanibacter sp. | reverse complement strand
GACCGAGCTCCGCGACGAGGCGACGGAGGCGAAGCTCGCCTCGATCCGCAAGAGACTGCTCGCGCGCCGGGATGGGCGCATTCGTCCGGGCTTCGACGATAAGGTGCTCGCCGATTGGAACGGGCTGATGATCGCCGCACTCGCCGAAGCAGCCGAGGCCTTCGACCGACCGCACTGGCTCGAAGCGGCGGAGGCCGCCTTCGCTTTCATCTGTACACGGATGATATCCGACGGGCGGCTCAGGCATGCCTATCGCGCGGGCGAAGCCAAGGCGCCGGCGACCGCCAACGACTACGCCAACATGATCCGCGCCGCGCTCAAGCTCGCCAACGTCACCGGCAAGCGCGACTATGTCGCGCGCGCGCGCCAATGGGCTGACATTCTCGACACGCATTATTGGGCGGATGACATCGGTGGCTACTACTTCGTCGCCGACGACACCTCCGACCTCATCGTGCGGCCGCTGAGCGGGCAGGACGAGGCAACGCCGAACGCAAATGCGGTGATGGTGTCGAACCTGATGGCGCTCTATCTCTGGACCGGCGAGGAGCGCTATCGGCAGCGCGCCGAGGCCGTGCTCAAGACCTTCGCCGGAGCGATGCGGCAGAACGTGCTTGCGCACGCCTCGCTCCTCGCTTCCGAGTTCGACGTGTTCGCGCCGGCGCTCGTCGTGTTCGTGGTGCCGGAGGGAAGCGACGCGCGGCGCTTGCGCGGCGCGCTTCGCGACGTATCGCTGCCGGGCGCCGTGGTGCAAGAGATCGGGGAAGGGGAGTCGCTGCCCGCATCGTCGCCCGCGCACGGCAAGACGGCGATCGACGGCAAGCCTACGGCCTATATCTGCATCGGCCCGCATTGCTCGCTGCCGGTGACCGAGCCCGCGAAGCTCGTCGAGACGATCAAGGCCGGGCGGCAGGTTGCCTTTGCCTGACGGGCGCGCATTTTGTGAAGAAGCCCGGCTCAAGCTCGAGCCGGGCTTCTCCTTATTCGATGACCCACCCTTCAGCGAAACGCCGGGGGGCCAACCCTGCTAATATTTCGATCCTTTGCTCTTGCAGGCCATGGCGGTGCTGTCCCACTTCATGCCCGCCTTGGTGCAATCCTCCTTGGTGAGAGGCTGAGCGCCGCTCGTGCCCGCGGCGAATGCCGGAACGGTGAAGGAAATCGCCAGCCCGAGGGCGACAATAAGAGAGAAGAGTCGCTTCATGCTATTTCCTCCTGGATCTGGTTGATTTCGCCAACATTGGCTGATGGGAAAACGTCTCGGGGTGGCATCTGTTTCACGCCGTCCAGCGTCAAATTGGACGCGGATCGATGCCGCCCGGAACCGGAGAAATCCGGTATCCGACCAAAGCGGCGCACCGCGAGTTTTCGAGTTTCACGCTGCATGCCGGCTTGCGCCGGAATGACGAAGGACCCGAACGGACTCCTGGGCGAGACGCGCGCAGACTCTAGGTATTCATCGACTCGAAGAAGTCGGCATTGCCCTTGGTCTGCTTCAGCTTGTCGAGCAGAAACTCGATCGCATCCTGGGTTCCCATCGGGTTGAGGATGCGGCGGAGCACGTACATCTTCTTGAGCTGATCGGGCGGGACCAGCAGCTCCTCTTTGCGCGTGCCGGAGCGCGCGATGTCGATGGCCGGGAACACGCGCTTGTCGGCAACCTTGCGGTCGAGCACGATTTCCGAGTTACCGGTGCCCTTGAACTCTTCGAAGATCACCTCGTCCATGCGGCTGCCGGTATCGATGAGCGCGGTGGCGATGATGGTGAGCGATCCGCCCTCCTCGATGTTGCGCGCGGCGCCGAAGAAGCGCTTCGGGCGCTGGAGCGCGTTGGCATCCACGCCGCCGGTCAGCACCTTGCCCGACGACGGCACCACGGTGTTGTAGGCGCGGCCGAGGCGGGTGATGGAATCGAGCAGGATCACCACGTCGCGCTTGTGCTCGACGAGGCGCTTCGCCTTCTCGATGACCATCTCGGCGACCTGCACGTGGCGCGAGGCGGGCTCGTCGAAGGTCGAGGAAATCACCTCGCCCTTCACCGAGCGCTGCATGTCGGTCACCTCCTCGGGCCGCTCGTCGATCAGGAGAACGATGAGATAGCACTCGGGATGATTGGCCGTGACCGAATGGGCGATGTTCTGGAGGATGATGGTCTTGCCGGTTCTCGGCTGCGCCACGATCAGGCCGCGCTGGCCCTTGCCAAGCGGCGCCACGATGTCGATGACGCGGCCGGTCAAGTCCTTGTTGGTCGGTTTCTCAATCTCCATCTGCAGCCACTCGTCGGGATAGAGCGGCGTCAGATTGTCGAAATGGATCTTGTGGCGCTGCTTCTCTGGGTCCTCGAAATTGATGGTGTTGACCTTGAGCAGGGCGAAATAGCGCTCGCCCTCCTTCGGGCTCCTGATCTGGCCTTCGACCGTGTCGCCGGTCCTGAGGCCGAAGCGCCTGATCTGGCTCGGGCTCACGTAGATGTCGTCGGGGCCGGCGAGATAATTCGAGTCGGGCGAGCGCAGGAAGCCGAAGCCGTCCTGCAGCACCTCGACCACGCCGGTACCGGTGATCTCGACGTCGCGCGCGGCAAGCTGCTTCAGGATCGCGAACATAAGTTCCTGCTTGCGCATGGCGCTCGCGTTCTCGACCGCAACCTCCTCGGCGAAGCTCAAGAGCTCCGTCGGCGATTTCGACTTCAAATCTTGCAGCTTCATTTCCTGCATGCGCTGCTACTCCAACGGGAAGGGGATGTTTTCTAGGGTTTCGATGGCCGCGCTCACTCAAGCCCGGCGCTAAAGGATGGGGATAGGATTGCCTCGGCGGGAAGGCGAACGTGCACCGCCTGCTCCACTCCGGGGGACCCGATCTTTTTGGGGAAAAGGAAGGG
>NZ_DASRGO010000048.1:0-13093 GCF_035650995.1 Methyloceanibacter sp. | reverse complement strand
TCGCGCCCTGGCGCTACGGGCGGTGGCGCGTTCCTCGACAGAGGTGCTCCTAGGCGGCGCGCATGGGTGGGATGTCGGATACGTCGATGCGGCGCTCGGCGTGCCATAGGTCATAGGCAGACTGCATATTGAGCCACGATTGGGCCGTCCCGCCGAATGCCGCCTGAAGCTTGACGGCCGTCTCCGGCGTGACCGGCTGCCGCTCGCGGAGGATCGCGTGGAACTGCTGACGCGACATCTTGAGCGCCTTCGCCAATTCGGTCTTGCTCATCCCGAGCTCGGGCACGACGATTTCCCGCAAGATCGCTCCTGGATGGACCGGGCAGCGATTTGAATCACGCTTGGGATAGGTCCTAGGCTTCGACATTGGTTCCAACCTCAGTGATAGTCCTCAAGATCGACATCGACGGCATCGCCATCGTCCCAGCCAAAGGTAATGCGCCAATTGCGCGTGACGATCACTGCGAACTGGCCTTTGCGTTTTCCTTTCAGCGGGTGAAAGCCGAAACCCGGCAAATCCAGATCGGCCGGCGCGGTAGCCGCATTCAATCGATCAAGTATCGATCTGATCCGCTCGGCCGAAGCTGGCGGCAGCCGCTTCGTTTCGCTTCTTTCCCAGTACCGCTTCAGGGCTTTGTTCCGGAACGAAGCGATCATGCCTAAGTGTAAGGTATTGAATTACAGACGTCTAGTATTACCTTACATGCGCGAGCGGTTGAGGACTGGACCTTGACCAGAAATGCCGCTACAAGGTGCGCGCCTTCAACCACCCCTTACCTGCGCTGGTACGCAGGAGTGAGAGGAGAGACCAGATGTCGCAAATCTCCCTGACATTTCCTGACGGTTCGGCCCGCGCCTTCAAGCAAGGCATTACCGGGCGCGAGATCGCCGAGCAGATTTCCAAATCGCTGGCCAAGAAGGCCGTCGCGGTGCAGCTTGACGGCAAGACGCGCGACCTCGCCGAGCCGATCAAGGACAACGCCAAGATCCGCATCCTCACGCGCGAGGACAAGGAGGCGCTCGATCTGATCCGCCACGACGCGGCGCATGTGATGGCCGAGGCCGTGCAGGAGCTTTATCCCGGCACCCAGGTCACGATCGGGCCGGTGATCGAGAACGGCTTCTATTACGACTTCGCGCGGAAAGAGCCGTTCACGCCCGACGATCTGCCGCGGATCGAGGCGAAGATGGCCGAGATCATCGCCCGCGACCGGCCATTTACGTGCGAAGTGGTGTCGCGCGAGAAGGCCAAGGCGCTGTTCAAGAAGAAGGGCGAGACCTTCAAGCTCGAGCTGATCGATGCGATCCCCGAAGGCGAGGAGGTCAAGCTCTACAGCCAAGGTGAGTGGCTCGACCTCTGCCGCGGGCCGCACATGACCTCGACGGGCAAGATCGGCAAGGGCTTCAAGCTCACCAAGATCGCTGGGGCCTATTGGCGCGGGGATTCGTCGAAGCCGATGCTCCAGCGCATCTACGGCACGGCGTGGGCGACCGAGGAGGATCTCAAGGCCTATCTCAACCAGCTCGAAGAGGCCGAGAAGCGCGACCATCGGCGCCTGGGGCGCGAGATGGACCTGTTCCACTTCCAGGAGGAGGCCCCGGGCGCCGTGTTCTGGCATCCCAAGGGCTGGGCGCTGTTTACGGCGCTGATCGGCTACATGCGCCGGCGCCAGAACGCCTGGGGCTATGTCGAGGTCAATTCGCCCGACATGATGGAGCGCACGCTATGGGAGCAGTCGGGCCATTGGGAGAAGTTCGGCGAGAACATGTACGTCACCGAGACGCCGGACGAGCGCATCTTCTGCTGCAAGCCGATGAACTGCCCCGGCCACGTGCAGATCTTCAAGCACGGGCTCAAGAGCTATCGCGACCTTCCTTTGCGCATCGCCGAGTTCGGCAAGGTGCATCGCTACGAGCCGTCGGGCGCGCTGCACGGACTGTTGCGCGTGCGCCATTTCACCCAGGACGATGCGCATATCTTCGTGACCGAGGACCAGATCACCGAGGAATGCGTCAAGCTCAACGAGCAGATGCTGTCGATCTACCGCGATTTCGGCTTCACCGATGTGCGCATCAAGTTCTCCGACCGACCGGCGAAGCGGGTCGGCTCGGATGCGGTGTGGGACAAGGCGGAGGCCGCGCTAAAACGCGCCGTCGAGGCGGCGGGCCTCAGCTACGAGCTCAATCCGGGGGAAGGCGCCTTCTACGGGCCCAAGCTCGAATATGTGCTGCGGGACGCGATCGGCCGCGATTGGCAGTGCGGAACGACGCAGGTCGATTTCAACCTGCCGGGGAGGCTCGGCGCCTTCTATATCGCGCCGGACGGCGAGAAGCGCGTGCCGGTGATGATCCACCGCGCCATGTTCGGCTCGCTCGAGCGTTTCACCGGCATCCTCATCGAGCACTACGCCGGGCATTTGCCGCTCTGGCTTGCGCCGACGCAAGTCGTGGTCGCGACCATCGTGTCGGACGCCGATGACTATGCCGGCGAGGTTCTGGAGCGGCTGAAGACGGCGGGATTCCGCGTGGAGGCCGATCTGCGCAACGAGAAGATCAACTACAAGGTGCGCGAGCATTCGCTCGCCAAGGTGCCGGTGCTGCTCGTGGTCGGCAAGCGCGAGGCCGAGGAGAAGACAGTGTCGGTGCGCAGGCTCGGCTCGCAGAAGCAGGAGGTGATGGGCCTCGATGAGGCCTTAGCCTCCCTCGCCGACGAGGCGGTGCCGCCCGATCTGCGCGAGACCAAAAAGGCCAAGGCGGCCTAGCTAGCACGATCGTGTACCCGATCCTCACCATCGGGCATTCGAACCACCCGCTCGCGCGCTTCATTGCGCTGCTTGAGGACGCTCAGGTGACAGCGGTCGCCGATGTGCGCTCGGCGCCGGTGTCGCGTTTCGTGCCGCATTTCAACAAGGATCGTCTCGCCGCTTCGCTTGCCGAGCGAGGGATCCGTTATCTTTTTCTCGGCAAGGAGCTCGGCGGGCGGCCAGAGCGTTCGGAGCTGTTCACCGACGGCATTGCCGATTACGAGAAGATGGCCGAGCAGCCTCCGTTTGCGTCAGGCATCGCGCGGCTCCTCCAGGAGTCGAACAACGGGCGCATTGCCGTGATGTGCGCCGAGGCCGATCCGCTCGATTGTCATCGGTGCCTTCTCATCGGACGCGCTTTGAGCCGCAGCGGCGCCGATGTCGGGCACATCCTTGCCTCGGGAGAGGTCGTCGCCCAAGCCAACATCGAGGCGAAGTTGCTCGATCTCGCAGGGTTCAGCGAAAATGGGCTTTTGTTCGCCGTGCGCGACGAGCGTCTGGCTGAGGCCTATCGCGGCGGGCGCGAAAGGTCGCCTACGCGGAGCGCGATAAGCCGCTCAGCGGGCGGGGCGGAGCAGCGCGCCGGGATTGATCAGGGGCGCGTTGGGATCAGCCGGACCGCTCGAGAACCCGCCGAAGCCGAGGCCGGTATTGCCGGGCGGCGCTGTGCCGTCGCCGGCGACCGCGCCCGCAGGCGGGGAGGGCGGTGGGGGCGGCGGGGGATCGAGCAGCTGCTTCAACGCTTCCGGCGTCGTCGGGCCGTCCTCGACCACGACTTCGATCTGCTTCGGCTCGCTCGATTCTATGGAGAATTTTCGCGTGTAATTGAGCCCACCGTGATCGGCGACCACGGCATAGCTGCCGTTGGCAAGGATGTGGGTCGGGAGCGCGCCCACGTTCTCCTTCACCACGTCGCCCGCCGACGTGAGGATCTTCCATTTGGTGTCGGCGAGCGCCTCGCCGCCGAGCGTCTGCACCAGCTTGAAGGTGACCTTCGCTCCGGTCTGCTTGATGGTCGCCTCGGTGAGCTTGCCGGGCTCGACCGTCACGTCGCACTTCACGCTCGCATTGGCGTCGCCATAGACGCTCACGACGTGGTAGGCGCCGGCATTGAGGCGGATGACAACGCCCGGCTTGGCGTTGGCGAGGATCCGGCGACGGTTGCCGAACTGATCTTCCTCGTCCGAGTAGATGTCGAAGTGGATGTTGCCTTCGGGCACCGGCTCGCCGCTCGGCAGCGTGGCCGCGAGCTTGAGCGCCCCGGTGTTGAGCACGAAGGTCTCCTCGATGGACTTGCCGCTTTCCACGGTGATCTTCTTGGTGAGGTTGGAAAGGCCGTAGGCCGCGTTGACGAGATACTCGCCGGGCAGAAGCGCCGCCGTCGGCATCGCCTCGCGATGGGTGGCGATGAGCTTGCGCGTGCCGTCGGGAGAGGGTGCGGCGGCGTAGACACGCCACACGAGGCCCGAGTCGAGCTTGGGCCCCTGCTCGGTCACGAGCGCCTTGAAGGTCACCGGGACCGGGAGCTTGATCTCGGGGGCGGGGGGCTTCGGTTTTGCCGCGGGCTGGGCGAGCAGGAGCGACTGTCCTGGGGCCGGCACCGACTTGTTCACCGCCGTCTCGCCGCTTGGCGGGGCGGGCGCGGCTTGAGCGGACGATTTTGCCGCCGTCGACCCGCTGTCGCCCGAAGCCTCCGGCTCGATAACGGGCGGGGGAATGGTGACGGTGCGGACGCGCGCCGGCACCGGTGCGTCGCTCACATTCGGCGCGGTCGGGGGTGCCGCGGCCTGCCCGGCATCATTGCCGCCACTCGCTTCGCCCTCGCCGGCAGCCTCAGTTGCCACGGTCGGTTGCGGAGACGGTTCGCCCGATGCAGCATCGAGGATGGTGGCAAGGCCCTGCTTGAACTCATCCGGGGTCGTCGCCGCGACAAATGTGCCGCCGGTGACGGCCGCAACGCAAGCAAGCGGCTTCACGCTGTCTTCCTTGTCATCGAAGCCGAGCACATGGATGCGCAAGCCTTTCGTCTTCTCCTTTAGCGAGGAGGCGGTCGCGCAGATATCGGCGTCGCAACTGTCGCCGCCGTCGGCGATCAGCACCACATCGAGCCTGGCGTCGGTCCCTTGCACCCCCTTGGCTGCGTCGGAAAGCGCGGCAGCGACAGGAGAAGCGCCCTTCGGCTTGATGGCGCCGAGCATCTTTGCTTGCGTCTCGGGGGTCAGTTCCCCCGGCTTCGCCAGCACCTCGCTGTCGGCGCAGTTCGAGGCCTTGCGGTGGCCGAAGGCGACGAGACCGAACGAAAGCTTCTCGCCGTAGACGCCGATGGCCTTGCCGAGCTCGGTGCGGACGGTCGCGATCTTGCTCGTCCCGCCGACCTTATCGTTCATGCTGCTCGAGGCGTCGAGGACGACGATGGCCGGAGCATGGGCGGGAGCCGCCGTGGGCGGTGGTGCGTCTTTGGCAAGAGCGGCGGCGCCCGCTCCGAGAAGAGCGGCCGGCAGGAGCGCAAGCCTAAGCTTCGCGCAGCGTTCCCCCCGCATGGCGTCTGCTCCGATCGTCTTGCCGCGCGCTGTTATACCGTTTTCCGGCAGACATGATTGAGCGAAATTCTTTTGAGATTAAGGCCGAATTTGGGGAGGTCGGCCGGCGGCGAGGGCTGGCATCAGGCCCATTGTTTGGCTCCTGCTTTCGCGATAGGGAACGCGACCTTTTGGCCTGTACAACCGACTTCATGACAAACCCCATTCTCGATCTTCTGCTTACTCGTCGCTCGGTTTCGGCCAACAGCCTGACCGAGCCCGGTCCGAGCGACGACGAGCTCGAGCTCATGCTGCGCGCGGCCTCCCGCGTGCCCGACCACAAGAAGCTCGTGCCGTGGCGTTTCCTTCTGTTTCAGGGGGAGGCGAGGGCGGCGTTCGGCACGGTGCTCGCCGAAGTGTGCGCCGCCGAGGAGAAGGATCCTGGCGCCTTTCGCCTCGAGACCGAGCGCAAGCGCTTCCTGCGCGCACCCGTGGTCATTGCGGTGATTTCACGCGTCGTCAAGAACCCGGCGGCGCCCGAATGGGAGCAGGTGCTCTCTGCGGGCGCCGCCTGCCAGAACTTGATCCTCGCCGCGGCCGCCCTCGGCTACGGCGCGCAATGGATCACGGAGTGGTACGGCTACAGCGAGGGCGTGCGCAAAGCCCTTCGTCTCGCCGAGAACGAGCGCGTTGCAGGCTTCGTCTATGTCGGCACGGCCAAGGAGAAGCCCGAGGAGCGCGAGCGGCCCAAGCTCTCGGACGTCGTTGCGCCCTGGCGCCCTTAGGCCCACCGTCAGAAGCCGAACTGTTCGGCGAGGATGCGCTCGGCAAGCGTGTGGCCGGGGTCGAACATCATGAAGATGTCGATCTTGCTCTCCTCCATCACCTCAACCTTCACCACGTTGCGGAACTCGGTGTGGTCGGCAGTGGCGCTCACCGGCCGCTTGTCGTGCTCGAGCACCTCGATCGTGACCTTGGCGTCGTTTGGCAGGAGAGCGCCGCGCCAGCGGCGCGGGCGGAACGGGCTGATCGGGGTGAGCGCCAGCAGCCCGGCGTTGATCGGCAGGATCGGGCCGTGCGCGGAAAGATTGTAGGCGGTCGAGCCGGCAGGGGTCGAGACCAGCACGCCGTCGCAGATCAGCTCGGCGAGGCGCACGGTGCCGTCGACTGCGATCCTGAGCTTGGCGGCCTGATAGATCTGGCGAAACAACGATACCTCGTTGATGGCGAGCGCCTTGTGCGTCACGCCCTTCGCCTCGTGCGCTGTCATGCGCAAGGGGTGGATCACGGTGACCTCGGCGTGTTTCAGCCGCTCCTTGAGGCCGTCCTCGCGATAGTCGTTGAGGAGAAAGCCGACCGAGCCCCGGTTCATGCCGTAGATCGGGATGCGGCTGTTGAGATGGGCGTGCATCGTTTGAAGCATCAGCCCGTCGCCGCCGAGCGCAACGATGGCGTCGGCCCTTTCGGGCGCGACGTTGCCGTAGCGCTTGATCAGCGCGATGCGCGCTTCCTGCGCCTCCTCGGTGTCGCTGGCGACGAAGGCGATTTTGTCGAAGTTGGACTTGACCATGCCGATGCGCTTGGAGCTTGCTCAAGGAGCGGGCAGTATAAACGCGACCGTGCGGGCCCAATGCAAGCCCTCAATCGGCGCGAGCCATGGTGAATCGATGGCGAACGAGGACCGAATTGTCCTGATCTATACCACCTTGCCTACGCTCGACGACGCCAAGCGCGTGGGCGGGGCGCTGGTCGCGGCAAGACTCGCCGCCTGCGTCAACATGTTCCCCGGCATGATCTCGATCTTCGAGTGGAAGGGGGCGCGCGAGGAGGCAAGCGAGGTCGCCATGATCATCAAGACGCGCTCTGGCCTGGTCGAGGCCGTGCTTGCCGAGACCAAGCGGCTGCACCCTTACGAGCTGCCGGCGCTGCTCGTTCTGCCGATCGAGGGCGGAAGCGCCGAATATTGCGGCTGGATCGTGAGCGAGACGAAGGGCTCGGGCGCGCGATGAGCGGGCGCTACGTGCTCGCCATCGATCAGGGAACCACGAGCACGCGCGCCATCCTGTTCGACGACGAGGCGAAGCCGTGCGCCGTCGCGCAAAGGGAGCTCAATCAGATCTATCCGGCGCCGGGATCGGTCGAGCACGATCCGGAGGAGATCCTGCGCTCGGTGATCGAGACCGGGCGGGAGGTACTCGCCGGGGTAGGCGCCGATGCCGTCGCCGCGGTCGGCATCACCAATCAGCGCGAGACGACGGTCGTGTGGGAGCGGGCGACCGGGCGGCCTCTCGCCAATGCCATCGTTTGGCAGGACCGCCGCACAGCCGACCTCTGCGCCGAGTTGCGCGACGAAGGATGGGGCGCTCATGTCGCGGAGGCGACGGGGCTCATCATCGATCCCTATTTCTCGGCGACCAAGCTCGCATATCTGTTGCGGCATGTACCCGGATTGGAGGCTCGCGCGACCCGAGGCGAGGCGTGCTTCGGAACGATCGACAGTTTTCTCGTGTTCAGGCTAACCGGGGGCCTGCACGCGACCGATGCTTCGAACGCCGCCCGCACCATGCTCTACGACATCAGGTCGGGGCGCTGGGACGAACGGCTGCTCGACCGGCTCGGCGTGCCGAGGGCTATGCTCCCCGAAATCCGCGACACGCAAGGCGATTATGGCGCGACGCTGCCTGAGTATTTCGGCGCGGGCCTGCAGATCAGAGCGGTTGCGGGAGATCAGCAGGCCGCAGCTTACGGCCAGGCTTGCTTCAGGCCGGGCATGCTGAAAGCGACCTACGGCACGGGCTGCTTCGTGCTGGCAAATACCGGCAGGGAGAAGGTCACATCGGCCACGCGCATGCTCTCGACCGTGTTCCATCAGCTTGCGGGCGTGCGGAGCTACGCGCTCGAAGGCGCGATCTTCATGGCGGGAAGCACGGTGCAGTGGCTGAGGGATGCTCTCGGCCTGATCGGGAGCGCGCGCGAGAGCGAGGCGCTCGCTGTGGCGGCCAATCCGAAATCCGGCGTCTACCTCGTGCCGGCGTTCCAGGGGTTGGGCGCCCCGTTCTGGGATGCCGAGGCGAGAGGCGCCGTGCTCGGGCTCACGCTTGCCGCATCAAAGGCCGATCTCGTCGCCGCCGGGCTCGAGGCTGTCGCCTTCCAGACGCGCGATCTTCTCTCGGCCATGCGCCGCGATATGGCGGAGGGCACCATTCCGGTCGCGCCCGTGCTCCGCACCGATGGCGGCATGACGAGCAACGCCTGGTTCATGCAGCGGCTTGCCGACATCCTCGGCGAGCGCGTCGAGGTCGCGCTCTATCCCGAGACGACGGCGCTCGGCGCCGCCTATCACGCGGGTCAGGCTATCGGCCTTTACGGCGACGACGCCGAGCTCGAATCGGCGTGGCGGCCTGGCGCGCGTTTCGAGCCGATCATGGGCGAAGCCGAGCGCGAGGCCCGTTACGGCGGCTGGCTCGAGGCGGTGGCGCGGGTGAGGAGCCGGCAAAGCCGGTGAGGCGTCATTGGCTGAGACGCATCTTGACGAGCCGATGAGGCAGGATGGCGGGACCGCGAGACGGCTCGAGGACGTTGCACCGTCATACCGTTTGAATCGCGTTGGGAGATTAGCCTTCCCTTCCAGCTCCGGCTTGCTATTGCGCGTTGCGGACGCCATGATCGGGCAAGCGTCCCCTGCCAACGCCTCGGCGTAACGCCCTTGTTGTCGTTCGAAAATTTGGCGCTCAGGCGCCCCAGCAATCTCGACATGCCGACCCTGGGGCGCGATGCCGTGGCGGGCGCGATCTCGGCCGTCGTCCAGGTCGCTTATTGCATCTCCTTCGCCGCCCTCATCTTCACCGGCGACCTCGCCAGCGGCTTTCCGCTCGGTCTCGCCGGCCTCATTATGGGCGCCGTCGTCACCTGCATCGTGATCGCCGTCACCTCGACCTTCTCCCCGGTCGTTGGCGGTCCCGACTCGCCCGCCGTCGCGGTCATGAGCGTGCTCGCCTCCTCGATCGCCACCGCGCTTCAGGCCAAGGGCGCGAGCACCGACGCCATGGTTCTCAACGTGCTGGTCGCGCTCACGGTCAGCACGCTGCTCACCGGCATCCTGCTCTACGGCACCGGCGCGCTCAAGCTCGGCCAGTGGCTGCGATTCATTCCCTACCCGGTGATCGCGGGCTTTCTTGCCGCCTCGGGCATCCTGCTCATCACCGGCGGCATGGAGGTCATCACCCAGACCAACCTCACGCTCCAGCCGTTGAGCTGGGAGGTGCTTTACTCCGAGGCGTACGGGCCACAGATCCTGCTGGGGGCGCTGTTCGCCGCGGCCATTCCGATCCTCGGCCGCTTCGTGCCGAGCTATCTCGCCCTGCCGCTCGCCTTCTTCGGCTTTCTCACGGTGATGGACGTGGTCCTGTTCGGCTTCGTCGGCCCCGGAACACTCCGCGAGGAGTGGTTTCTGCCGAGCCTCGGCGAGTTGCGCCTTTGGCTTCCGGTCAACGCCATCCTGATGCAACCCGTCGACTGGAGCGTGATCGCGCAGTCGAGCGCCGAAATCGGGTCCTTCTGCGGTGTCATGGCCATCGCGCTTCTGCTCGACGTGTCGAGCCTAGAAGTGGCGCGGCAGAAGACCGCCGATCTCGACCAGGAATTCCGCTCCAACGGTCTTGCCAATCTGCTTGCCGCCGCCTTCGGCGGATTCGGCGGATCTCTGTCGATGAACGCTTGCATCCTGCTCGACGAGTCGGGCGCCACCACGCGCTGGTCGGGCGCGATCGTCGGCATCGTGTGCGCCATCATTCTGTTCTCGGGCGTCGACGTCGGCAGCGTGGTGCCGAAGGCGATCCTCGCCGGAATGCTCGCTTATCTCGGCGTGATGATCATCGTCGAGCTGTGGGCGGCGCCGGCGAAGAGCTCGTGGCTCGACTGGGCGCTCACCGGGGTGATGACGCTCGTCATCATCAATTTCGGCTATTTCATGGGCGTGCTGCTCGGGGTGATCGGCGCCTGTCTTACCTTTGCCTTGAGCTACAGCCGCATCGGCGTGATCAGACGCCATCTGACCCGTCACGACTTCTCGAGCAACGTCGAGCGATCGCCGGAGCAGACGCGTCTGCTCCGCGAGGAGGGCCGGCGGGTGCATGTGTTCTGGCTCTCGGGCTTCATCTTCTTCGGCTCCTCGAACGGCCTGTTCGAGCGCATCAAGCGGGTGATCGAAGAGCAGCGCGACAAGCCGGTCGGCTACGTCGTGCTCGACTTCGGCGCCGTGTCGGGCCTCGACACTTCGGCCGTCTTAAGCCTGGTCAAGCTTCGCAATTTTTGCGAGGAGCACGACGTCACGCTCGCCTTCTCGGGTCTCAGCGAGGACATGCAGCAGAGCTTCGACAAGGCGGGCTTCTTCGCGAGCGACCGGCCGCATCAGCGCTTCGCAAGCCGCAACGAAGCGGTCGAGTGGTGCGAAGACATGCTCCTCCTTTATCACGAGGTGGGCGACGCCTCGGTGCACAGCTTCGAGTCGTGGCTCGGCAAGGAATTCGGCGGCCAGCTCGATTTCGCCCGCATCGCCCGCTTCATGGAGCGCGAGGAGCTGGACAAAGGCGCCTTCCTGTTCCGCCAGGGCGAGCCGTCGGATTCGGTCGTGCTGCAAGCTTCGGGCTGCGTCGCCGTCACCATCATCGACGAGCACGGACGTCCGATTCGCTTGCGGCGCATGGTCGGGCACACAGTGGTGGGAGAGATGGGCTTCTACCGTCATGTGCCGCGCACGGCGAGCGTGATCGCCGAAGTGCCGACGGTGGTCTATCGGCTGAGGCGCGAGGCGTTCGACAGGATGCAGGCCGAAGACCCGGAAGCCGCCGCCGCTCTGCACAAGCTCATCATCAGGCTTCTGTCGGACCGGCTCGAATTCGCCAACCGCGAAATCTCGGCGCTGATCTAGCCGGCCGAAGCAGCCGTGGCCGCGCTCAGCAACACCGCAACCAGCGCAAGATAGGTCAGCCCGTGCACGAACTGATCGGCGCCGAGCGCGAACCAGAAGCCGCGGTCGCGCGCCGTCCAGGAGTGGCGATGGGTGACGCGCTCCTTGAACCAGTCGATGTGATAGTGGATCGCGAACTCGCCGAGCGCGATGGCGCCGGCAAGGAGCAGAGAGCCCGGCGCCAGCACGAGATAGACGAGCGGGGTCAGCGCCACGTGGATGCCGGCATGGATGAAGCCTCCGGGATGGCCGTAAGTGCCTTTGTTCAGATACTGATAGGGCGTCTGCAAGTAGAAGTCGGCCACCATGTGCTTGAACATGAGCACGGCGACGGCTGCGAGGATGAGAAGCGCGAGATGGGGCATCGGCGCTACTTCGATAGAGCCTCTGCCGTGCCGTCCCAACGGGGCGGCGGGGGGTTCACGCGGAAATAGGCGATGCGCTCGCGATAGAGCGCGTAGAGATGGTTCAGATTGACGCTGTTCAGTTTCTCGCACTCGGCGGCGAGTGCTTCGGCTTCGTTCCAGTCCTGCGCGCGATAGCGCTCGAGGAACTCGGCGTGCTTCCGCGATAGCTGGATGAAACCCTCCGACTGCTTCAAGGCCTGGTCGCCGAGAAGGGCGAAGATGCGGGTCGCTTCGGTCTTGCCTTTCACCTTAAGGAGGTCGAGCTCGATGAAGGCGAAGTCGGGGGCGCGCGCGGTGGTAGTCTCGCCGACCACGGTGCCGACGTCGTATGTCTTCGACTGGCCCTCGAGGCGCGAAGCCACGTTCACGTTGTCGCCGATCACCGAATAGTCGAAGCGCGTCTCCGAGCCCAGATTGCCGACGCAGCAGAGCCCGGTATTGAGACCGATGCCGAGCTTGACCGGCTTGAAGGCGCGCCCTTTGGCCTCGGCCTCCTCGCGCCAGCGCGCGTTGAGGAGCTTCATCTCGTTCATCATGCGAAGCGCGGCGCTGCAAGCATGGCTCGGGTGGGCAGTGTCGTCGAGCGGCGCGTTCCAGAAGGCCATCACCGCGTCGCCCATGAATTTGTCGATGGTGCCCTGCTCCTCGAGGATGATGTTGCTGAGCGGCGTGAACAGGCTGTTCAGGAAATGCGTGAGCTCCTCGGCATCGAGTCCTTCGGAGATGGTGGTGAAGCCGCGCACGTCGCTGAAGAGGAGCGTCATGTCCCGCGTTTCGCCGCCGAGCCTGAGACGCGACGGATCGTCGGCGAGACGCTCGACGAGGGCCGGGGCCATGTAATGCGAGAAAGCGTGGCGGACGCGATTGCGCTCCCGTTCGGTGCGCAGGAACACGAACAGTGTGCCGGCGAGGTAGATGGCGGTAAGCGATACTGCGGGATAGATCGGATCGACGAGCCAGCCGAGATGGTCGAAGGCGTACCACGAGATGCCGATCACCGCGGCGACGGCGAGGCCGCCGACCACGGCGCTGCCGAGCGCGCCGAGGCGATAGATCAGAATGGCGATGACGGTGCCGA
Source organism: Methyloceanibacter sp. (assembly GCF_035650995.1). Taxonomy (GTDB): domain Bacteria; phylum Pseudomonadota; class Alphaproteobacteria; order Rhizobiales; family Methyloligellaceae; genus Methyloceanibacter. The sequence continues at coordinate 317 of NZ_DASRGO010000048.1, read as the reverse complement.
GCACGAGGATATAAAGCAGCTCGGCGGGAGTGGCGAAATCCGGGCGCAGCAGGAAGGTGCCTTGCAGGATCTGCTCGAGCGCCTGAGCATGCAGCTCGACACCGGGCACCGACGCTTGCAGCGGGGTCGCCCTCAAGTCGAGGAGGCCGGCCGCGCTCGTGCCGATGATGACGATACGCCCCTCGATCTCGTCCTTGGCGATCTCGCCGGCGAGGATCTTGTAGGCGGGCAGGTAGCGCTGTTTCGAGCTCGGCGTGAATTTCATCCACATCTGGCCGTTGGCCTCGGTCGGAACCTCGTAGTCGCCGACCTTGACC
>NZ_DASRGO010000047.1:0-23392 GCF_035650995.1 Methyloceanibacter sp. | reverse complement strand
CTGCTCGACGGTGCGCAAGCTCTCGCGCGCAGCCTGCACCGTCGCTTTCGCCTGGCGGACGGCGTTCAGATTCTGAAAGCCCTCGAATAGCGGCTGTGTGAGCTGAACCGACCAGCCGCGTGGGTGGCTTGTGCCCGTTGGCGCGCCGCCGGCCGAGGAGATGCCAAGTGCGCTACCGCTCGCCGTGGTCCCGCGAGGACGCGAGACATCGTTGTCCGTATTCTCGAAGCCGTAGTCCGCGCTCCCCGAGATGAATGGGCGCAAGCCCGACTTGGCGAGCGCGACCTGTTCGTCGGTCGCCCTCAACCGCGCGCGCTCGGCATTCAGCACGGGATTGATCAAGTAGGCATCAGCCAGCGCCTGCTCGAGCGTCTCGGCGGAAGCCGGACGACCGGGCACGACGGCGACGAGGAACGCAATTACGAGAGCAGCCCCGCCACTGAGCCGCCAAGACACTCCCGCGCAGGCCGACCTTAGGTGCCTGCCGATGACGCCTCGCACTTCCACACTCCCGCAAGTCGGTGACGCCCCCGCCCCTACTGCGGCCGAAGCCTTGGCGCTCAGCATAAGCAGGCTCCGGCAACCACGAAAGTTGCTTTGGGCCGAATTCCATAAAAAGCTCAAGCTACTGTGGGATCGGGGCAACAGTGCCCTCACGAGGCGGAAAAGCTAGAAAGCAAAGGTCCGCGCGCGCGAGAACCCAGGCAAGGGCTTGGCCCCCGCGTCGAAATGAGGCAATCCGCTGGTCTCCCCCGCAGCCTTGACGAAGAGATAGGCCCTGCCGAGGCTCGCCTTGTTGGCACCACTCGCGACGATCGCGACCAGCCTGCCGCCCTCGCGCAATTGCGACAATAACGTGTCGGGGACCACTTCGAGGCTGCCATTGAACAGAATCACGTCGAAGGGTCCCTCCCTCGCCGCCCCTTCCGCAAGCGCGCCCTCGACGATCGTCGCATTGGCGGCGGAGAGTTCGCCCAGGAGGCGCCTGGCCGCACTCGCAAGCTCGGGCTCGGGCTCGAGCCCGATCACCGAGCCTGCAAGGCGGGCAAGAAGTGCGGTCGAGTAGCCGGTGGCGCAGCCGACGTCGAGGACCTTGTCATGCGGTTCGATCGAGGCGAGTTGAACGAGCCTTGCGAGCGCCAGGGGCGGGAGGAGATAGCGCGCCGGCGCGCCGTCGCGGGCCGGAAAGACCTCGACGCTCTCATCTATATACGCGAGGAGGCTCATGCGCTGCGGCACGAAGCGCTCGCGCGGAAGCTCGGCCATGGCCGAGAGGATCCTGCGGTCGGTCACCTCGTTGGTCTTGAGCTGCGAGTCGACCATGCTTTGGCGCTGACGCGCGAAATCGGCCATGCTTGTCCTCTGGAACCGCCGGGGTCGATTAACTAACTGGAGGGCGTGCTTATCATGAGCGGCCGCGAAGCTGCTAGCATTCCTCGGTCTCGCTTGTTCGCGGATATTGACAGAGGTGGGGGACGATCCAGTAGTTAGCGACTTTGAGATGGCCACGTGGCGGAGTGGTGACGCAGCGGACTGCAAATCCGTGCACCCCGGTTCGATTCCGGGCGTGGCCTCCAAGACTTAAGCGCCCTTAGCTCGATCTCTCCTTGCGACCCTAAGGACGCAACGGCGCAAGCCGGCTAGCCCTGCCCATCGAGCTAGCTCTTGGACGATGGCTCGCTTGCGGCCGGAGCGGTCTCAGCCTTTCCCCTTCTCCGGTGCCACCACACGGTGACCTGGCGGCGCCAGCGCCTGACGATGGGGATGTCGACCGACAGCACGAGGAGCCCGAGGGGAATCATCCAGAAGCCGAGCACGGGCAGGAAGCCCAATAGCCCGCCGGCGATAAGCACGATGCCGAGCCCGATGCGGATCGGCTTCGATTGCGGGAGATGAACGTGGCGGTCGAAAAGGCGGACCCTGTGAGCCATGCCGGCTTTCACGCCTCCTTTGGGCGAGCGAATAGGCCGGACATAGGAGTTCGCCGATGCCCCCGCAACCGCGCTTAAAGCCGCGCCGCTCTATGGAGCCGCCTCCCCGCGAAATCGAGCGGCAAGGCTCTGGAAAGCCGCGAGCCCTTTTGCTATCTAGCGGCAAGCAGGCGCTTTTCGAGGCGCAAAGACCCTATTCCCCGGTAGCTCAGTTGGTAGAGCAAGCGGCTGTTAACCGCTGGGTCGCTGGTTCGAGTCCGGCCCGGGGAGCCATTTTTTCGCGCAGGGCGTGAACCCATACGCCTCCGCCTAACGTTGTTCGGCAAGAATCGCGCATCGTGATCAAGCGGCGGTCTCTCATGCTGAGCCTCTTCGTTCCCACAGCGCCGTTTCAAGATTGGGGCGGACCTTCGTCCGGATCCGGCCCGATGGGCCGCCTCAGCCAGGTCTTCGCGGGACTCATAGTGATCGTAAGCCTCGCGGCGCTCACCCTGACGCTCGCCCGCGCCATCGTCATGCTTTCGTTCGGCGACGTCTCGGCGCTTCCGCAAGACTTGGAGCAGCTCCCGCCAAACGCTTAGGGGGTGACCATCGGAACAGCGTGAGGAGCGGAAGGCCTCTGGCCTTCCCGCTCCAGGATCGCGCGGCGGCTTTCGCTTGCGCGCACCGCGCGCTTTCGCCGCTTTAGCTCACCGGATACTCGCGCCCGACCAGGATGCCGCATCGAGCACGAGCTCCGTGATCGACAAACGCCGGCGGCGCCGTTTGGTTCGAGGAGCAGCGATTCAGCTGCCCCTCCTTTTTCGGAGCGGGACGAAACCCGAGGGGCGTGTCGGCGGTTTTGGTTTTGCCGGCGCGTCCCCCCTCCGGTTCCCCCCTCCGCGCGCCGGCCGGTTGCGAGACGCAACGAGCAGAAGCCCAGCCGTTCCCCCGCGCGCTGGGCTTCTTCGCTCGGAAGGAACGATCGCGACTCTTCTGGGTTTTATGGCTCGGGCACGAGAGAAGGGCAAAACCCCATGTCGAAACACTCTGAGGCATGCGCGGCGCACGCGGCGCGCTGCATCGAGGTGGCGGCAAAGACCTCGAGCGCGGAGGACCGGCGTGAATTCTTGAGCTTCGCCGCCGCTTGGGAACAGCTCGCCGCCGAAGTCGAGCAGAGCGAGCGGCTCGCCGCCTTCATCGATGGGCTAGGCGCGATCGAAGATAGCGCGATCGCAACGGACGAGCGGCCCCTGGCGTCCCCCGCCGGGGCGGTGCGCCGGCTCGCGCGCGCCATCACCGCCATTACCGAGGATGTCGCGCGGGACACCACGGCTCATCACCTGTCGCTTCTCCTCAAGCGGTGAGCCTATCGGCCGCGATGAGCCTCTCAGCTGTAGAGGCGAGGCGCGTTTGATCTCGCTTGCGCGAGCCGCGTGATCGCCTCGGCAAGCTTGCTCCCGTAGAGCGGCTTCGACAGCACGGTCGCCTCAGGGACTTGCTCATGGATTCGATCCATGAGGCCCTCGTCATCGCCGTAGGCGGTAACAAAAATCACCGACGTGGCAAATAGATCGTAGACTTGCCTCGCGACCTCGATGCCGTCGCGGGCACCGTTCAGATAGATGTCCATGATGGCGATGTCGGGCGGCTCATCCATCGCGATCTGAAGGGCCTCCCTCGCGTTCGATGTCACACCGCACACCTCGAAACCCAACTTTTTCATCTGCGCTTCGAGATCCATCGCGATCACGATCTCGTCCTCGACGATGAGCGCGCGGGGCAACGATACTGTCCGAGACATAGCGTGTCTCCAGTTCCTGGCAGCGCCCACCTCGTCATTAACGCGTGAGACGCCATCGGGTGCCATGCCTCTCGATCGATTTGATGGGCACTGCGTTGATCACGGCGAAGGCTTCGTCCTGACAACATGCCGCACCCCGCTCGGCGCGCGAGGGAACCGCGCGCCGCGCTGGCGCCACTTTGCTGTGCGCTCGGAGTGGGACCGGAACAACTGGAGATAATCGATGATCCATCAGGCACGACGAGGGGCGACGATCTTGGCTGGCGTGCTGAGCGTTGCATTGACCCTTCCCGCGGCAGCCGGAGCGTTGGCACCGGGCGTGGGCGCAAGCTTCGCCGTTGGCGACCCGCTGGTGAGCAACGTCAAGCATGGCGTCAAGGTTCATGTGAACAAGCACGTCAAGATCCACAAGAACGTCTATGTGAACAAGAAGGTGGTGGTGGTGCGCCCCTATAAAGCCTGGGTGAGAAAGCCCTATTACGGCACCTTCGTCGCCGGCGTCGCCCTCGGCACCATCCTCGCCGTGAATGCGATCCCGCCGGCGCCGGCCCCCAATCTCTGCTGGTACTGGGCCAACCCGGCGCATACGCGCGGCTATTGGGATTACTGCTACTAAAACGTTCGGCGCCTCGTTCGCCGCGTCGCAGACGAAAGAGAGCCCGACATGCTCAGGCATGCCGGGCTCTTTTACGAGTGCCGCGGCAAAGTCTTAGGCGGGCACGGCCTCGATCACGGCGACCGGACGCGCTGTCGGCGCTGTCGCCACGATGCGGTTGAGCTTGAGCCCCGATGAGGCGAACAGCTCGGCGAACTCGGCCTCGGTGCGCTCCTTGCCGCCGACCGTCATCACCAGCATCTCGATATCGAGCATCTTGGCGGGGGTCGGGTCCGGATCGTCGCCGACCACCATATCGCATACGAGCACGCGACCATTCTTCGGCAGCTTCTCGCGCATCAAGCGCAGAATGGTGCGGCAGTGATCGTCGTCCCAGTCATGAATGATGTGCTTCATGATGTAAGCGTCGCAGTCGTCCGGAACGCGCTCGAAGAAGCTTCCGCCTTCGACAGCCACGCGACCCTCAAGTCCGGCGAATGCAGTCTTGGGCAGGCTCCCCACCACCTCGGGCCGATCGAACAGGACGCCCTTCATCGCCGGGTAGCCCCTAAGAATAGAGCCGAGCAGCAATCCGTGGCCGCCGCCGACGTCGGCGATCCGCTTGATGCCGGTGAAATCGTAGGCTTCGACGATGGCGGGAACCGAGGCCGACGAGTTGGCGGTCATGGCTTGCTGAAACACCTCGCACTGGGCCGGGTGCTCGGCCAGGACCTGCCAGATGTCCTTGCCGTAGGCTTTGGTGACGCCGTCGCCGCCAGTGCGCAGGCAGTCGGTGAAATGTGCGTAGGCGCGTGTCGAGAATTCCTCGCCGAACATGATCGCCATGTAGCGGAGTGAGATCGGCGCGTCGGTCTTGAGCAATTCGCCGACGGGCGTAAGGGCGAAATGGCGCTTGGGTCCCTCCCTGAACACGCCGAGACTCGCGAGCATGCGCATGACGCGATAGAGGGAGGGCGCGTGGGCGCCCGTTTTGGCGGCAAGCTCCTCGACGGGGCGGGCAGTCTTGCCCATGTGGTCGGCGACGCCGAGCCGCGCCACGCCCGACAGCGAATAGGTCAGTTGTTTGCCAAACAAGAGCTGCGCGAAAACCGCCTGAGGCGGCAGCTCGGTGTGTGTTGTGCGATCACTCATGCTTCCTCCTCGTGCCATGGATTTGCGCGCCTTGTGCCCGCGAAACATGGCCGAGGAAAGACCGTCAGGCCCACGTCGCGAAAATCACTGCGAGTGCTTGTCGTCGGAGTTGTCGGAATTGGGGATCGAGATCGTCGTTGTGTTCTCGACGAAGGTCAGGGTCACCGTCGTCCATGGATGATTGAACTTGATCGGGCCCGAGAAATCAGCGAGCCGCGCATCCTTCGCCTGGGTGTCGGCGTTGGTGATCTTGAAGGGCTTGTTCATCACGCTGAAGGAACGCTTGTTGCCCCACGACCAAGTGGTCTTGTTGCCGTCGCCGGTATCGATGGCGTCGGTCTCGGCGTGATAGAAGAACGAGGTCAGCTCCGAATAGTCGGCGTCCTCGAAGCAGCTATTCGGCTTAACTCCCGTCCAGCCCTCGGAGACCCAGCCGCTGCTCGTCTCGAAGGCGATGGCGATGTGGAGCGGGTATTTGAAGTTGTTGCAGAATTTGATCTTGGCGAGCGCCGGCGACCAGGACAAAAGAAGAAGCAGTAACGCGGCGGTGACGACCCGCATGGAACCCTCCCTGCCACCCAATTCGGGACGAATACAAGGGAGACCTTAAGCCGGAATGTCGTTCCGCGCCAAGCCACAGATTAGGAGAAGTAAAATCTTCCGGCGAGCGAAAGGGCCGGACCCCGACCCCTTCACCCCCGTATACGGCATTGGCGGGAACTCGAAACATCTGCCCGCCGGGGCCAATAATGCCGCTCCCCGGCGTTCGGTTCCGTGCTCTCAAGAGAGTTTTTTAAGTCGCCGCGGCGGGCACGAATTTCAGCGCCACGCCGTTCATGCAGTAGCGCTTGCCGGTAGGCGGGGGCCCGTCATCGAACACGTGGCCAAGATGGCCGCCGCAGCGGCGGCAATGCACCTCCTCCCTGACCATGCCGAAAGTATAGTCGGTTTCCACGGCGACGGCGCCATCGAGCGGGGCATAGAAGCTCGGCCAACCGGTGTGGCTGTCGAACTTGGTCGCGGACGAGAACAGCGGCAGGTCGCAGCCGGCACAGGTGAAGACGCCCTTGCGGTGTTCGTTGTTGAGGGGACTCGTGAACGGGCGCTCGGTGTCCTGCTCGCGCAACACGGCGTATTGCTCCGGCGTCAGGATCTTGCGCCATTCCTCCGGCGTGTGGGTGACTTCGAAGGTCTCGGCGGCGGCATTGGCTTTGGCACGCCAGCGCATGAGGCCAAGACCCGCCGCACTGAGGGCCACAACCCCGATTGCGCCCAGGGCAACGTTTCGTCGCGTAACCATGATCGCTCCTTTGAGTATTGCCGCTTTTGCCCGAAGATTGAGCCGCTCGTCTTTAGACTTCAATTCAACTTGCGCGCACGGCCGATCACGAGGCTGTTGATGCAACGGCTTCGATAGTGCCGGCGTTAGCCGGCGGAGGTCGGAAATGAACGCTGGAGAGTTACGTCTCTTGATCGTTGTCAATCCGAACGCGTCGCGGGCGGCTGAGATGTTGCCAACGCTGTCGGAGTGGTGCGCGCGCCGGGGCGATATTCAGCTCAAAGTCACTCGCGACAAGACGGAGCTCGAAACTATTTTGGACAAGGATGGCGGGGACGCCGAGCGTATCGCCATCGGCGGCGGCGACGGCAGCCTGTCTCATGCCCTGCCGCAATTGCTCAAGCTGAAGAAGCCTGTGGCGGTGCTCCCGCTCGGAACCGCGAATGACCTTGCGCGCACGCTCGGCCTCTCCACCGATCCCCTGACTGCGCTCGAGACGGCGCTCACCGGACACCCGCACCAGATCGACGTCGGGCTCGCCAACGGGCGCCCCTTTCTCAATGTCGCAAGCGTCGGGGCCGCTTCCAAGCTCATGGCGGCGCAGTCGCCGGAACTCAAGAAGAAATGGCGGGTGTTAGCCTATGCGATTGGCTTTCTGCGGTCGCTACGCCATATCCAACCATTCTTCGTCGAACTCGACATCGACGATTGCCCCACCTGGTCCGGTGCCGTCTACCAGGTGAGCGTCGGCAACGGGCGCCATCACGGCGGCGGCCTTACCGTCGCCGAGGACGCCGCGATCGATGACGGGAAGCTCGATCTCTACATCGTCTATCCCGGCACGTTCTGGCAGCTCCTGGCCTGCCTGACGCATCTCAGATTCGGGTTAATGCGGCCGAGCGTGCTCGACCGGCATACCGCAACGCGGGTGCGCATCAGGACGCCGAAACCACGGCCGGTGAACGCCGATGGCGGTCTTGCCACGACAACGCCGGTCGAGTTCAGCCTGCTCGCCAAGGCGTTGACGATCATGGTCCCGAAGGACCTCCCCTCGACGCCTCCGGGATTGAGCGCATTGAAGCAGGCGGAAACGGCCTAGCCGCGTGATGTCACCTGCGCAGCGGGAATCACGATCTCGCAGCGGACGCCCTTCTCCGGGAAGGAGAGCTTCACGTCCCCGTCGAGCGCCCGGCCGACGACGGATTCGATCATCGCCCGGCCGAACCCCGAACGCTCGGGCGGGACGACCTTGGGCCCTCCGCGCTCCTGCCAGGTCAGCTTGAGTTTCGAGGCCTCCTCGCAGAAATTCCACTGGATGCGAATCTGTCCCTCCGGCTGCGACAGCGAGCCGTATTTCTGCGCGTTGGTAACAAGCTCGTGCAAGGCGAGCCCGAGATTGTGCACCGCCTCGGGCTTCAAGATCACGTCTTCGCCTTCGATGGCGATCTGCTCGCCGAAGCGCTGCGCGTAGGTAAAGAGCTGCTGCTCGACCAGCATGCGCAACGAGGCGCCGTGCCAGTTGTCGGCAACGAGAAGGTCGTGCGAGCAACCGATGGCGCAGAGCCGCGCGCTGAAGCGATCGACGAAGTCCTCGACCGAGCGGGTGCGCGAGGCGGTCTGCCTGGCGATGGCGTGGATCACGGCAAGCAGGTTCTTCGAGCGGTGGGTCAGCTCCCTCAGCAGGAGGCGGAGCTGATCTTCGTTCGCCTTGCGCTCGCTGATGTCGACCGCGACCGAGGTGGCGCCGATCACCCTGCCCTCCTCGTCGCGCAGCGCCTCGATCATCAGATAGAAGGAGCGCTTGCGGCCGAGCAGGGTGAAATTCGTCTCGAGCTGTTGCGGCTCGCCGCTGCCCATGGCCCTGCGCTTGGCCGCCGCGATGGTCTTGGCGGCCTCTGCGGGAAGCACCTCCTCGTCGGTCTTGCCGAGAATGAGCTCGGGCACGAGGCCGGCTGGCGCGTTGTGCACCCAGGTGAAGCGCAGCTCCTTATCCTGGGTGAACACCGAGATCGGCGAGCCGCGCAACGCGATCTCGAAACGCTGCTTCGCTTCCGCGAGCTCCTTGGTGCGCGCCTCGACGCGTTCCTCGAGCTGCTGGCGCGCGGCCTTGAGCTCCTCGAAGGTACGAAGATGTGCGGCGACCTCGGCCTGGAGCCGGTCGCGCGAAGGAAGCCGAAGCAGCTCGGGCGCAAGTTTCCACATCACGATCGCGGTGGTCAAAGCGAGCAGCGCGGCGAGCGCCTTCAACACAGCCTCGACGCCGGCGGACGGCGTCCACAGGCCGGCGAGAGAGGCAAGATGAGCGAGGCCGATCGCGGCGATGAACAGGATGAAGAGCGTGGTGAGGGTCGACTCGCCGGCGTTCGTCTCCCCTCTCCGACGGTAAAGGTAGATCAGAGCCGCGGCGATGAGGAACAGCGAGAAAGCGATGACACCATCGGAGATGGCGTGGATGTAGATGATCCCCGCGGACGCCAAGTCAGAATGTTGCGCAGTCGGCATGAGAATAGTCGATGATCAGCCCGGATAAGGGCCGCAACTTCATCCCCCTAAACCGCTGTGAGGGCCAATAGTTCAGCGTGCGCAGTCTTCCAGGACCCGAATTTGGGTATTGGGTTGACTTTCGGCAAGCACAGCCGGCGAGACCAAGGGGAACCTCCTCGTCGGAAATGGCGTTTTTCTGCCATTCGAGGGCAAGCGACGCGTGACCGCTCGCCCCTCCTTAAAGCCCTCGAAACGATGACGCCCGCGGCCGAGCCCCATCCGGCTTGCGGGCGTTCTTGTCTCTAGAGCAGGGCCGCGATCAGAGTGATCAGGAACACGATCAGGAAGAGGAAGAACAGGATGCGCGCGACGCCCGCCGCGGCCGAGGCGATTCCGCCGAAGCCGAACAGGGCCGCGACGAGAGCGATGACGGCAAAGATGAGCGCCCATGTCAGCATGTGACCCTCCCAGGGTGGTGGTTCGGCGTCGCGGCGAAGGTTCCTTTTCTCTCCAGCAACGTGCGTCGTCGGCTTCGGTTGCGCGCGGGCATCCCTAGAAGCGGGCGACGGCGGCAAGTAGATCGCGTCCGGTGAAAGGCTTCTTCACCAGGGGCGCGGTCCGATAATTGGGCGGCAGTTGCTCGCGGCCATAACCCGAGACGAAGGCGAAGGGAATTCCCCGCGCGGCGAGCGCGTCGGCGATGCGGCCGACCGGCTCGCCGGCGAGATGGGCGTCGAGCAGCGCGCCGTGCACCTCCTCGCTCTCGATCGCCTGAAGCGCGTCGCCGACATTGGCGGCGGGGCCTATGACGGCGAGCCCCGCCTGCTCGAGAACGCCCGTGATATCGAGCGCGATGAGAAACTCATCTTCGACGACGAGAATGCGTGTTGCTGCCATGGGCTAGGCACCGACCCCGCGGCCCTCCTCTCCTGAGTTCATGGTATTTGCCGGCTCCGATCAAGTCCCTCGAGGCACGACACGAAGCTTGCAAGTGGAACGGATAAGCGTGCCGAACGTTAACCCGTCTCTCGTAAGACGAACCCCCCCAATGCGACCCTCGGCAGGGCCGCGAGCCAAGGAGTATGTTGCAATGAATTGGGATCGAATCGAAGGCAACTGGAAGCAGTTCACCGGCAAGGTGAAGCAGCAGTGGGGCAAGCTCACCGACGACGATCTCGATGTCGTCGAGGGCCGCCGTACCGAGTTGATCGGCAAGATCCAGGAGAGATACGGAATCGCCAAGGACGAGGCCGAGAGACAGGTCGACAACTGGATCCGCAACATGTGATGTCGCGATGTCTGCCGCGGCGGCGGAGCCTTAAGACGCCGCGGCGGACGTCCCGTCCAAGGGGCACAAGACTAGTCAAGGCATAGGGATTAGTGTCAGGTTCCCTCTGCTCGCAATAGAGCGCGGTGAGGACCGGCTTCACCGCTCCGAGGGAGAGGCGACATGCTGACGACCGTCCTCATCATCATTCTCATTCTCATTCTGCTCGGCGCGTTCCCGTCCTGGCCTTACAGCCGCGGGTGGGGCTACGGCCCCTCGGGCGTGGTCGGGCTGATCCTCGTGATCCTCTTGATCCTGATCCTGCTCAGAAAAATCTAACCCATCCGCACTTGTCGTGCTCCGTGCCAGCGGGCGTCCGGTAACCACTTTGGGTAAGGCCCCGGTTGCGGTTGCCCGATGACCTCTCACGCCGGCATGACAAAGTCAGAACTTACGCGCTCACCGCCGACGGGCGGTCGCGCAAATGCGCGCGCCGCTCGAAGAACAGCGCCTGGCTCACGATCGCCTTCACCGTATCGGGCTGATAGGGCTTGGTGATGAGGAAGGCGGGCTCCGGCCGCTCGCCGGTCAAGAGCCGGTCGGGATAAGCGGTGATGAAGATGACCGGTACCTCGAAGGACGCAAGCATCTCGTTCACCGCATCGAGGCCGGAGCTTCCGTCGGCAAGCTGAATATCGGCCAGCACGAGCCCTGGCTTCGCCCTGGTCACCGCCTTGACCGCCTCGGCATGCGTGCGCGCCACGCCGGTGACGCGATGGCCGAGCCCCTCGACGATGCTTTCGAGATCCATGGCGATCATCGGCTCGTCCTCAATGATAAGCACGTCGGTCGCGACCTGCGCGGCGATCTCGCGGCCCGCCGCTTCGACCAAGGATTGCACCTCGTCGGCAGGAACGTCGAGAATCGTTGCGGCTTCCTCGGTGGTGAACCCTTCGACCGAGGTCAGCACGAAGGCCTGGCGCGGAAGCGGGGTGAGCTGCTCGAGCCGGCGGTCGATTGCGGTTACGTGTCCCTGCGGCGCCTCCGCCTTGAGATTGACGTCGAGTGAGTTCCACAGCCCGAGGAAGGTGCGGTAGAGCGCGACCCGCGGATCGAGGCTCGTGTCGAACTGAGCGGGGTCGGAGATCAACACCTCGAGGGTCGCTGCGACGTAAGCGTCGCCAGCGGCCTGGGTGCCGGCCAGCGCGCGCGCGAAGCGTCTAAGGTAAGGAATATGCGGGGCAATCGCCTTCGATATCGGCATTGGGCTTGAACTTCCGTGTGGTTAGGTCGAGATCATTTTCTCACGAACCGGCGCGGAGTGGTAACCCAAAAACCATATCCCAGCGCTTACAAACGCTCTCAAACCAGGCTCGGTTCCCGGCCGCGGAACCATTTGGCACCTTAGGCGTTTTTCTACCCTCGCACCGTAGGAAATCCGCTATCTTCAGCGTTGGCGAGGAGAGCGGATAGGGGACGGTCGTGAACCGAGGCAGGAACAGCAAGGACCGCCGGCTCGCTATGCCAGGCGCAAGAAAGAAGATGGATCAGACCGTCGAAGCCGGGACGTCCGCCGATCACCGCGCTTCCGGCGAGGATGCGGCCCTCGCCGAGCCGGAGACGGGACTGTCTCCTAATCTACAGGCCCACATTGGCCGGCACGTGCGCGCGGTCTTCGACGAAGTTGCGCGCGAGCCTATTCCCGAACATTTGCTGCGCCTCCTCAAGGATCTCGAGCGGAGCGGAGACAAATAATTGCAGCACCAGGTGTCTGCGAGCCTGAAGGATGCCCTCGTCGCGGAGATCGGCAATCTGCGCGCCTTTGCCGTATCGTTATGCGGCGACAAGGAGCGCGCCGACGATCTCGTGCAGGAGACGTTGTTCAAGGCCTGGAACCATCTCGAGTCCTTCAAGGAAGGCACCAACCTGAAGGCGTGGCTGTTCACCATCCTGCGCAACACCTATTTCTCGGAGCGCCGCAAGCGGAAGCGCGAGGTCGAGGACGCCGACGGCACCTATGCAGCGCGGCTCGCCACCCATCCGGAGCAGCACGGGCATATGGACCTGCAAGACTTCCGCGCCGTCCTCGTGCGGCTTCCCGACGACCAGCGCGAGGCATTGATCCTGGTCGGTGCCGCAGGCTTCTCCTACGAGGAGGCCGCCGTGATCTGCAATTGCGCCGTGGGGACGATCAAGAGCCGGGTCAATCGGGCGCGCAATCGGATCGCCGATATGCTTGGACTTGCCGAACACGAGGTCGGAGACGGAGACGTCGGCCTATCCAAGTCGGCGTAAGCGCTCCCCCGCCGCTTTACCGATCGTTTGCCGGCGCTGATGTAAGCTCGTGTATAGCTCGCCAAAGGCATCCGTGCCGGGAGCCCGCAACCAAGGACTGGAGTGAGCCGTGACGACGCTCGATCTCGACAAGGCTTTGCTCGATCCCGCCACCGTGTTCCATGCGCCGCATGAGGTGCTTCACGCGGAGGGCCTCTCCACGGAACAGAGAAAGGCGATCCTGCTACGCTGGCAGGAGGACGCCGAGGACTTGATGCGGGCCACCGGCGAGGGCATGCCGCCTGAGGGACAGCGCAGCCCGGGCGAACTTCTTCGCGCCGTGCAGGACGCGATCCAAACGCTCGACCGCCAAACTTCCCATAAGGGCTGTTGCTGCTAGCTCGATCGTTCTTCGTCGGGAGGGGCGACCGTTCTTATCCGGAACGGCGCCGCTGGTCGGGCGTTTCCTCGTCATGAAGAAAGAAAGGACCGACGAGGCGCCGCAAACGCTCACCCCCACGGAAGCCCGTCAGGGAACCGGCCCGCGCGCGATCTTCTACGTGCTGATTGCCTCGCTCGCGCTTGCGGCGCTCGCGGGTCTTGCGCTCGGGCTTGGCTGGGTGACGCTTCCCTGGACCGGAACTCCTTGACACGGCTCAAAGCGCGAGCGGGTCCGCGTGCCCTACTCTCGCCCCGAGAAGAGAGAAGAGCGCGGCCGATGCAATGCCTATCGCGTGCGGTCTTGCCTGTGCGTTGATCGTTGTCGCCGCGATGCGGGCTCGCGCCGGCTGCAAGGCTGAGCTTGTAGCGATGACCGGAGAGATGCGAAAGACGTTCCGGCGACAGCTACCAGGCCTGGGCGACGGCAACCCCATGCCCGTGAATAATCGAGGGCAATCTTCTCGAGTCCCTCTTGACCCGAGCGGCTTGCAGCCAAATCTAATGCGGAGCACCGCTTGCGATGGGGAAAGTCCGTGCGAGGGTTTTTGTCGTCTTGCAGCTTGACTCTGGCGGCTGCCGCGTTTGTGGGCGCCGCGACGTTTGTCGGTTCGGCCCTTGCCCAGACGGAACCCATTGAGGCACAAGAAAATTCCCTACAGCGCGCGATCGGCGATTTCGTCGCCTACCTCAAATCCGAGACCTACGATGCCGCCTCGGAAGCCGCCCGGCTTGCCCGCGAGCACGAGGATGAGATCGAGGCAGCCGAGAAGTCCTTCCACTCCCGGCTCGCAGAGCTCGGCGCCGCGTTAAGCGGCCAGAAAGACAGAGCCGACACACTCGCCCGCGACGCGATGGCAAGGCTTGAGGCGTGGAGCCGGTCGGCGGGCGTGTCATGGGACGAGGCCGAGCGTCTCGCCCAAGCCATGCTCGATCGCCTATCCGCTTGGCTGCGCAGCCAAGCCCCGTCGCATGAAAGCGAAGAGACTGCCGTTTAAAACTGTCCAGTGAGGCGAGCCATGCAAGACAACACCCCCTCCCAACTCGATCAATCTCAGAGCAAGGCCGACAAGGAATGGTCCGAGCTCCAGCGCGACCTCGACATGCTCGGCCGCCAGCTCGCCGAGCTCAGCATGCACACGGCGCAGCTCGGCGAGCATTTCCTCGCCAGCCTTCAGGCGCGCTTCAAGGACGTGCAGGAGCGCGCGGCAACGTACCGGAGCGCCACCGAGCAGCAGTTCGAGGAGATGCGGCGGACCGCACAGACGGAAGCCGAGAGCACGTTTAACGACATGCGGACCCGCTCGGCCGAAGCGGCCAAGCAGGTGTGGGAGCGTTCCGAGCCGCTGCGCCAGGGCGCCCGCGACGTCGGCGAAGGCATGCTGCGCGCCTGGTCCGAGATCAGAGCCTCGTTCGGCAAGGCTGCCGGCCGGCTGCAGACGGGACAGACGCCCAACGGGACGTCGACCGCCCAGAGCGAAGATCGCCACGAGACGCACTAACGCTCCGCTCCGAAGTGGCATGGCCGGGCTTGACCGGCCATGCACGATTTTCCTTCCCGCAGCGTGTCAAATCGTGGATGCCCGGCGCGAGCCGGGCATGACGGAGTTCGGGAATAATCTGGGCTAATGCCCCGCCCCGGCATGGGCCGGTTCGCGCGCCCGCTCGTTCCGCTCGGCGCCGATCAGCTCCGCGCGAATCAGCCCGCGCACCGAATTGCCGAGATAGATGCGGTCGGCATCGAGAAGATCCTGCGGGGTCAGGATCGCTTCGCTCGCGGCGGCGCGCGGCAGGTCGAGCAGTTCCTCGCGCAGCGTGCCGGGAAGAAGCCCGCAGGTGAGCGCCGGGGTGAACAGCCGCCCGTCGATCTCGATGAACAGATTGGTGCGCGTGCCCTCGGTCAGCTCGCCCTTCTTGTTCAGGAACACCACCTCATCGCAGCCCGAGAGCGCCTTCTGCCGTTCCATCTCGCGGTCGTAGAACTGCCGCCGCGTGGTCTTGTGGTAGAAGAACGGGTCCTTCTCGTCGAGGCGCTGGTCGGAGATGACGAAGCGCCACACCGTGTCCTTGGTCGGGAGCTCGATCGGCGTCGAGGTAACGGTGATCCCCCCCTCCTCGGCGAGCAGGAGCCGCACCATGGCGACAGGCGCCTCGATGCGCGCCGTTTCGGCAGCCAGCGCGGCAAGGACGGCCTCGCGCGAGAAAGGATAGCCGAAATGGCCGGCGGAGGATTGCAGCCGGGCGAGATGCCGCTCGAGCAGATGCAGTCCCTTGCCCCGCTCGTAGCGGATGGTCTCGATGAGCGAAAACGGCGCGTCGGGCCTGATCAGGAACTGGGCCTTGAGCAGGCACTCGTCGAATTCGGACTCGGCCTTCGAGTCGGCGACGATGCCGCTGCCGATGCCCATCTCGCCGCCTTGCGCGTCGAGCACGACGGTGCGGATCGCGACGTTGAACTGGGCATCGCCTGAGGGCGCGATATGGCCGATCGCGCCGGTGTAAATGCCGCGCGGCTCGGATTCCAATTCGCGAATGATCTCCATGGCGCGCACCTTCGGCGCGCCGGTGACTGAGCCGCACGGGAACAGCGCGCGCAACATGTCCTTGAGCCCCATATCGGATCTGAGCTCGGCCGAGATGCCCGAGGTCATCTGATGCACCGAGCGGTAGGTCTCGACGGTGAAGAGGTCGGTCACCTCGACCGAGCCGATCTTGGCCACGCGGCCGAGGTCGTTGCGCAGGAGATCGACGATCATCAAATTCTCGGCGCGCTGCTTCTCGTCCATGGCAAGCCAGGTCTTGAGCCGCGCGTCTTCGCGCGGGGTGCGGCCGCGCGGCGCCGTGCCCTTCATCGGGCGCGTCGACATGTGCTTTCCCTCCCGCCGGAAGAAGAGCTCGGGCGACAGCGACAGCACGTCGTGATCGCCGGTGCGGATGAGCGCGCCGTAAGCGACGCGCTGCTTCCGCCTGAGCGCGGCGTAGAGCGCAACCGGATCGCCCTCGAAGGCGAAGCGATATTTGAGCGTGAGGTTGATCTGATAGACGTCGCCGGCCGCGATGTAGTCCTCGACCTTGTCGAAGGCGGAGATGTACTCAGCGCGCGTCCAGGACAGCGTGAGATCGGAAATCTTGGCGCGTTCGGCGCCGCCGTGGGAATCGAGCCAGGCGCGCGTCGTCGCGTCGTCGAGAGGAAGCGGCGCGCGGAAGAGACCGATCCAGAACAGCGGCACGCGCCGGTCGGCGGGAAGCAGGTGCCGCAACTTCGGCTCGAGGCAATAGCCAAGCTCGTAGGAGAAGAAGCCCGCGGCGTGGAGCCCGCGGGCAAGCCCCGCCGACACCTCGTCGAGCGCGGCATCGACCTCATCGGGCGAAGAGGCCTGAACCACCCGCTCGGGTTCGGCAAAGAGCAGGCTCCGGCCGCCAGGCGTCAGGCTGTCGTCGAGGAGCACGAAAGGCGAAGCGGTCATTTCAAGAGCCAATTACACGACATCCGCCCGGCATACCGAGCATAGCCCATATAGTACGGAGTCCAATCAAAACGAGTGGTCATGCCCGGCCTTGTGCCGGGCATCGACGATTTCTCGCACAACCAAAACGTGGATGGCCGGGACAAGCCCGGCCATGACGGAATTCTATGCTGGAACTGAAAATGCTCACGATCAAATCTCAAGCGACGATCAGCATCTCGCCCTTGCCGAGCGCGGCTTGGTCGCCCATCAGGCGCCGCGCTCGCGCCCCGAGGCTGATGGCGCGGCCCGTCTCGCGCAGCCAATGCTCCATGAGCCTGAGATAGTCGAACTCCATCACGCCGCTGTCGCCGAAGGTGGGAAGCAGCTCCTTGGGCTCCTCGAGCAAAATGAGGCTGCCGCGCCTCAACCCAAAGCCCGCGAACCGCCCGACGCGGTGCTTGACGATGATGGTGCCGGCCACCATGCGCCCGCCGAGATAATCGCCCGTGTCGCCGCTGACGATAACGAGCCCGCGGCGCATGCGCTCGCCGAGCAGAGGTCCGGCATTGCCGCCGATGCTCAAGAGCCCACCCCGCATGCCGAGCGTCTCGCCGACAAGAATGCCGGCCGCCCGCTCGCCGGCATCGCCGTCAATCGCGATCTCTCCGCCCGCCATGCTCGCGCCGGCAAGGGCTCCGGCGCTTCCCTTGACCGTGATCTTGCCGCCCTTCATGCCGGCGCCGAGATAGGCGCCCACGTCGCCCTCGACGAGAATCTCGCCGTCCTTCATCGCGGCCCCAATCTTGTCGCAGCGCGCGTCGGTGCCGGCGAAGGCGACCGCGCCGCCCCCCTCGCCTTTCACCTTGAACAGATCGCCGACTTTAAGCTTGTCGCGCGTGGTTCCCACGATCAGCGCCTCGATCTCCTTGCCCTTGAGCGGCTTGAGCTTGGCGGGGACGAGCGGCGACAGGTCGAGCCGCTGATCGGGCTTTGCCTTGAGCTCGAAACTGAGCGTGCCCATCAGATGAGGTCCTTGAGATGGAAATGATGCGGGCCGAGATTGCCGCCGTAATTGCCGGCGGTGATGTGGGTGATGCCCGCTTCGGCGCCGCCTTCGGCGATGGCGTGCAAGCCGGCGCGCATCGCCGCCGCGACCGCGTCCTTGGTCAGCCCGTCGATGACGATCTCCATCACCGCCTCGACATCAGCCGGAAGCTCGGTCTTCACCGCGGCCTTCAGCGTCGGGCAATAGGCGTCGTTGGTCGAGGCGATCTGGCCTTTGTATTTCGAGCCGACCTTCGAGCCCGAGCGCACGATGCCGCCGGGGAACGGCGTGATGACCTCAGGCACCTCGTCGATGGCGCGCACGGCGCGCTCGCAGGCCGCCAGCACGGCGGCGTGGCTCTTGCCGAGCACAAGCAGGTTGCCGCCACCGACCGCCTTCTTGGTGAGCCCGGTCTTCTCCTCGCAGACGAACTCGCCGTCCATCACCGGGATGCGCCAGAACCGCCGTCCGCCCACCCGCTTCGACACCTGCCAGCCGTCGCCGAAGAATCTGAGCGATGAGCCGAGCTTCAAGCTCTTCTCGCCGACAAGCCCGGCGAAGCAGGCCGAGCCTGGGCTCGTCAGCACGCATTGCCCGACGCGGTTCCTGAGCTGGGTCTGGAGCTTGTTGGTGTCCATGGTGAAGAGCAGCACGGCGACGCCGGGACGCCCGTCGAGCGTCTCCTCGGTCGAAAGCGTCCGCTCGATACCGGCCTCCGCGCCGCAGGCGATCACCGAGGTGGCGAAGCCCGTCATGGTGCGCGCGGCGATCATCGCCCATTCGAGCGTCGGCGCAGTAATGACGATCCGCGTGCCCACCATCGGAAAGGCCTCGGCGAAAGTCTCGACGATGGTGACACCCTTGACGTTCAGCTTCGACATGACGGGATTTAGCGCCCTCTCCCTCGGCTTCGGCGGTTCAGCCGCGCACCATTAAACAGGTGGGCCAAAGGGCGCAAGCGGGGGGATGAAGCAGGCTCAGATCGTCAGCCTACGGCCGGTCCCACGAGGGGAGCCGAAAGCGCAAGGATGGGGGGCACAAATCGATCAGGCTTTGGGTTTATCGTACTTGATATAGGCGAAGCGCATGTCTTCGGCGGGCGTCCCTTCGAGCGCGCCGCCCTCCTTGCCCGGCTGCCAGTGCACGACCTCCTCGATCTTCTTGGCGAGATCGAAGTCCTTGTCGGTGATGCCCTTGGCGGCGTGGTTCTTGAGCCTCACCTCGACCCAGGCATAGGAGGCGGTGATGTCGGGATGGTGCCAGGCCGCCTCGGCGAGATGGCCGACGCAGTTGATCACCATCAGTGTGCCCTTCCAGCTATTGGTGCGGAACTTCCGCCTGATCCAGCCATCCTCGAGATACCAGTGCGGCAACTCCTTCTTGAGCCGCTCCTCGACCTCTGCATCGCTGTAGGTGCGTTCGGACGTTGCCATCAGACTTGTCTTTTGAAACAGTGGGCACTTCCCCGGAACCGAAACCATATCGAGAGGCTTGCGCCCGATCAATGGAGGCCTTTTCCTCACCCTCGCCCGGCGCCGCCAAAGTCCGCCTTCCCATGCGTGTTACCGTCACCGCGACCGCGCGGCTTCATTTCGGCTTTCTCGACCCGAGCGGACGAGGCAAGCGCCCGTTCGGCTCGTTCGGCCTTTCGCTCGACCGGCCTGGCACGCGCCTTTCGCTCCAGCGGGCGGAGAGCCCACGCGTCACCGGTCCCGAGCACTGGCGCGCCGAGGGCTACCTCAAGACGATCGCGGCAAGCTGCGGCATGAAGGCCGCTCACGCGCTCACGCTCAGCGAGATCGTTCCCTCCCATGCCGGGCTTGGCTCGGGTACCCAGCTCGCGCTCGCCGTAGGCTCGGCATTTTCGACCCTCGAAGGCTTGGACCTTTCGCTGCATGAGATTGCAAGGCGGCTTCAGCGCGGGGCGCGTTCGGGCATCGGCATCTTCACCTTCGAGCAGGGCGGCGCCGTGCTCGACAGCGGCCCGAGACCTGACGGCGAATTGCCTGCGCTCGTCTCCCGCCTCCCATTCCCGGCCGCTTGGCGCGTGCTGCTCATCTTCGACGCAGCGGCAAAGGGACTGGCCGGCGCAAGCGAGGCGGCCGCCTTTTCCTCGCTGCCAGACTTTCCCGAGGCGGAGACGAGAGAGCTTAGCCGGAGACTCACGGATATCGCCTTGCCGGCACTTGGCGCTTGCGATTTCGACGGATTCTGCGAGCAGATCGGCTATTTGCAGCGCGTCATGGGCGCTTATTTCGCCCCGCTGCAAGGCGGTCCCTATAGCAGCGCCGCGGTGAGCGAGGTGCTTGCCTGGCTCGCCAGAATGGGACTAACCGGCATCGGCCAGAGCTCATGGGGCCCGACCGGCTTCGCCTTCGTGCCATCGGAGGCTGACGGCGCGGCTCTGCTCCGTGAGGCGTGTGCCCGCGCCTCTCACGCCGGGCTCAGCTTCGAGCTTGCTCAAGGCCGCAACGAGGGCGCCGTCATCGAGACCACGGTATAGAGCCGCTAAGCCACCGCTCATCGAGAGGCTTGGCCTTGGCACCGAGTATGCTAAAGCGAGGCCAACGTCACAGCAGGGAGACGCGAACGCCCATGGCGACCCCCCGGATTCTGCACATGCTCACGCCGCTCAAGCATATGAGCCCGTTCGACGTGAACATGGGCCTCGACGCAGGCTTCGATCACGCCATCCCCTATACCAATGTCACCGTCGAGGACGTCTACGGCCTGGTGCAGGACGCGATTTTCTCGCGCGGGCCGGAGGGCATCAAGCGAACCGGCATGTTCATCGGCGGCAAGCGCGCCATCGAAGCGCTCGACATGATGGATCGCGCCAAGAAGGCGATGGTGCCGCCCTTCGAGATTTCGGTGTTCGCCGATCCCGCCGGCTCCTTCACCACCGCCGCCGCCATGGTCGCCTGCGCCAAAAAGGCGCTGCGCGACAGGTTCTCGGTTGATCTCAAGGGCCTGCGCGTTGTGGTGTTCGGGGGCACTGGCGTGGTCGCCTTCGCCTCGGCCGTGATCGCGGTGAGCGACGGGGCCAAGGCTACCCTCGTCGGCTATGACGGACCCGAGCGGGTGAAGAAGCTCGCGCTCGAAGCCAATGCGCGCTTCGATGAGGCGCTCGATTATGCCGACGGCTCGACCGAAGAGCAGAAGGCGGTGCTCGCGCGCGAGGCCGACATCATCTTCTCGGCCGGTCCCGCCGGGCGGAGGCTGCTGACGACCGATCAGCTCAAGGATGCGACCAAGCTCAAGGTTGCCGCCGACGTGAACGCCGTGCCGCCGTCCGGTATCGAAGGCGTCGGCGTGAACGACAACGGCAAGCCGATTCCCGGCACCAATGCCGTCGGCATCGGCGCGCTCGCGGTCGGCAATATCAAGTACAAGACCGAATTCGGACTGTTCAAGCAGATGATCGAGACCCCGAAGCCGCTTTATCTCGATTTCAGAGACGCTTACGCCCTTGCCCAGAAGCTCGTCGGCTGACGGCCTCGCGCTCCTGGTTGCGGCCGTCTCGGGCCGCGCGCTCGCGCAAGCGGCGCGCCGGGCCGGGTTCGTGCCCCTCGTCGCCGATTTCTTCGCCGATATGGACACGCAGGAGGCGGCTTACGCCTGCTGTAAGCTCGACGACATCGCGCGCGGCTTCCGGTGGGCGAGCCTTGCACGCGCGCTCGATGCGCTTGCCGCGGCAAGCCCGGCGCCGATCTTGGGGTTCGTCTACGGCTCGGGGTTCGAGGACCGACCGGAGCTTCTCAGCCGCATCGCCGAGAGGTGGACCCTCATCGGCAACGACGCGGCGACGGTCAGGCGGCTCAAGGACCCAAAGAGTTTCTTCAGCACGCTCGACCGCCTCGGCATCGCCCACCCTGCGACAACGTGCGTAAGACCGGCACGCGGCGTGAAAGACTGGCTGGTCAAACGCGAGGGCGGTGCCGGCGGCAGCCATATCGGGATCGATCGCAGCGCGCGCAAGCGCGGAAACCGCTACTACCAGGAGCGGGTCGAGGGCTCTCCCGTCTCTGCGCTCTTCCTCGCGGACGGGACATGCGCGCGCGTGCTCGGCTTCAGCGAGCAGTGGCCGGCGCCGTCGAAGGGGAGGCCGTTTCGCTATGGCGGGGCGGTCCGTCCTGCCCGGCTTACCCCCTCGGCCAAGGAGGCAATGCGTTCTGCCGTCGAGCGCGCCGTCTCAGCCTTCGGCATCAGAGGTCTCGCCTCGGCCGATTTCATGGTGAAGGGAAAGACTGCGCTTCTGCTCGAGATCAACCCCCGCCCCGGCGCCACAATCGACATTTTCGACAGCGCCGATGCCCCGCTCCTTAAGCTTCACCTCGAGGCGGCGCAGCGCGACAAGCTTCCGCGCCAGGCGCCGAGGCCCGCGGGAGCCGCGGCCTCGGCCATCGTTTTCGCTCGAAGACGCCTCGCCGTTCCACTAACCATGGCCTGGCCCGCCTGGACCGCCGACCGAGCTAAGCCCGGAGAAATTATCGACAAAGAGCGTCCGATATGCACTGTGTGGGCCCGCGCCGGCACAACCGCGCGCGCCAAGAGTTTGGTCGAGGCACGAACGAAAACAGTCCTGGCATGCATCGAAAGTAAATGCAGGGGGGATTACCGTGAACAAAATGGACAAAAAGACGGAAGCGAGCGCCGCAGAGGGGGACCTGCCGAGCGTCAACACCGCGGTCGAGCCGATCGTCAGGTCAATGATGGACGAGGCGCGGTCGCTTCGCGTTGAGGTGACGACGGGAAGTCTCGGCGAGTGCCGCATCGATTGCGGCGTGCGCGCGACCGGCGGTCTCGAAGCCGGGCGCCGGATGGCCGAGGTCTGCCTCGGCGGCTTGGGCCGCGTGTCGCTCGAAACGACCGACGCCGACAGCGCCTGGCCGTTCATGGTGACGGTGCATACCAGCCAACCGGTGATTGCCTGCCTCGGCTCGCAATATGCCGGCTGGAGCCTTTCGGTCGACGATAACGGCAAGAAATTCAACGTGCTGGGGTCGGGCCCTGCGCGGGCGATCGGCTCTTCGGAGAAGCTGTTCGAGGAGCTCGGCTACCGCGACAAGGCGGCGAGCGCGACACTTGTGATCGAAGCCGACCGCGCCCCGCCCGCCGCTCTCGTCGAAGCCGTCGCCAAGGCCTGCAAGCTCCCGCCCGAGCGGCTCACCTTCCTCTATGCGCCGACCTCGAGCCTCGCCGGCACCGTGCAGATCGCCGCGCGCTGCCTAGAGGTCGCGCTCCACAAGGCGCACGAGCTTCATTTTCCGCTCGACCATATCGTCGACGGCATCGCCACCGCACCACTGCCGCCGCCCGCGCCCACCTTCGTCGAGGCCATGGGCCGCACCAACGACGCCATCATCTATGGCGGGCGGGTGCAGCTCTTCGTCTCGGGCGACGAAAAGAATGCCAAGGCGCTCGCCGAGGCGCTGCCGAGCCTCAAGTCCAAGGACTACGGCCGGCCGTTCGCCGAGATCTTCGCCGCGGTGAAGGGCGATTTCTATGCGATCGACCGCATGCTGTTCAGCCCGGCCATGGTGACGGTGACGGCGCTCAAATCGGGCAAGAGCTTCGAGGCGGGCCGCATCGACAGCGCGGTGCTGTCGCGCTCTTTCTCCTGATCCCCCACATGACGGCGGCGAGCCCAGACACGAGCATCGTCCTGTTCGGCGATGGCCGCGATTGGCACGGC
>NZ_DASRGO010000046.1:0-2261 GCF_035650995.1 Methyloceanibacter sp. | reverse complement strand
GATCGATCCGTGGTTCCTGGAGCGGATCCAGGAGATCGTCGACATGGAGGCGCGCGTGCGCGCCCACGGCCTGCCCGGTACAGCGCGGCAGCTGAGGATGCTCAAGGCCATGGGCTTCTCCGACGCGCGCCTGGCCAGGCTCGCCGGCCTCGACGAGGCGGAGGTGCGCCGGCGGCGCATCGGTCTCGGCGTGCGCCCCGTTTTCAAGCGCATCGACACGTGCGCGGCCGAGTTCGCCTCGCCCACCGCCTACATGTACTCCACCTACGAAGAGGGGCTCGCTCTCGATGGCGGTCCTGCCGACGAAGCACGTCCCTCCGACCGGGACAAGGTCGTGATCCTGGGCGGCGGACCCAACCGCATCGGCCAGGGCATCGAGTTCGACTATTGCTGCTGCCATGCCTCGTTCGCCCTGGCCAAGGCCGGTACCGAGACCATCATGGTCAACTGCAACCCGGAGACGGTGTCGACCGACTACGACACCTCGGACCGGCTCTACTTCGAACCGCTCACCGCCGAGGACGTGCTGGAGATCATCCACGTCGAGCAGTCGCGGGGCCGCCTCAAGGGCGTGATCGTGCAGTTCGGCGGGCAGACGCCGCTCAAGCTCGCGCATCCCCTGGAGGCGGCCGGCGTGCCGATCCTCGGCACCTCGCCCGAGGCCATCGACCTCGCCGAGGACCGCGACCGCTTCAAGGAGCTGGTCGACCGTCTGCACTTGAAGCAGCCGGCGAGCGGGATTGCCCGCAACCTCGCCGAGGCGCGCAGCGTCGCCGACGGGCTCGGCTATCCGGTGATGATCCGCCCCTCCTACGTGCTGGGCGGCCGGGCCATGGAGATCGTCGCCGACGGAGCCGAGCTCGACCGCTACGTGGCCCGCCTGTCGGCCACGCTCAACCAGCCCTCCGAGCTCGCCGTGTCGGAGCGGCGGCCGCTGCTCATCGACCGCTATCTGGCCGACGCCATCGAGGTCGACGTCGATTGCCTCTGCGACGGCCGCGACACCTTCATCGCCGGCATCATGGAGCACATCGAGGAGGCGGGCATCCATTCGGGCGACAGCGCCTGCTCGCTGCCGGCCCATTCGCTGCCCTCCTCGATCCTCGTGCGCCTCGAGAAGCAGACGCGCGACATGGCGCTGGCTCTCAACGTGGTCGGCCTGATGAACGTGCAGTACGCCGTGAAAGGCCGCGAGATCTACATCCTGGAAGTCAACCCGCGCGCCTCGCGCACCGTGCCGTTCGTCGCCAAGGTGATCGGCAAGCCGATCGCCGGCATTGCCGCGCGCATCATGAACGGCGAACCGCTCGCGTCCTTCAAGCTGAAGGCGGGCCGGCTCGGGCACGTGGCGGTGAAGGAAGCCGTGTTTCCCTTCGCGCGCTTCCCCGGCGTCGATCCGGTGCTGGGACCGGAGATGCGCTCCACCGGCGAGGTGATGGGCATCGACCGCGACTACGCCATGGCCTTCGCCAAGAGCCAGCTCGGCGCCGGCAACATCCTGCCGCTCGGTGGCACCGTGTTCGTCTCCGTGCGCGACGCCGACAAGGAGGGGATCCTCGGCGCCGTGCGCGATCTCGTCGAGCTGGGTTTTCGCATCATCGCCACGCGCGGCACCCGGCGGGCGCTCGCCGCGCACGGCATTCCCTGCGAGCAGGTCAACAAGGTGCTCGAGGGGCGGCCGCACATCGTCGACCTGATGAAGAACGGCGAGGCGCACCTCGTGTTCAACACCACCGAGGGTGCCAAGGCGCTCGCGGACTCCAAGGACATCCGGCGCACGGCCTTGCTCTACCACATCCCTTACTATACAACTCTGGCTGGTGCGCTGGCGGCGACTCAAGCCATTAAAGCGCTCGCAGCAGGTACCCTTTCCGTGGCGCCGCTGCAGTCCTACGTAAACCACGCATCCTGAGGATGGTGCGGTGCGCCGCCCCGAGAAGGGCTGGCCAAACCCGAAAGACTGGGTGAAAGTGGAACTTTGGCTACCGGCGTCCGAAATAGGGGAGCCGGGCGGAAACGCGAGCAAGGCCCATGGAAAAAGTGCCGATGACGGTCGAGGGGTTCAAGAAGCTCGAGGCCGAATTGCACCGCCTCAAGGTGGAAGAGCGTCCGCGCATCATCCAGCAGATTGCCGAGGCACGCGATCACGGCGACCTTTCCGAGAACGCCGAGTATCACGCCGCCAAGGACGCCCAGGGGCTCAACGAGGCCAAGGTGGCCGAGCTCGAGGACAAGCTGTCGCGCGCGGAGATCATCGACCC
>NZ_DASRGO010000045.1:0-21501 GCF_035650995.1 Methyloceanibacter sp. | reverse complement strand
CGCCTTGCCGAGCTCGGCCTTCATCGCCGCTTCCTCCGGCGTCGAGATGCCGACCCGGTACCATTTCGGGTGCTTGGTGCGGTCGACGCTGGCCATCTGGAACTCGAGCAGCGCGGGCTCGTAGACCTGATTGAGCAGCGCAATCTGCTCTTCGAGCTGATGCTCGGGAAGATTGCCCGCCCGCCCGTCATGAATGATGTGGAAGTGTACGGGGATGACGGTTTTGGTGTTGAACTCGATATTGTTGCTGCGGAGCGCCGAGCGCACCCGCTGCGTGCGCCTGATGTCATAAAGCGTTGGCAGCGGCGTCCCGCACCGCCGCCCGCTCGACACGAAGGCCTTGCGGTTCGCGTATTGGGTGCCGCCAACATTGATCGGCGCGTCGTCGTCGGCGGCGAACGCCGCGACGTCTCCAGTCAAGCTCGCGAGCCCCGCGCACACTGCGCATGTCACGAATTCGCGCCGGTTCATGGCGTTGACGTCCTTTCAGCAATGGTGAAGGAGAAAGTTTGGGGCTGCCGGAATGCGGGACGGCAAGGCGTAAGGCTCAAGGGTCATAGGCGGCAAGCCGGGTAACGCTGAAACCGGCGGGAGCCTATCGCGAAACCGGAAATCCGTCACCTTAAAGGCAAGCAAGGAAGGCTCGCCCCTGAGGAAGGAGCGGCGGCCGTGCAGGCTTTGCTCTGGCCGTGGGAGGCGGCTAGTGCCTGACGAGCGGCCAGCCCTGGATCTTCGCCTTAAGCAGAGTGACGGGCGCCTCTGGCGCCGCCTTGTAGGTGCCGCAGGGCTTTGGCGCCGCGGTCCCGATCAAGAGCCGTTCGGGCACCGGAGAAGAGGCATCCCAAAGTGCGGCGAAGGCGAGCCGCGCGAGCCGCACGCGGTCTGTCCCCGCCTCGTCGAACAGGGCAAGCGCGTTCCGCTTGTCGGGATCGCGGCGCATCGGGTCTCCCGACCAGCACATGGCCGCACCGTAGGTCGCCTGCTCATGGGCGTCGAGCAGCCTTGGATTGCGCGCCCAGCGGATCAGCTCGCACGGCTTCTCTTCGGGAGCGAGTTCTGCGAGCGTCGCAAAGAATTCGCGGAGTTCGTCGGCCGGCTCGAGCTTGGCTAGGATCGCCTTGGCCCGGATGCCTGCGCCGAGGAATTCGTCTTTCAAATGGAGGAGCGCCTTGGCCGGGTCGGAGCTTGCCGAGCGCAGAACCAACGTGATGGCGCGGGGCGCCTGATCATGGTCCCTGGTCGCCGCGACGAAGCGCGACGCGACGCCGATATGCCGATCGATTTCGACCCGTCTGAAATCCCTCGCAACTTCCGAACTGCCCACAACGCGCATGTTCCCCCTCGCTTTTTGTGGAAGTGGTTTGCCGGGCAGACGCTATGACGCTTGGCCGTGGCCCGCTATCAATAGCAAGAACAGGGTTAAGGAAGGCTTGACCGAAGCCCATTTTCGATACGCCGAACGCTTTTCAGGCCTCTGCCCTATAGCCGTTTCCGGCCGGCTCCCCGTAGGTTCAGCCCGGGCTCGATCCCCGTCGCAAGCCCCGGGCGCTTGCGCCCCGAATCCAAACGCGGGTCTGAGCGATTCGGTTCACGTCGCCGCACATTTTTTGCTCGGTACGAGTCCAAAGCGGACCTCCCGGTAACCCTCGCAAAACGCTATCGTCCCTTGCGAATCGCGGCGGGCCGCCGGTCGATGCCGAAATCGACGTGCTCGGCGTCGTGGGCAAGGACGGCTGCATCGAAGCGCCTCCGCCCGGAGCCAAGGACCGGCGCTTCCTCATCAGCGTCAAATCCGAGGAGACGCGGGCGGCGGAGCTCGGCGGCAATAGCCGATGGATGCTCGGCCTCGGCGTTTTCTTCTTGATTGGCTCGGTGGTCTGCCTCGGCTCGGCCTATTGGATGGCACGCACCGGCTTCAGTCTCGACGCCCCGCGCGACATCTTGCAGAACGACACCTGGTGGTAATCCGCGCGCGCCGCTAAGCCGCCGAGGCTGCGGCGCCGCCGCCCCTGCGTTTAATCCAGTAGAGTGCTCCGTCGGCAGCCTTGATCAGGGACTCCCCGTCGTGGCCATCGCGCGGATAGAAGGCGACGCCGATGCTGACCCCCAAGGCGGTGCCGCGTCCGCCAGGGATGTCGAACGGCAGCTCGAATGAGGTCATGATTGCCTCAACCAGGCGCTCTGCCTTGGCCGGCTCGGCGCCGGCCTGCATGACGAGGAATTCATCGCCTCCGACCCGGCCGACGACCGCGGTATCGCTCGCCGCACGCCTTAGTCTCTGCGCGGCCTGCCGCAACACGTGGTCGCCAACGAGGTGGCCGTGCCCGTCATTGATGCATTTGAAGCGGTCAAGGTCCACGAACAGGAGAGCGAAGCCGGCTTTGGTGCTGGCATTGATCGAGGTGTCGATCAGCCTGTTGATATAGCCCCTGTTCGGCAGTCCGGTGAGGTGATCGTGATCGGCGAGATGCCGCAGCTCGCGCGTCGTGTCGTAACTGATCAGCGCGGCGGTGAGACCGGAGAGAATCACGAGCAGCGTGACCCCGGCGATCGCCGTGGCGAGCAGCTTGTTGTCGATCTGCGCCGAGCTTGCGACGAAAGTGGGATCGTATTCGACCGTCGCCGCTCCCATGGCGGTGAAGTGGAGAACGCAGATGGCCGCCGTGAGCGCGCCTGCCGCAAGCGGCAACGAACCCTTCATCGTGAACAACCACATCGCCATCGCCGATAGCACGATTCCCGCTGAGATCGAGGCGACGACCAAGTCGGCGTCCCAGCGGATGTGCCCCGAGATGCTCATCGCGTTCATTCCAGAGTAGTGCATCACGGCGATGCCGGCCCCGACCACAGCTCCCGCGAGAATGCAAGCCGAGTTGGACCTGAAGCGCTCCGCGATCGAAAAGCCGATGCCCGTCACTACAATCGCAATTAGGAGCGAGGCAAGGGTGAGGACGGAATCGTACGTGGTCGGAAGCGCCGACTTGAAGGCCAGCATGGCGATGAAATGCGTGGCCCAAATGCCCGAGCCCGCGGCGACCGCGGTTTGCAGCACCCAGGCCCAGCGGCTCAAGCCGCGCGAGCTCGACGACATGGCGTAGAGGTACCAGGCGGTCCAACTCGTCGCCCAGCAGATCGCGATGGCGAGCAGAACGAGCCGGTAATCATGCTCATATCTGATGCAATCGAGGACCCGATACATCGGCGAATATACCCCACTGGCGGGCTAACCTATTCGATGTTGGGCTGAGCGCAGCGTCTAAGTTCGCCGTCGGGTTATCGAAAGTTTAACCCAATATCCTAACGCCAAAGTGGGCCCAATCCGGCTGGGCGTGCCGAAGCCTGAACCTCAACGAAGTTTGTGCTTCCGAGCCTGAAGGGGAGCCGCCGATGCGGCGCGGGACCGCATTCCCCGCCAGCATCTTTCCGCAATCGCCGAGTAATGATCCCGGCCGCCGGGTGGGCGCGGCCCATAAGGAGCAAGCCTTGGCCTTCTATCTCGTCTCTGCCGTTCCGAAACACGGCCTAATGGAGGAGCTCGGTGAGCGTCTGGCAGCCGGTGCATTCCTCGATCTCGAGCCGTTCGGCCGCGCGCTCACTCACGCGCTCCGCAATGCGCGGCTGAGGCGCGATGGCGTTGCCGTGTGGGAAGAGGAGGACTATTGCAGCCCGCCCCTCGCCCAAGAGCGTGCCGCCGTGCTCGACGCTTTTTTCCACGACCTTCGTACCGAGGCGGTCGGCGAGGGGCTAGGCTGGAAGAAGATTGAGGCACTCCCATTGCTCTTCCCCGAACTGGCTGAGACCTGATGCACTCCCTTATGCCCCTGCGCCTCTTCGCGGCCCTTATCCTCCTCCTCGCTTCGGCGACGGCATCCGAAGCCGCGCCCAACATCGTCGTCATTATGACCGACGATCAGGACGACACCGGCTCGATTGCTTATATGCCGAAGCTCCGCGCGCTGGTCGGCGAGCAGGGCCTCACCTTCAAGAACAGTTTCGTCGACCTTCCGCTCTGCGCGCCGAGCCGCGCCTCGTTCTTCACCGGACAGGCAGCCCACAACACGGGGATCAAGGCCAACAACCCGTTGGACGACGGCGGCTGGGAATCCTTCAAGGACAAGGAGGCGAACGCGCTTCCCGTTTGGCTCAAACAGGCGGGCTACACCACGGCGTTGTTCGGCAAATATATCAATCGCTACGGACAGCAAAGCACATGGGGCGCCTGGCTCGCCTGGGCCGGCAACCTGATCAATGTCGAACTCAAGGGTCCGACCGTCGGCAATCCGCGCGATTGGGTGCCACCGGGCTGGGATCTCTGGTTCGCCTTCACCGGCTCGCGCGCCCGCTATTTCGACTACGCGGTCAATGAGAACGGCACCATCCTCTATTTCGACCATAGCCCGAGCGACTATTCGACCGACGTGGTCAAGGATCGCGCGGTGCGCTTCATTCGAGACCAGGCGGGGAAGTCCACGCCCTTCTTCGCCTACATCGCCACAAAGGCCGTCCACTCCCAAGGCGCACGCGCAATTCCCGCTCCCCAATATGCCAATGCCTTCGAGGAGGTCGGGCTTCCGATGGGGCCCAACTTCAACGAGAAGGACGTGACCCGTAAGGCATTGAAAGCCAATCCCATCCACGGAGAGTCGCAGACACAGCTCACCAAGGACTATCGCGCCATGCTCCAGGCGCTGCAATCGGTGGACGATCTCGTCGCTGCCGTGGTCGAGGCGCTGAAGGAGGCGGGCAAGCTCGACGACACGGTGATCATCTACACGTCCGACAACGGCTATATGTTCGGGGAGCACCGGCTGATCGGCAAGTCCGCAGCCTATGAAGAGTCGATCAAGGTTCCCCTCCTGATCAGCGGGCCTGGCATCCCCAAGAATGAGATCCGCAATCAGCTCGTGACCAATCTCGACCTGACAGCGACCATCGTCGATCTCGCTCATGCGAGGCCTGGGACCATCCTCGATGGCCGGTCGCTCGTGCCTCTCTTTGCCAAGGCCCCTTGGCGGAGCGCGATCCTGTTGCAGAGCCCGATCAATCGCTTCCAACTGCCGCATAACCGGTTTACCGCCGTGCGCACCGTCACGCGGAAATACGTGAAATATGACAGCGGGTTCGAGGAGCTGTTCGACCTCGAGGCCGATCCCTACGAGTTAAGCAACGAGATCGCGAACCCGTCCTATGCGGGCGACCTTGCCGCGCTTCGTGAGATGGACGACAAGCTAAAGACTTGCGCCGGCGCGAGTTGCTTCGTGCCTTGAGCCCCCGCTCCGCCGGTTAACGCGTAAGCCACGCGACGGTTGGTGTTCGCACAAAGCAGGCATACATATTCCACATCATGACCGAACGCCTCACCAAGGAGCGCGTGCTCGAGGCCCTCAAGGCGATCAGGGGCCCCGATGACCGCGCCGACATCGTCTCGCTCGGCCTCGTCTCCGAGGTCGTGATCCACAAGGGCAAAGTCTATTTCGCGATTTCCGTCGATCCCGGCCGCGCCAAAGAGCTTGAGGCCCTGCGCGAGGCCGCCGAGAAGGCGGTCGCCAAGCTGCCGGGCGTCGAACGCGTGGTGGTGACGCTCACCGCCGACCGTGCCCCATCGGCCGCGCGCGCGGGCAACGGCGGAGGAGCGTCGCCGTCGCCCTCATTCGCCCGGCCGGGCGCGGCCCGCGACGCCCGCCATCGCCCTGGGGGCCTGCCCGGCGTCGCCAACATCATTGCCGTGGCCTCCGGCAAGGGCGGCGTCGGCAAATCGACCACCGCGGTCAATCTTGCGCTCGGACTGAAGGAGCATGGCCTCAAGGTCGGTCTGCTCGATGCCGATATCTACGGGCCTTCGATGCCGCGCCTTCTCGGGCTGAAAGGCCAGCCGCAGCAAGTCGCCGAAAACAAGCTCCAGCCGATGGAGGCTTACGGCCTCAAGGTGATGTCGATGGGCTTCCTCGTCGATGAGGAGACGCCGATGATCTGGCGCGGGCCGATGGTGATGTCGGCGCTGTCGCAGATGTTGAAGGACGTGGCCTGGGGCGATCTCGACGTGCTTGTCGTGGATATGCCGCCCGGTACGGGCGACGCTCAGCTCACCATGGCTCAGCAGGTGCCGCTCGCCGGCGCCGTGATCGTCTCGACCCCGCAGGACCTTGCGCTCATCGATGCCCGCAAGGGGCTTGCCATGTTCCGTAAGGTGAATGTGCCGGTGCTCGGTATCGTCGAAAACATGAGTACCTTCATCTGCCCGCATTGCGGCGGACGCTCCGACATTTTCGGCCATGGCGGCGCGCGTGCCGATGCCGAGCGGCTCGGCGTACCCTTCCTGGGCGAGGTGCCGCTGACCCTTGCGATCCGGGAGACCTCCGACGCGGGGAAGCCCGTCGTGGCGACGGATCCCGCCTCTCCCGCCGCCCATGCCTATCGTGAGATCGCCGCGCGCGCTCTCGCCGAGCTTGGGCGCGCGAAGGGCGCCGCGCGTCCGGCGCCCCACATCGTGGTCGAGAGTTAAAAGATTCACAAAGGAGGGCGACTCAGCTAACTCGAGTGTGGCGTGAAGGAGTGCACCGGATTAAGGGCTCGCTTCCACCGCCGCCGTGAACCGACTGAAACCAAGTCTTCCGGTTTTTGCCATTGGCGCAGGCGCCGTTCACGCGATTGCGCTCGCGATTCTCCTGCCACTTCTCATCACACTGCCGGGCCCGGGCAGCAGCCCTCCGAAGCCGGTCAACATCGAAGTGGACTTTAGGAAGGGGGCGGAGCCCGCGCCCGTCGTGCCCGACCTCTCTGCGGTCAAGCCCGCATCCGAAGAGACTTCGGCGCTCCCTCCGCCATCCGAACCCGAGGCTGAAGCGGCCGGCACCCTTGCCGCCGTGAACCCGGAAGCTTCGCCAGAAGCAAGAGTGGAGCCTGACGCCGCCCCGGCGCCGGCGGAGAGGCGGAAGCCCAAGGCGCAGGTCAAAGCCGCGAAGCCCGCTCAGACGGTGGTAAGGCGGGCGCCGCAGAAAAAGACCTTGTTTCCGCGCGGGCTGACCGCCAAGCCGCTCTTTGGCGGAAGCCCGGTTCGGTCGAGATCCCAAGGCCAGTCATGGGGAGCCTTGTTCAATGCGCCGCACTAAGCGGCGGCCGGCAAGAGATAGGGTTCGCCACGAAGCGATCAGGCTGCGCTGCTTTGCGACGGAAACGGCGCCGTGGCCTTGCCGCTCTTGGCCTTGGACGGCTGTTCAGCCTCGCCCGGATAACCGTAGAGGAAGCCCTGAACCTGGGCGCAGCCGAAGTCGCGCAACATCTGCGCCTGCTCTTCCGTCTCGACCCCCTCGGCGGTAATGGTCACATCGAGCGACTTGCCAAGCGCGATGATGGTCTTGACGATCGCCCGCATGGCCGGGTCGCGCGTCATGTTGCGCACGAACTGGCGGTCGATCTTGATCTTGGAGAAGGGGAAGCGGGCGAGGTAGCTCAAGCTCGAATAGCCGGTGCCGAAATCGTCCATGGCGATGGCGACGCCGAGATCGCGCAGCCGGTTGAGCTTGCTCAGCACCTCCTCCGTGTCCTTGATCAGAAGGTTTTCGGTGATCTCGAGCTCGAGCCGGGCAGGATCGAGCCCCGTCTCTTTCAGGACATGCGCCACCGTCTCGGCGATGTCGCCGTCGCGGAACTGAGCCGGCGACAGATTGACGGCGACGGTGAGCGGCTCCCTCCAGGTCACGGCGTCGCTACAGGCACGTTTGAGAACCCACTCGCCGATCGGCACGATGAGGCCGGTATCCTCGGCGACGGAGATGAAATGCCCCGGCGCGATCTTGCCATGCACCGGGTGATGCCAGCGGATCAGCGCCTCTGACCCGATCTGCCGCTCTGTGGCGAGGTCGTATTGCGGCTGATAGACGACGTCGAACTCGTCGCGTCCGAGCGCCAGCCTGAGTTCCTGCTCGACGAGCCGCCTGCGTTGCAGCGCTTTGTCCATGCTCGGCTCGAAGAAGCACATGCGCTGGCCGCCGTCGCCCTTGGCGCGCGAAAGCGCGATCGTCGCATGACGGAGCACGGTCGTAGCTTTGTCACCGTCGACCGGCGCGATGGCGATGCCGACGCTGGTCGTGAGCAGAAGGTCCTTGTCGGCAACCTGGAACGGGCTGCGCAGAGCATCGATCAGCCGGTTCATGAATGCCATCACATCGCCGAGATTGGTGATATCGACGAGTGCGATGGCGAATTCGTCGCCGCTCAACCGCGCCAGCAGGTCGCGTTCGCGCAACGTGAGCTTGACGCGCGCACCGATCTCGCGCAGCACCTGATCGCCGCCGGCATGATCCGCCGCGTCGTTGATCTCCTTGAACTTGTCGATGTCGAGGCAGAGCACGGCGATCTGCGTCTTGTCGCGATTCATGCGCTGGATCGCTTCGCTGAGGCCCTCGATGAAGGCGCGGCGATTGGCAAGCCCGGTGAGCGCATCGTGGCTCTCGAGATAGCGCACCTGCTCAACGGCTTGCCGCCGCTCCTGACTGCGCATCCAGGCGAAGGCAACCGGCGTGGCAATGCCGATGCTGAGTAGCAGTAAGGTAATGGCGGCGATCATGCCGAAATAATCTGACAGCACGTTCGCCTGGTCGGTCTGGTTGAGATAGATGACGAAGCTGCCATGGGGTTCGCCGTTCAGCTCAAGCGGCAGATTGAGCACGGCGAAATGCGTAGGCGAGCCACCCTTTCCCGTCGATTCGTAGAGTGCGACCTGCGGGGCTTGCGGCGTCGGGCCGCTCGCCGCCGTTTCCGGAGTGGTCAGCAGATTCATCCCCGACAGGCCGCTCGTGAAGCGCAGCCGGTCGTTTTCATCGTAGAGCTCGAAGCGGAGCACGCGATGCGCATAGCCTGCGTGCTCTATGATGTTGGCGAGTTGCGGCGCCTGGCCCGGACGCGTGAGCGCGTCGAACACGGCATCCGGTTCTTTCAGCATTTGCGCGCGGATGCGGTCCGCCGCAGTCATGGCTTCGCGCCTGAGCTCGATCGTGCTGATTCGACCCGGAG
Source organism: Methyloceanibacter sp. (assembly GCF_035650995.1). Taxonomy (GTDB): domain Bacteria; phylum Pseudomonadota; class Alphaproteobacteria; order Rhizobiales; family Methyloligellaceae; genus Methyloceanibacter. The sequence goes on along the minus strand of NZ_DASRGO010000045.1, from coordinate 12,489 downwards.
CCAGAAAAGCGGTGAGCGCAATCAGCGCGCCGAGGAGCGCCAATCCGGTCCAATGCCATTGCTTTTTGAGCGATTCGTAAACCGCCATGAATCGCCGCCGCTGACTGCCGGTTACCCGATGAGTTCCCTGATTAGGAGCGACAATTTATCGAACGATGCGTTAAGAACGCCGTAAGTGACGCCCGAGAAACGAGACTGGCAGCCGATTCGTCCGCCTACTGAAAGCTTGAGCTCGCGCGATTTTGCGTGCGCTAAGGTAGTAATTTGTTAACGCTCGGCTCAAGCTTCACCCGCCTGTCATGGACATGTGCCTGGAAATCGAGGGTTTTTCGCCGCGGCCAATGACGAAGTCGTGGCCCTTGGGCTTGCGGGCGATGGCCTCGTCAATCGCGGCGTGCAACAATTCGTCCGACGCGCTGGCACGCATGGGCGCGCGCAAATCGGCCGCGTCATCCTGACCGAGACACATATAGAGAATGCCGGTGCACGTCACCCGCACCCGATTGCAGGATTCACAGAAATTGTGGGTGAGCGGCGTGATAAAGCCGAGCCTCCCGCCCGTCTCGGCGACCGTGACGTAGCGCGCGGGTCCTCCTGAACGATAGTCGAGGCCGTCAAGGGTGAAGCGCTGATTGAGCCGCGTCCGGATGAGTGAAAGCGGCAGATATTGGTCGGTGCGGTCGCCGTCGATATCGCCCAGTGGCATGGTCTCGATCAGGGTGATGTCGAATCCCCGGCCGTGGCTCCACTCGATCAGCTCGGGGATCTCGTCCTCGTTCACGTCCCTGAGCGCGACCGTGTTGATCTTGATCTTGAGCCCGGCGCGGGAGGCGGCCTCGATCCCGCGCATCACCTGGGCGAAATCGCCGTAGCGCGTGATGGCGCGGAACTTGGCGGCATCGAGCGTGTCGAGCGAGACGTTGATGCGCTTGATGCCGCAGTCGGCGAGTGCCGTCGCGTAGCGCTCGAGCTGGCTGCCGTTGGTGGTGAGGGTAAGCTCGTCGAGACCGTTGCCGATATGGCGGGACAGCGATCTGATCAGCCACATGATGTTGCGCCGCACGAGCGGCTCGCCGCCGGTCAGCCTGAGTTTCCTCACTCCGCGGCTAACGAATGCGGTTGCCAGCCGGTCGATCTCTTCGAGGCTCAGCAATTCCTGGCGCGGCAGGAAGGTCATGGCGTCCGACATGCAATAAACGCAGCGGAAGTCGCAGCGGTCGGTGACCGAGACGCGCAGATAGGTGATGCGCCGCTGAAAGCGGTCGATCAACGGAGCGGATGGGTCGGCCCTATTCATCGTCCTCTCGCTCGAGCGGGTTCCTGCCTTTGCGCCGATAAGTCTTGGCGCTCTTTACCACACGCTGGCGGTAGCCGGCACCGGCAAGCGCCACCGCAGCCGCGCTTCTGCGCTTGACGGGGTTCCTCGCCGTCACCTTCGCCTTCCGTCCGCTTCGCTTTTTCACGGCCGCCCAGCCCCTTAGCATCGAGCCGGTTTCGTCTCTAATATAAGTCTATTCGAGGTTCGACGGACAGGGATGGCCGGGAGGCTGGCGTCTGCAACTCAAGGAGACCGCACATGGACGAACACCGCTTCAATATGTCGCTCAGGAAATACCTGAAGGAGGTGGGCGTCACCTCTCAGCAGGAGATCGAGCGGGTGGTGCGCGAGGAACACCTCGAGGGCAAGGGCAAGCTCAAGATGAAGATGGTGCTTACCGCTAAGGGGACGGGGCTGAACCACGTGGTCGAAGGCGAGATCGACCTCGGCTAGCGGCCTGGACATGACCATTATGGCCGAGCCTTGGCCTACCGAGATCAAGCTCAGCAAGGATCACCGCCTGCTCACCGTGGCCTTCGACGATGGGTTTCGTGCCGAGCTTCCGGCCGAGCTTCTGCGCGTGCTCTCCCCGAGCGCCGAGGTCCAGGGCCATGCGCCGGAGCAGAGGGTGACCGTCCCCGGCAAGCGGAATGTCGCCATCCTGCGCGTCGAGCCGGTCGGCAACTATGCCGTCCGCATCGTCTTCGACGACGGCCACGACACCGGCCTTTACGTGTGGTCCTATCTGCGCGAACTCGCCGAACACAAAGACGAGCGCTGGGGCGCGTATCTGAACGAGCTCGCCGCCAAGCACCTGACCCGTTAGCCGCCTTTGCTTTTGGCTTCCTTGGCGAGGAGCGCCCGCTTGCGGTCGATCCCGCCGGCGTAACCAGTCAACGACCCGTCTGAGCCGATGACGCGATGGCAGGGAATGGCAACCGCGATCCGGTTCGTTGCGCAGGCGCGCGCGACGGCGCGAGTTGCCTTCGGGGCTCCGATTGCCTTGGCGATCTCCGCGTAGCTTGCCGTCGAGCCCGGCGGGATACGGCGCAGCGCCTCCCACACGCGATGCTGAAAGGCCGTCCCGCGGATATCGAGCGGGAGGTCGAGACCAAGGCTCGGATTCTCGACGAAGCGGATCACTTTGGCCGCAAGCCGTTTGAAATCGCCATCGCTTCCGTTGAGTCGGGCGCGCGGAAATTGTTTCGCGAGATCGCGCTCGAGGCTCTGAGGCTCGTCGCCGAAGAGAATGGCGCAGACTCCCCTGGCACTCGCCGCAACCAAGACCAGGCCGAGCGAGCTTTGACCGATCGCATATCTGATATCGGCGTCGGCCCCGCCGGAACGGAACTGACTTGGGGTCATGCCGAGCACCTCCGTGGAGGTCGCGTAGAAGCGGCCGTTCGAGTTGAAGCCGGCGCCGTAGATCGCCTCGGTCACTGTGGCGCTCCGGCCGAGCTGCTCGCGAATGCGCTTGTTGCGCTGCGCCGCGGCATAGGCCTTCGGTGTCACGCCGAGCCTCGCCTTGAACAGACGATGGAAATGATAGGGGCTTAGGCCGACGGCTTTGGCGAGCGCATCGAGCTTGGGTTCCTCCTCGGCCGCCTCGATCAGCCGGCAAGCCTTCTCGACCTTGGCTGCGTTGTGGCGGAAGAGTGACGGCTCGTCCGGCTTGCAGCGCTTGCAGGCCCGGAAGCCGGCCGCCCGCGCCTCCGCGACACTATCGCAGAAGCGGACATGCTCGCGCTTCGGGCGCCTCGCCGGGCAGGACGGCCGGCAGTAGATGCCGGTCGTCTCGACGCACACATAGAACTGTCCGTCGGAAGCGGGATCGCGCGCCACTGTGGCGGCCCATCGCTCGTCGTCGAGCGCCGGAGAAGCCGCAGGGCGCGGTTTGGCAAGAGCGGGGCTCATCAGCGGGATCCTCGGTGACCAGGCTAGTTTAGCGCGATATTAAGGCGCCCGGCTTTAGCGACACTCCGATCCTTGCTCCCAAACCGGCGCAATTCAGAAGCGTAGGGGCTGCGAGGTACTGGCCGCTAGAGGTGCGTCTTGTCCTCCTCGCTGACGGGCGGTCGTTCGACACGATACAGCATCCCGCGGTCTCCGTCGGTCAGGATGTAGAGGACGCCGGCCCCGTCGACTCGCACATCGCGAATGCGCCCGAGCTGATGATGGAAGAGATGCCTCTCGGTCAGGACGCAGTGTTCATTGAGGGTGAGTTCTGCAACCATCTCGCCGGCGAGCGCTCCTATCCAGATTTCGGTTCCCCCCGCCTCGGGCGCGACGGCGAGCGAACTCGGCGCAATCGATACCGGTACCCAATAACGAACCGGCAGCTCGGTGCCGGGCTCTTCGCTGTTGATCGCGATCGGCCGTCCCGAATAGTCGATGCCGTAGGTGGCGAGCGGCCAGCCGTAATTGCCGCCGCTGTGGATGAGGTTGAGCTCGTCTCCGCCCTGCGGCCCGTGCTCGTCGGACCACAGCTCTCCCGTCACCTTGTCGAAGGCAAGGCCTTGCGGATTTCTGTGGCCGAAGCTCCAGATTTCAGGTCGGGCCGTCGGCTCCTGGCGGAACGGATTATCGTCGGGAATGGTCCCGTCGCTCCTGATGCGCACGATGCTGCCCGATGTGTCGGACAGATCCTGGGCCTTGGCGGCATCCCAGCGATCGCCGAGAGACAGAAAAAGAAAACCATCTGGGGTCAAGGCCATCCGGCCGCCGAGCATTTCGGGCTTGGCGTTTGGCGTTCCTTCGAAGATGACCTGCTGCTCGGTGAGCATCTCGCGGTCCTGATCGAACCGCGCCCGCATGACCTTGACGCTCGACGCCGTCTCGTCGCCTTGCAAGTAGGACAGATAGATCAAGCCGTTGTCCGCGAAATCGGGATCGATCGCCACGTCGAGAAGTCCGCCGTGCCCGGCATAGAGCACGGAGGGCACGCCGTCGACGGCATAGGTTCCGGCCGCCTGCGTCACATGCTGCAGCCGCCCCGGTCGTTCGGTGACGAGATAGGAGCCGTCCGGCAGCAATCCCACCGACCACGGCGATTCGAAGGGCCCGGCGATGCGCTCCGCCACCAGACCTGCATCCTCCGCGAGAACGAGTCCGGCGTCATCGGCCGGGACATTCCAGCTCGGGGAGGGCGGACATGGCCATGCGGCTGAGACGAGAGTTAAGGTAGCGAGGCAAGCGACAACGATGGGCGGCAATCCGGCCAGACGCATGCTTATCCCCCGTTTGAATGCGGGTTGTGCGATAAGTAACGACGGTTAAGGAAGTCGCCGGCCCGTGTAAGCCCGCCTGCTTGCCCTCGGCAGCGAGCACCCCTTGTAAGGCCGCTATATAACAACAGGACACCGGCACGTGGCCAGCGTCACCTGAGTGTCATGGATAACACGGACGCATGTCGCAAAAGCGTGATATTCCCACCGCAATCATGTAGCAAATCAGGTAGCACAGGGGTCTTGGCGATTCGTGCACGTCGCGGGGAGAAGCGGTTGAGCGATCAGGTGGAGCACCGTGTTCCGGCGCTGCCGCGGGGGCTTCTCGGCAAGGCCGTTCAGGCCGTCATCCGCGGCTTCCGCGAGCTCGCGACGCGGTTCTGGGCCTCGCTGTGGCAGATCGTCGCCGTCGCCGTGATCATGGCCTCGCTCGTCCTTATCGCCGGTCTGTCCAAGGCCTTCGCCTTGATTGGCTTCGCAAGCTTCGTCGCTTCGGTCTTGCTTCTGCCGCGCCACGATGCCGAGATCGTCCAGGAGGATCTCGCGCGAACCCCGCCTGCCTCGGGCCGCACCGCCGCGATGCAACTGATGGCCGAAGCGTTGCCCGATCCGGTCATCCTCCTCAACCCGGCGGGACAGGTTCTCTTCTGCAACGCTCCCGCGCGCGGTCTATTCGCCTCTCTTCGCCAGGGCAGCCACATCTCCTCCGTCATTCGCACGCCCGAGTTTCTCGACGCGGTAAGCGCCGCGCCCGACCGAGGCCGCGCCGTGACCGTGACCTATGCCGAGCGCGTGCCGGTCGGCCGCCGCATGGCCGCGACAGTCGCGCCGCTCAGCCGCGGCGGCGAGCGTGCCGGCAACATCCTCGTGCTCCTGCGCGACTTGACCGAGATCGAGCGCATCAACCAGATGCGCGCCGACTTCATCGCCAACGCAAGCCACGAGCTGCGGACCCCGCTTGCCTCCTTGCGCGGCTTCATCGAGACGCTGCAAAGCTCGGCGAAGCAGGATCCGGCGGCCCGCGAGCGCTTCCTCGCCATCATGGCCGAGCAAGCCTCGCGTATGACACGGCTGATCGATGCGCTTCTCTCCTTGAGCCGGGTCGAGATGAACGCCCACGTGCCGCCGTCGGACCTGGTGGATTTGAACGACGTCATCAATCACGCCAAGGACACGCTCGAGCCGCTCGCCCGCGAAATGGGCTTCCGCCTCGAAGTCGGGCGCTTTCCACGTCCCGCCGTCGTGCGCGGCGACCGCGACGAACTCGTTCAGGTGTTGCAGAACCTCGTGCAGAACGCGCTCAAATATGGCGACCGGGGCGGGATCGTCCGCATCGAGGCGAAACACATTCCTTCGATCGGCCGCCAAGCCGGTCGCTACGCGATTGCGGTGATCGATAAGGGTCCGGGCATCGCGCCTGAGCATCTTCCGAGGCTCACCGAGCGTTTCTACCGCGTCGACGTGGCTTCGAGCCGCGAAAAGGGCGGTACGGGGCTCGGCCTTGCCATTGTCAAGCACATCCTCAACCGCCACCGCGGAGAGCTTGCGATTGCCTCGACCCCCGGCAAGGGCTCGACCTTCACCGTGATGCTGAGCGAGGTGAAGAACGCGCTGCCCGAGCGGGGAACGGCCGTCGGCTGAGGCCGGCGGGACGCCGCAAAAAGCGCTATCCACAGTGCTTTTCCGCCAAGCTTCCAGCCGTTTCCCGGCCTGTCACCCAACTGTCACATAACTGACATAGTAGCTTTATTACCCGGCGCTATCGCTCCGCCCGACGGTGGGGGAGGGGTCCTCCATCGCCGGTTCGTCTCTGGAACGAACTGCCATTCTCCACCCTCAAGGGAGAGCGAAATGAGGTTCATGTCTTATGCGGCCGCTGCGGCGATTGCCGCAGTGTTCACGGTTAACACGGCCGTTGCCGCCGATATCTCAGGGGCTGGCGCGACCTTCCCCTATCCGATTTATGCCAAGTGGGCCGATGCTTACAAGAAAGAGACCGGCATTGGTCTGAACTACCAGTCGATTGGCTCCGGCGGCGGCATCAAGCAAATCGAGGCCGGCACCGTAACCTTCGGCGCCAGCGACAAGCCGCTGCCCGGCGAGGAGCTCGACAAATTCGGCCTGGCCCAGTTCCCGATGGTGATGGGTGGCATCGTGCCGGTTATCAATATCGAGGGGGTGAAGCCTGGCGAGATCGTGCTCGACGGCCCGACCCTCGCCAAGATCTTCATGGGCGAGGTCACCAAGTGGGATGACGAGGCGATTAAGAAGCTTAATCCGAAGGCGAAGCTTCCCTCGCAGGCGATTGCCGTCGTGCACCGCTCTGACGGATCGGGCACCACCTTCAACTTCACCTACTATCTTTCTGACGTGAGCGCCGACTGGAAGTCGAAGGTCGGTTCCGACGCCTCCGTCGAGTGGCCGACCGGCATCGGCGCCAAGGGCAACGAAGGCGTCGCCAACAACGTGGCGCAGACGAAGGGCTCGATTGGCTATGTCGAGTACGCCTACGCCCTCCAGAACAAGCTGACCTACACCAACATGGTGAACAAGGCCGGCAAGACGGTAACCCCGACCTCGAAGACCTTCCAGGCTGCGGCCGCCGATGCCGACTGGAGCTCGAAGCCCGGCTTCGGCGTAATTCTTGCCAACCAGCCCGGTGACGAGTCCTGGCCGATGACCGCTGGGACCTGGATCTTGATGTATAAGCAGCCGAAGGATACCGCGGCGTCCGCCGAGGCGCTCAAGTTCTTCGCCTGGGCCTACAAGAACGGCGACAAGATGGCTGAGGAGCTCGATTATATCCCCATGCCTGACAAGGTCGTCGAAGACGTCGAGAAGATGTGGGCCAACGACATCAAGGACGCTTCCGGCAAGCCTGTCTTCGCCATGAACTAAGCCGTCTTTGGCGGGGGATAGAGGCGGGATCCACCGCTTCTATCCCCGAATTTTCCGCGCAGATGCGTGCCCTAATCGAATTAGAGGACCCTCAGATGATGGATGCGGCCGTCGCGGAGAGAAATCTCACTCTCGTCAACCGCGATGCTGTGCGCGACAAGACCTTGCGCCGGTTCCTCATCGGCGATCGCGTTTTCAAGACGATTACCCAAGTCTCGGCGGTCACGGTGCTCGCATTGCTTGCCGGCGTCATAGCGGCTCTGGTGCATGGCTCGCTGCCCGCCTGGCGCGCTTTCGGCCTTGATTTCCTGATCACGGAAAAATGGAACCCGGTCACCGAAAAGTTCGGTGCCCTCGCGCCCATCTACGGAACGATCGTCACCTCGACTATTGCCATGGTCATCGGGGTTCCCATCAGCCTCGGCATCGCGATCTTTCTCACCGAGATTTGTCCTGAGCGCCTGAAGCGCACCATCGGCACCGCCATCGAGCTGCTCGCCGGCATCCCCAGCATCATTTATGGCATCTGGGGCTTGTTCGTGTTTGCACCCTGGTTTCAGTCGCACGTGCAACCCTTCTTGATCGACACCTTCGCCGACGTCCCGGTGCTCAACCAGCTCTTCGCCGGCCCGCCTTACGGCATCGGCATGCTGACCGCCGGTCTGATCCTCGCCATCATGGTGCTTCCCTTCATCACCTCGATCACCCGCGAAGTGTTCGACACCGTGCCGCCGGTCCTCAAGGAAGCAGCCTATGGCATCGGCTGCACCCGCTGGGAGGTGCTACGCCGGGTGGTCATTCCCTTTACCCGCGTAGGCATCATCGGCGGCGTCATGCTGGGGCTTGGCCGCGCGCTCGGCGAGACCATGGCCGTGACTTTTGTCATCGGCAACGCGCATAAGATCTTTCCCTCCATCCTGGCGCCCGGGACGACCATCTCCGCTGCCATCGCCAACGAGTTCACCGAAGCGACAGGTGACCTCTACACCGCCTCGCTTATCGCCCTCGGCCTCATCCTGTTCTTCATCACCTTCGTTGTGCTCGCCGCAGCAAGGCTCATGCTGATGCGGCTGGCGCGGCAAGAGGGGAGGTGACCATGGCCAACATCGCCGCAACGCCCCGTTACCATCGTCGGCGCTGGCGAGACCATATGGCGACCGGGCTCGCGATCGGAGCGGCAGGCTTTGGTCTGACCTGGCTCGTCCTCATCCTCCTGGTGCTCGTGGTTAAGGGCGTGGGCGGACTCTCGCTCGCTGTCTTCACCGAGATGACGCCTCCTCCCGGAAGCGCGGGCGGCCTCCTGAACCCGATCGTCGGCAGCCTGATCCTCACTGCGCTCGCGGTGCTGTTCGGCACGCCGCTCGGCATGCTGGCCGGGACCTACATGGCGGAATATGGCCGCTACGCCAAGCTCACCATGGTGGTTCGCTTCATCAACGACATTCTCCTGAGCGCGCCTTCGATCGTGGTCGGCCTGTTCGTCTACGAGATCATGGTTGCGCAGATGGGGCATTTTTCCGCCTGGGCCGGCGCCGTCGCCCTTGCCATCCTCGTCATCCCCGTCGTGGTGCGAACGACCGAGGACATGTTGCTGCTGGTGCCCAATACGTTGCGCGAGGCTTCCTCCGCCCTCGGGCTTCCGCAATGGCTTGTGATCCGCCACGTCGCCTATCGCGCGGCGCGGGCCGGCATCATCACCGGCGTTCTGCTCGCCATTGCCCGCATCACCGGCGAGACGGCGCCTCTTCTGTTCACCGCGCTCAACAACCAGTTCTTCAGTTGGAACCTGAACGCGCCGATGGCAAGCTTGCCCGTCATCATCTTCCAGTTTGCCTTGAGCCCCTATGAGGACTGGCAGCAGCTTGCCTGGACCGGGGCTCTCCTCATTACCGTGGCGGTCCTCGGCTTGAGCATTTTGGCGCGAGCCCTTTCAGCTAAGAAGGTGCAGCTATGAGTCTTGCCGTTCGAACTGACGTGAAAGAGGCGACCGCGACGCCGGCTGAGGTGGCCGCGCTGGAACCGAAAGTCTCGGTGCGTAGGCTCAATTTCTACTACGGGGCCTACCGTGCGCTCGCCAACAACAATGTCGACCTTTACAAGAACAAGGTCACCGCCTTCATCGGGCCGTCCGGCTGCGGCAAGTCCACGCTGCTCCGCATCCTGAACCGCATCTACGACCTCTATCCCAATCAGCGGGCGGAAGGCGAAGTGCTGCTCGATGGCGAGAACATCTTGAGCCCGAAGACCGACCTCAACCTGCTGCGCGCCAAGGTCGGCATGGTGTTCCAGAAGCCGACGCCTTTCCCGATGAGCATCTACGACAACATCGCCTTCGGCGTGCGCCTATATGAGCAGTTGCCCAAGTCCGAGCTCGACGGCCGCGTCGAGGACGCGCTCAGGCGCGCGGCGCTGTGGGAGGAGGTCAAGGAGAAGCTCGACGCGAGCGGGCTCAGCCTGTCGGGCGGCCAGCAGCAGCGATTGTGCATCGCCCGCACCGTCGCCATCCGTCCCGAGGTGATCCTTCTCGACGAGCCCTGCTCGGCGCTCGACCCGATCTCGACCGCCAAGATCGAGGAGCTGATCGACGTCTTGAAGCAGGACTACACCATCGCCATCGTGACCCACAACATGCAGCAGGCGGCGCGCACCTCCGACTACACCGCGTTCATGTATCTCGGCGAGCTTGTCGAGTTCGATGACACCACCAAAATCTTCACCAATCCCAAACAGCAGCGCACGCAGGACTACATCACCGGCCGCTTCGGCTAGGCTCGCGCGCCAAGGAGACGCATCCCATGGAGAAACAGCACGAACACATCGTGAGATCTTATGAAGAGGAGCTTTCGCTCCTCAACAATAAGATCGCCAAGATGGGAGGCTTGGCCGAGCAGGTTCTCGGACAATCGATCGAGGCGCTCGAGCGCCGCGACCCCGAGCTTGCCGCCGCCACCATCCGTGAGGACGAGGCGATCGACGCGCTCGAGCGCGAGATCGAGGAGCAGACGGTAGCGATGATCGCCCGCCGCCAACCCATGGCCTTCGACCTCCGTCAGATCATGGCGGCGCTCAGAATCGCCAACGACCTCGAGCGCATCGGCGACCTCGGCAAGAATATCGCCAAACGCGCCGTCGCCGTGGTGAGCGAACAGCAGCCGAAGCAGCTCATGCTCGGTCTGAAGCATATGGGCGAGCTTGCCCTCGGCCAACTCAAGGACGTGCTCGACGCCTTCATCGAGCGCGACGCCGATCGCGCGCTCAAGGTCTGGTACAAAGACGAAGAGATCGACGCGATGTACAACTCGCTGTTCCGCGAGCTCCTCACCTACATGATGGAGGACCCGCGCAATATCGGGCTGTGCACGCATCTCCTGTTCGGCGCCAAGAACATCGAGCGTATCGGCGACCACGCCACCAACATCGCCGAGAACGTCTATTACCTGGTGCACGGTACGGCCATCACCGATCAGCGTCCGAAGGGTGACACGACCAGCACGACGCCCGTCGCGCTAAAGAGATCCGCGGGATAAACCATGCTTGAGACGAACGCCATGAGCGCAGGAGCCAAAGTCTTGGTCGTCGAGGACGAGGAGCCGCTCGCCCTCTTGCTTCGCTACAACCTCGAGGCCGAAGGCTATGCGGTCGACGTCGTCCATCGCGGCGACGAGGCGGAGGTGGCGATCGCCGAAAGCTCGCCGGATTTGATCGTGCTCGATTGGATGCTGCCCGGCCTCTCCGGGCTCGAGCTCTGCCGCCGTCTGCGCACCGGCAAGGACTCCCGCCACATCCCGATCATCCTGCTCACCGCCCGGAGCGAGGAGAGCGATCGCATCAGGGGCCTGACGACGGGCGCCGACGACTACGTAGTCAAGCCTTTCTCGTTGCCCGAACTGATGGCGCGCGTGCGCGCCATTCTCCGCCGCACCAACCCCGAGCGTATCGCCTCGGTGTTGACCGTGGGTGATATCGAACTCGATCGGGAGTCGCACCGGGTCACCCGCAACGGCCGCCAAGTCCATCTCGGGCCGACCGAGTTCCGTTTGCTCGAATTTCTCATGCAGAGCCCGGGCCGCGTGTTCAGCCGCGCGCAGCTGCTCGACGGCGTATGGGGCCGCAACGTCTATGTCGATGAGCGCACCGTCGATGTGCATATCGGCCGCCTGCGTAAGGCAATGATGCGCGGCAACGAGAGCGATCCCGTACGCACCGTGCGCGGGGCAGGTTATGCCTTCTCCGACAAGCTCGAAGAGCCGGCTTAAGCGAAATAACCCCCGCCAAATGAAAGAGGCGCCAAAGACGGCGCCTCTTCCGTCCGCCCCTGCCGCCTAGCCCTAGCCGCTGGCAAGCCGCTTCTCGCGCCGCCTGACCTGCACCGGCTGATAGGCCATGCGCGCGTGATGCTCGCAATAGGGCAGCGAGCCCAGTTTCTTGCGGCCGCAGAAATGAAATTCGGGTTCTCCCGGATCACCGATCGGCCAGCGGCACATCGACTCCTTCAGCGTGACAATGGTCGCCCGCTCGGCGAGCGGGATGACAAGCTCCTCGAGCGGCGCGAGGTCGGGCTCGGCCTCCGCCTCGAACTGCGCTTTCAGCGCGACGTTGCCGCGGGTCCCGAACATCAGCGATGTCGCGCGATGTTGGCGCGGCAGATGCGTTGTGCGGCGCGGGCGTGGCGCGTTCGAACGCGAGCTCGTCGCCCGGCCCGAAAGTCCGAGTCGATGCACCTTCCCGATTACCGCGTTGCGGGTCACTCCGCCGAGCCGCCCGGCGATCTGACTTGCGCTTAAGCCTTCGGCCCAGAGTTTCTTGAGCAGTTCAACCCTCTCGTCAGTCCAACCCATGGTTTGGCCTCCTCGTTTGGACTCGGAATCCCCCCGTCTCGCCAGGAGACGGCGCTTGAGACACTCGGAGTTACTGGTGAGATTGACCGCCCGGGCGCAACGCAGCACCCACGACATCTGGTAGCCGAGCGGTTATTACGCTACTATATCCGGGAGAATCCGGCAAGCGTCCGCCACGCCTGTCCTCTCCGTTTTCCACCGGAACGAGGGG
>NZ_DASRGO010000044.1:0-63000 GCF_035650995.1 Methyloceanibacter sp. | reverse complement strand
CTTCATCCTGGGCGAGGTCAACAAGCCGGGGCAGTATCCTTACGTCAACAGCATGACGGTCGAGAGCGCGGTGGCCATCGCCGAAGGCTATACCGAGCGCGCCAAGCAGCGCATGGTCAGGCTGACGCGCAAGTTCGGCGGGGTGCAGAGCACCGTCATGGTGCCGACCGACTATCCGGTCCAGCCCGGCGACACGATTTACGTCATGGAACGGATGTTCTAAAGCTCACGGAGCCGTTAACCTAAGCGTCGTCGACGCGAGGCCCCGTGAGTTCATCGCTACGCATCCTGCATTGCATGCGCGCGCCTGTCGGGGGCCTGTTCCGCCACGTGCACGATCTTGCGCTGGGCGAAGCGGGGTACGGCGCGGAGGTCGGGGTGGTGTGCGATTCGCGCACGGGCGGCTCGGAGATCGCCGTGCAGATGGGCCGTCTCGAGGACAACTGCGCCCTTGGGCTTACCCGCATCCCCATGACGCGCCGGCTCGGCTTCGGCGATTGGCGCACCGTTGCCAAGATCGTGAAGCTCGCCGCCAAGGCCAATGTCGATGTGCTGCACGGCCACGGCGCCAAGGGCGGCGCCTATGCGAGGCTCGCCGGCCGCAAGCTGAAGCGCAAGGGCATGAAGGTGAAGGTGGTCTACACCCCGCACGGAGGCAGCCTGCATTATTCGCCGGCGACCCTCTTGGGCCGGCTCTATCTCGCCGCCGAACGCAGGCTCGCGCCGGCCACCGACGGATTTATCTTCGAGAGCCTTTTCGCCGCCAACCGCTATGCCGAGCTGATCGGTCAGCCACAGTGTCCAGTGAAGATCGTGCCGAACGGGCTATATCGCCACGAGTTCTACGAGGGAATGCTGTCGGACGATGCGGTCGACTTCGTCTATGTCGGCGAGCTCCGCGAGCTCAAAGGCGTCGACATTCTGCTCGAAGCGCTCGCCGCCATTCAATCGACGTTTCCCGGCCGCGCCGTGATCGTGGGAAGCGGGCCTGACGAGCGCAAGTTCAAGCGGCTTGCGCGCAAGCTCGGGCTTGGACCGCGCGTCTCCTTTGCCGGCCCCCTGCCCGCGCGCACGGCCTTCGCCCGGGGCCGCTGCGTGGTAGTACCGTCGCGGTCGGAATCCTTCCCCTACATCGTGCTCGAGGCGGCGGCGGCGCAGATGCCTCTCATCGCCACCAATGTCGGGGGCATCCCGGAGATCATGGGCAATATCGACATGCCGCTCGTGCCCGGAGGAGATGTCGGCGCGCTTGCCTCGCAGCTCCGCGCGTTCCTCGCCAGCCCGCAACCCTTCCTCCAGCGCGCCGTCGAGCTGCAGCGGCATGTCGCGACACGCTTCACCGTCGAGAACATGACCTACGAAATCGTGGACTTCTACGTTTCCGAGCTTCGCGCCGGCACGCAGCGCATCGCTGCTTGAGGTTTCGCCTAACTGCGCCTTAACCATAAGCCCAAGCGCTCCCTTCGCAGCCGTCCCGTTTCACGCATCAACAAGCTCAATCGTGGCATAAGGCGCGGAAGCATCGGCGGCTCTGGCCGGACTTTTGTTCGGCGAAACAGGCGCGGCGAGAAGGGTTCGAAGAATGCGTGAAGGGAAGGCGGCCTCGCCGCAGGCGTTGTCGGCTCGGGCATCGTCGTCGTCTCATAAGGTCAAACGCTCGGCAAAATCGCACGCGCCATTCGTCGAGCGGCGTCGCGCCCCGCGCCCGCCGCTCGCCGAGATCAGGCGCGGGGGCGAAGTCAATCTCATGCCGCCGAGCGTGGTCGCAGGCTCGGTGCGCATCGTCGAGTTCCTGCTCGTGGCCATGCTCGGCTTCGCCATCTATCTCGGCTATGTCGAGCGCGAAGGGATGCACACGCATATCATCTATCTCGTCGCGGTCGTGACGGCAGCGACCGCGACCGTCCTTACGTTTCAGACGTTCAATCTCTACCAGGTCACCGCCTTCAGCGCGTTCGTGCGGAGCTTCACCCGCATCGTGCTCGCCTGGAGCATGGTCGTGGCTGGGATGATGACGCTCGCCTTCTTCGGCAAGGTGGGCGCCGACTTCTCGCGCGTGTGGATTGCGACGTGGTACGCGTCGGCGCTCGCCGTGCTGTTCGCCGAGCGGCTCGTCCTTTCCCGTCTCGTCAGAAAGTGGATCAGGGAGGGACGGCTCAGCCGCCGCGCCGTGATCGTCGGCGGGGGGCTTCAGGCCGAAGAGCTGATCAAAGCGCTCGAGGCCTCTTCCGATACCGACATCCGGATCGTCGGCATTTTCGACGATCGGGGCGACGATCGCGTCTCGCCCTTCGTGGCAGGTTATCCGAAGCTCGGCAGCATCAGCCGGCTCGTCGACTTCGGGCGCAAGTCCCGGCTCGATCTGCTGATCGTGTCGCTGCCGGTCAGCGCCGAGAAGCGGCTGCTCGAATTGCTCAAGAAGTTGTGGGTGCTCCCCGTCGACATCAGGCTGTCGGCGCACGCGAACGAGTTCAGGTTCCGGCCGCGCACTTATTCCTATATCGGCAACGTCCCGTTCTTCGACATCACCGACAAGCCCATCGCCGACTGGGACCACGTCAAGAAATGGCTGTTCGACAAAGTCGTGGCCGGGCTTGCGGTCGTGCTGCTTTCCCCGCTCATGGCGATCATCGCGATCCTGATCAAGCTCGACTCTAAGGGCCCGGTTCTCTTCAAGCAGAAGCGCCAGGGTTTCAACAACGAGCTGATCGAGGTCTACAAATTCCGCTCGATGTACGTCGAACACACCGACGCCGAGGCAAGCAAGCTCGTCACCAAGGACGATCCGCGCGTGACGCCCGTCGGCCGCTTCCTGCGCAAGACGAGCATCGACGAGCTGCCGCAGCTCTTCAACGTGCTGAAAGGCGACCTCTCGCTCGTGGGACCCCGTCCGCACGCGCTCAAGGCGAAGGCCGACGACAAACTCTATTCCGACGTGGTCGACGGCTATTTCGCCCGCCACCGCGTGAAGCCGGGCGTCACCGGCTGGGCGCAGATCAACGGCTGGCGGGGTGAGACCGACACCAGAGAGAAGATCCAGCGGCGCGTCGAGCACGACCTCTATTACATCGAGAACTGGTCGGTGATGTTCGACCTCTATATCTGCTTGATGACGCCGTTCGCCCTGCTCAAGGGCGAGAACGCCTACTAGGGGAATACGCCGGTGGCGGCGATGTTGGCGTACGAAGCCGCCTCGGAAGAGGCGCGCGCGCCGCGCGAAGTGAGCGCCGGCATAAGACGGCTCGCGCTCTTCTACTTGTGGATCACCATTGCTACGGGCGCCGTCGTCTTCTCGGAGCCCGCGCCCTACGACGTGCTGATGGTCGGGGCGATCATGATCCTCCCCCTCACCGGCCTTGCTCCGTTGACGCGCGGACTTGCGCCCTATCTCCTCCTGCTGACGGGCATCGTCGCCGGCGGCTTCATCGCCACCACGCAGGCCGGCCTGCTCGACGTGCCCACCAAGCATATCGGCATCACCCTTTATCTCGCTGCCTCATCGGTGGTCATGGCCGCATTCTTCGCCGACCGGCCCGGAAGGCGGATCCGTTTCGTGATGAGCGCCTATATGACGGCGGCGGTGATCGCGGCGGCTGCGGCCCTGATCGGCTATTTCTCGCTCGTGCCCGGAGCCTACGATCTCTTCACCGAATTCGGACGAGCGCGCGGCACCTTCAAGGACCCCAACGTGCTCGGCGCGTTTCTCGTGCCTGCCCTGCTCTACGCCTTCAACGCGATGCTCACGGCGCGGTTCGCGCGCGCGAGCGTGTGGGCGATCCTGATGCCGCTCCTCCTGTTCGGCACACTGCTCACCTTCTCGCGCGGGGCGTGGCTCAACCTCGCCGTCGCGCTTGCGCTCTATGCCTATCTCACCCTGATCACCGCCGCGAGCAATCGCGAGCGGCTCAAGCTCGCCGTGTCCGTCGCGCTGGCGGGCGCGCTCGTGATTGGCGTGTTCGCGGCTGCCCAAGCCATCCCCCAGGTCGCCGATCTCTTGAGCGAGCGCATCACGTTCGAGCAGTCATACGATGTCGGGCCCGAGGGGCGTTTCGGCGGGCAAAAGAAGGCTGCCGAGCTTGTCATGACGGATCCGCTCGGCATCGGCGCGCTCGAATTCGCCCGCGTCCACCATAACGAGGACGTACACGAGGTCTATCTCAACATGTATCTCAACACGGGGTGGATCGGCGGCACGCTCTACCTGTTTCTCGTGCTGACCACGCTCGTGCTCGGCTTCCGCCGCATCCTGCACGACAAAGGCGGAAGCGGCTTAAGCAACGTGGTGCTCGCCGCATTTTTCGGCATGGCGGTCGAGGGACTCGTGATCGACACCGATCACTGGCGGCACCTCTATCTCATCATGGCCATGGTCTGGGGCCTAGCCATCGCGCAGGCCAACAGCGAACGGGCATCGTGGCGCCGCGGCGAGCAAGCGGACCCTTAAGCCCTGTGTCGCATTTTGGGGCACGACCCTTCGGCCCCGTCCCGGTTTGGTCCCATCGTGCAACTTCGCGCTGTTCCAGCCCCGTGCACGACTTTCCGGCGTTGGCATGGGCGTTGCTTCGGCTGGAGGCATCTCGCCGCTCACAATTCTGGCATGCCCCAAAGCCCCACCAAACCCCACGGGGTCATCGTTTCGCTGCAATATCTCCGCGGACTCGCGGCGATGATGGTCGTGTTTAGCCACGGCTTCGATCAGCTGCCGTGGCTCAAGGCGCTCATGCCCAATGTCGGCTTGTCGGGCGTCGACCTGTTCTTCGTCATCAGCGGCTTCATCATGGTGTTCGTCACGGCGGGCGCCGAGACCTCGCCAGGCAACTTCTTCAGAATGCGGATCGTCCGCATCGTGCCGCTCTACTGGCTGTTCAATTTCGTCAACGCGGCGCTCTTCATCGCCTTCCCGCAGCTGTTTCAGACTGCGGTGCTGACCCTCAAGCACTTCATTCTGTCGCTGTTCTTCATCCCGCATCTGAGCCCGGCCGTGCCGCCCTCGATCAGCCCCTTCATCCTGCTCGGCTGGACGCTCAACTACGAGATGTTCTTCTACGCGATCTTCGCGCTCGCGATGGCGGTGTCGCTGATGCGGCGCGTGCCGCTCACCATCGGGGTGCTCGTGAGCATGGTCGCGCTCGGGACACTCTCGGTATTCGACGGAAGCCCCGCCTTGGAGTTCTACAGCAACGACATCGTGCTCGAATTCGTCTTCGGCATGGCGCTCGCCCAGCTCTTCCTCAACGGGACGCTTGCGCGTGTTGGCGTCGGGCCGGCCTGGGTCGCAATCGGGCTCGGCGCGATCGGCGTCGCCGTCGGCGCCTATCACATCACCGAGATGCCGAGAGCGCTCGCGTTCGGCCTCCCGGCGGCGCTGATGGTGGCGGGCGCGCTTTCCATCGAAGCCGGGCGTGAAGTGCGCCGGGTGCAGCCGTTCCTCATCATCGGCGATGCCTCCTATTCGATCTATCTCGCCCACCTCTTTCCCATCGCGCTCGAACGCTTTGCCTGGGCGAGGCTCGCACTTCCCACCGAGGGCATCCTGCCCGTGGTCTCTTTCGTGGGCGTGGCTCTCGTTGGCGGAGCGTGTGCGGGGATTGCCTGCTACCTCGTCGTCGAGCGGCCCATGCTCAAGGTCATGCGGGGATGGATCAAGGCGAAGCCTGCCGCTTCGCTCAACCGGCCGGTGCTCGCCGAGAATTAGGGGGGAATGGTCGGAGCGGGGAGATTTGAACTCCCGACCCCCGGTCCCCCAGACCGGTGCGCTAACCGAGCTGCGCTACGCTCCGAAGCCGTCTTTGGATAGCTTGGATATACACGCTTGAGGCGTCGAAACAAGCGGCGAGCTTCGGACGGGACGGCCATTATTCCTTGGCCGTGGCCAGAATCCGCTGACAGGCCTCGATCTCCTCGATCAGCGCGCCGATCGTGCTCACCTCAGGGCGCCGTCCGGGCCTGTCGCCGTTCCGCAAGGACGCGGGGCCGATCTGCGCAGCTTCCGCTGCGACATCCGGAATTTCGGGGGCCTCATCCAAGGCGTCCTCCTGCTCGTGGTCCTCGGCGATCCGCCGAAATTCCATCACATAGCGGGGACCGTGCTCGCGCAGGATCTTTTGTACGCCGCGAATGGTGTACCCATCGTTATAGAGCAGGAAGCGGATGCCGCGCAGGAGGGCCACGTCCTCTGGCCGGTAATAGCGCCTGCCGCCGCCGCGCTTCATTGGTTTCAATTGAGCGAACTTGCCCTCCCAAAAGCGCAGCACGTGCTTCGGGACGTCAAGCTCGTCGGCTACTTCACTGATGGTGCGAAACGCCTCGGGCGCCTTGTCCAACGCTCCTCCTCCTCGGCGTCTGAACTGCCGCTCGACTTCTACTCAGCCGCCTTTCTTCGCGACAGCGCATCGTTAATGCGCTGCTTCATGATGTTGCTCGCCCTGAACACGAGCACACGCCGCGGCGTTATAGGAACCTCTTGCCCGGTCTTGGGGTTGCGTCCCACGCGCTCACCCTTGTCGCGAATTCCGAAGGAGCCGAACGAGGACAGCTTTACCGTGTCCCCCCGCTCGAGGCTTGCCACGATTTCGCGAAGCACGAGCTCCACGATCTCGGCAGACTCATTGCGCGGCAGGCCAACCTTCTGAAACACCGCCTCCGCCAAATCGGCGCGCGTCAGGGTCTTCCCGCTCATTGTCCGTACGCTCCCCCAGTCGCGGGACTATTCAAGATGCTAAACGAGCGAGTGCGATCCGGTCAATCTGTCCCGCGATCAAATTCCTGATTTTGCGTCGTTTTCCTCCGAGGTGTGGCTTTGGCGCGGCACTTCGCGGCCTAACGGCCTCACCACCGGATCAACACCGCTCCCCAGGTAAACCCGCCTCCCATCGCCTCGATCAAGACGAGGTCGCCGGCCTTGATGCGGCCATCGAAGCGGCCTTGATCCAGCGCCAGCGGAATGGACGCCGCCGATGTATTGGCATGTTTATCCAGCGTGATAATGATCTTGTCCTTGTCGAGACCAAGTTTCCGGGCGGCCCCCTCCAAGATACGGCGGTTGGCCTGATGGGGAACGAACCAATCGATATCGGAAGGTTTGTATCCCGCCTCGTCAAGCGTGGCCCCGATCACTTCGCTGATCTTGGTGACGGCGTGACGGAAC
The DNA here is from genome assembly GCF_035650995.1 of Methyloceanibacter sp. Taxonomy (GTDB): domain Bacteria; phylum Pseudomonadota; class Alphaproteobacteria; order Rhizobiales; family Methyloligellaceae; genus Methyloceanibacter. The sequence continues at coordinate 55,853 of NZ_DASRGO010000044.1, read as the reverse complement.
ACCTCAGGTCCGTCCATGCGGAGATGACCCACTGTACCGGTCGATGACGGGCCGCCATCGACGTAGAGCTTGTCGCGGTAGCGGCCGTCGGAACGAAGGCAGGTGGCGAGGATGCCGCGATCGGTCGCAACCCCGTTGAGCTTCTGGGCCTCGACCACCACGGCTCCCGCGCCGTCACCGAACAGCACGCACGTCGAGCGGTCCCCCCAATCGAGGATGCGCGAGAAAGCCTCGGCGCCAATCACAAGCGCGCGCTTGAAAAGCCCGCTCTTCATGTAGGTATCGGCGGTCGCTAAAGCGAAAACGAAGCCTGAGCAGACGGCCTGCATGTCGAAGGCGGCGCCCTGGGTGATGCCGAGCTCGGCCTGGATGGTCACCGCCGTCGCCGGGAAGGTCTGATCGGGCGTCGAGGTGGCGAGGATGATGAGATCGATATCCTCGGGCGCGAGCCCGGAATCGTCGAGCGCCCGTCGCGCAGCGATTGCTCCCATGGTCGAAGTCAGCTCGCCCTCGGCGGCGATGCGGCGCTCCTTGATGCCGGTCCGCTCAGTGATCCACTGGTCTGAGGTGTCGACGACCTTGGCGAGATCGTCGTTGGTCAGGACGCGGGTCGGCAGATATCCGCCAACCCCTTTGATCACCGTCCGCACGCTATCCAACTGAGGAGACTCCCCTACCCCGGCGTTCTAAGCTTTTGTTTTACTATCACCTTTTCGGCAAAACCGGCGTGCAATTTAGATCAAGCCGCACCTTCGAGCTCGAGCTTGGCGTGGAAGCCTGCGACATCGCTCGCCAAGCGCTTCACCACCCCGCTCGAGGCCATGTCATAGGCAAGGTCAATGGCGCTGGCAAAGCCCGTGGCGTCGGTTCCGCCATGGCTTTTGACGACGATGCCGTTCAGTCCGAGAAAGATCCCGCCATTCAACTGGCGCGGATCCAGCTTGTCTCTAAGGGCCCGGAAGGCGCCCTGAGCCAGCACCGCTCCGAGGCGTGCGAGCAACGACCGCCCCATGGCAGCACGCAAATACTGGCCGATCTGCTTAGCGGTTCCTTCCGCCGTCTTCAAGGCGACATTGCCGGTGTAGCCGTCGGTCACCACCACGTCGACCACACCCTGCCCGACATCGTCGCCTTCGACGAAGCCGTGATAGCGCATGGGGAGCGGCGCGTCCTTCAGCACGGCGGCAGCCTCCCTGATCTGGTCGAGCCCCTTGATCTCCTCGACCCCGATGTTGAGGAGGCCGACAGACGGGCGCTCGAGGCCGAACAGCGCACGCGCCATGGCCGCGCCCATCAGCGCGAACTCGACGAGCTGGCGCGCCTCGGCGCCGACATTGGCGCCGACGTCGAGCACGATGCATTCGGCATCGACCGTCGGCCAGATGGCGGCGATCGCCGGACGATCGATGCCTTGGATCGTCTTCAGGCAGAATTTTGCCATCGCCATCAACGCGCCGGTATTGCCCGCAGACACGGCGGCTTCGGCACGAGCGTCCCTTACCGCCTCGAGCGCGAGCCACATGCTCGACCGCCAGCGCCCTTTGCGCAGCGCCTGGCTTGGCTTCGCATCCATGGCAACCGCGACGTCGGTGTGAATGACCGTCGACTTGGCGGCGAGCGCGGGATGGGCGGCGAGCACCGGCTCGATGCGGGCGGCATCGCCTACGAGCAGGAAGTGCAGGTCGGGATGACGCACAAGCGCGATCGCGGCGGCGGGAATGACCACGCTCGGGCCGTGGTCCCCGCCCATGGCGTCGAGCGCTATGGTGACTGGAGCACCCATTCAAGCACTATGCCGTAGGAAAATCACACTGTTGGCGGCCCTTTCGGCCGCGGCGTCCCCCGAAACGAAGCCCGAATAGACTGAAAAGGGGGGCCGTTGACAACCGGATTTTGCCGGCGGCTGGAGGCCCGATCAGCGCCGTTTCAGGGCCTCGAGGGCCGCAAACGGGCTCGCCGGCTTGGCGCCGCTCGGCTCCTCCTCCCACTTTTCCGACCATTCGAAGCTCACACCTTCCTTGCGCGGATATGGGTCGAGCGAGGTGGCAAGCGTCTCATAAACAACCGGTCCGAGATCGATCCGTCCCTCGCTGATCGGCTCGGGCCAGTCGGCAAGCGTGGCAGCGCCCTGCTCCTCCTCGTGCGCTTGGTGGGCGGCGATCATCTCCTCCGGCCAGAATTCGGCCTCCACTGGCACCGCGACGTCGGAGAGAACCGGATCGAGCGAGACGACGCAGGTCTGGATGACCTTGGCCGCGAGCTCGCCGTTGAGGCGGACGCGGCCGGCCCCGATGCGCCGAAGCCGATAGGTCATGCCGAGACGTTCGAGGCCGCGCAAGTCGAGCAGCTTGGCGATAGCAGCCATTTCGGCCGGGGTGGCCTCGATCGTTCCGCTCACGGCTTCCTTGATCTCGTCGAACTTGAGCAGCCGCGACAGCGGGAGATGGTCGTTCGGTTCCTTCATGCGCTCCTCAGCACGGGGCGGAAACTCGTGGGAAAACGAGCGTTCCCGCCTTGATTGCCGGATAAGGCTCGGCCTCAAGGCTCCTGATGCATTGCCTAACATAGTGCGCGAGGCGCAATCCTGCAGCCTCGGCCGCCCCCTTATCGAGAGGAAGGGCGTCGGCGATGGCGCTTGCGAGCTGTGCTTCGCCGCCGGCGAAGGCCCGTTCATACGCCTTGAGCAGGGCGGCGCTCGAGGCAGCGAGCGCCCGCATGGTCTTCGGCACGCGAAGGTCGCTCACGCCAAGCTCGCGAAGCACCGTCTCCATGTCGTCCTTGAAACGGTCGGCAAGCTCCTGCGATTGGAGGAGCGCTTCCCCGCCTTCGGCTTTGAGCCGGTGGAGCACGACGAAAAGGTTGAGCGACAGCACGACGAAGCGGCCTTCGAGCGTGTCGGGCACGCCGTAACCCCGGTAGAAGACGGGAAGCCGCGCCTGCGCCACAATCGCGCCATAGAGTTTTTGCGAGGCTTTCTCTTTGCGCCGCCAGGGCATTACGGCGCGTGGTAAGAAGGGCATCGGCAGTTTCCGCCTGTCTTCAGGCTTTCGAGGGACAACCGATTTTGTCTAGCGTCAAGCCGGTCATCGTCCGCGCGCGTCAGACGACGCGCCTTGCATTAGCGCTCGGCGCGGCGCTTGCGCTTGCTGGTTGCGGCGCGCAAATCGACCGCCACGGGCATGTGTTCGTCGATGTCGACCTCAATCAAATCCAAACCGGGATGACCAAGGATCAGGTCACCGCGGTGCTCGGCTCGCCAGACACGACCAGCACAATCGGCGGCGATGCTTTCTACTATATCTCAAGCACGGAGAAGACCGTCGCCTTCCTCAAGCCGTGGGAAATCGACCGCCAGGTGGTCGCGGTCTATTTCGACAATGGCCAAAAGGTCCAGCAGGTCGCCAATTACGGCCTGAAGGACGGCATTGTCGTTAACTACTACAAAGGCGAGACGCCGGCGCGGGGCAAGGATCTCACCTTCCTCGAGCAGATTTTCGGCAACATCTCGCACCGCAAGATGTTCCAGGATCTGAACAAGCAGGGCGGCGGAATTCCCGGGCCCGGCGGCGGCATCTGATCGAGTTCGCCTGCCTTACTGGTGAGCCAGCACCGCGAGCAGAAGCAGCGCCACGATATTGGTGATCTTGATCATCGGGTTCACGGCAGGGCCGGCGGTATCCTTGTAGGGATCGCCGACGGTGTCGCCGGTCACGGCCGCTTTGTGCGCGTCCGAGCCTTTGCCGCCATAGTGGCCGTCCTCGATATACTTCTTGGCGTTGTCCCAGGCGCCCCCTCCGGCCGTCATCGAGATGGCGACGAAGAGGCCGGTGACGATGACGCCGAGCAGCATGGCGCCGAGCGCGGAGAAGGCGGCACTCTTGCCTGCGATCCAATTGATGATGAAGTAGAACGCGACCGGCGACAGCACCGGAAGGAGCGAGGGAATGATCATTTCCTTGATCGCCGCGCGGGTCAGAAGATCGACCGCCTTGCCGTAGTCAGGCCGGTCGGTGCCCTTCATGATCCCGGGCTTTTCGCGGAACTGGCGCCTGACCTCCTCGACGATGGCCGAGCCCGCGCGGCCGACCGCCGTCATGGCGATGCCGCCGAACAGGTAGGGCAAGAGGCCGCCCAGGAAGAGGCCGACCACGACGTAGGGATTTGACAGGGAAAAGGTCGGATCGACGCCCTGGAAATAGGGGAATTTGTCGGCATTTGCGGCGAAATATTTCAGGTCCTCGGTATAGGCCGCGAACAGGACGAGAGCACCGAGACCGGCCGAGCCGATGGCATAGCCCTTGGTCACCGCCTTGGTGGTGTTGCCGACGGCATCGAGCGCATCCGTCGTCTTGCGAATGTCCTTGGGCAGGCCCGCCATCTCGGCGATGCCGCCCGCATTGTCGGTGACGGGACCGAAGGCATCGAGCGCCACGACCATTCCGGCGAGCGCTAGCATGGTGGTGACCGCGATCGCGATGCCGAATAAGCCGGCGAGGTTATAGGCGGCCACGATGCCGGCGATGATGACGAGCGCCGGCAGCGCGGTCGACTCGAGGCTCACGGCAAGGCCCTGGATGACGTTGGTGCCATGGCCGGTGACCGAAGCCTTGGCGATGGATCGAACCGGGCGGAAATTGGTGCCGGTATAGTACTCGGTGATGACGACGATCAGCGCAGTGACGACGAGCCCGACCGCGCCGCAATAGAACAGCGACTGACCGGTGAAAGTCACCTCATCGACCTTCATGGCGGTGTCCATGCCGACGAGCCACGAGGTGAGCGGCCAGAGCAGGATCAGAGACAGGACGCCGGTCACGATCACGCCCTTGTAGAGAGCGCCCATGATCGACTGACTCGGACCCAAGCGCACGAAAAAGGTACCGATGATCGAGGTGATGACGCAGGTCGCGCCGATGGCGAGTGGATAGAGCATCATCTGCATGACGCGGTCCTCGCCGCCGGCGAAATAGATCGAGGCGAGCACCATGGTGGCGACGATGGTAACCACATAGGTCTCGAACAGGTCGGCGGCCATGCCGGCGCAGTCGCCGACATTGTCGCCAACGTTGTCGGCAATGGTCGCGGGATTGCGCGGATCGTCCTCGGGGATGCCGGCTTCGACCTTGCCCACGAGGTCGCCGCCCACGTCGGCGCCCTTGGTGAAGATGCCGCCGCCGAGACGGGCGAAGATCGAGATGAGCGAGGCGCCGAAGCCGAGCGCGACGAGCGCATCGACCACCTCGCGCGAGGCGGGGCTGAGCCCGAGAAACTTGGTGAGGACGAGGAAGTAGACCGAGACGCCGAGGAGTGCGAGGCCGGCGACGAGAAGGCCGGTGATGGCACCGGCGCGGAAGGCGAGGCTAAGACCGTCGGCGAGGCTCTTGGTGGCGGCCTGGGCGGTCCGCACGTTGGCGCGTACCGAGACGTTCATGCCGATATAACCGGCCGAGCCGGACAGGATGGCGCCGACGGCGAAGCCTACGGCCTGAGGCAGACCGAGCAGATAGGCAAGCAGGAGGAAGATGAGCACGCCGACGATGCCGATCGTGGTGTATTGGCGCGCGAGATAGGCCTTGGCCCCCTCCTGGATGGCGGCTGAGATCTCCTGCATGCGCGCCGTTCCGGGATCGGCGGCGAGAACCGCCCTGGTGGTGGCGACGCCATAGGCGATGGAGAGCGCCCCGCAAGCAATGATGAGATAAAGGACAAAGGTCATATCGGCTGCCTCTACGTTTCTTAGGGATTGAGGGAACAACGGGCCGAATTAGGAGGCACCGACGTGCTCCTTAAGCCCTATTGCCCCCAAAGCGATGGTGCGAAAGCGCGGGCGGAAAATGCCAAAGATACGGGCGGGACGCAACAGAGCAGGGAACCCCGGGGGAACGACCGCAAAACCGGCGCCAAGGCGTCAAAAATGGGCGAATCCCTTGTACTTCAATTTAAGGGTCCGGCCGTCCTCGCCCAAAACGCGCAGCCCGTCGCGCTCCTCGATGCGCCCGATCAGGGTCACGGTCTCGCCCCGCCCGGCGGCTTCCGATTCGAAGGCGGCGGCGCTGATCTCGGGGATGGCCGCCACGACCTCGTAGTCGTCGCCCGCCGTCAGAAGCGCCTCGAGCAGAGAGGGATCGCGCGCAAGCGCCTTGCGAGCGGACGCCGACAGCGGCACGCGGGCGGCCTCGATCGCGGCGCCAACATGGGAGACGGCAGCAAGCTTCCCGACGTCGCCAACGAGGCCGTCGGACACGTCGATTGCAGCCGAGGCATAATTCCGCAAGGGGATGGCAAGCGCATTGCGTGGCTTCGGCTCGCGATAGCGGCCGACGAGAAAGCCCGCATCCTCCTCCGACAGCCCGAGATGAGCGGCGAGCTTTGCCTCCTTGAGCAGGCGAAGGCCGAGATAGGCATCGCCGATCGTGCCGGTCACGTAGAGGCGGTCGCCGCGCTTGGCGCCATGGCGGAGCGCGGCGTGCCCATGCGGCACAAGTCCGAGCGCGGTGACGGTGATGCTCAAGGGTCCGGGCGTCTTGGTCGTGTCGCCGCCGGCGAGCGCGATGCCGGACACCTCTTGAAGCGCAGCGAGGCCGGAGGCGAAGGCTTCGAGCCAGGCGGAATTGTGCTCCTTCGCCGTGAGCGACAACGCGAGCAAATAGATGTAAGGCCTCGCGCCCTTAGCGGCGAGATCCGACAGATTGACGGCCAGCGCCTTGTGGCCGACCGATTGCGGCGGATCGCCGCTTAAGAAATGCACGCCCTCGATGAGGGTGTCGCAGGAGATCACCAGCTCCTGCCCCTCGGGGGGGCGAAGCACGGCGGCATCGTCGCGGAGCGAGAGCGCCGAAGCGTCGGTGGCGAGCGGCGCGAAGTAGCGGGCGATGATCTCGAACTCGCCGAGCCCCTTCCCCTCGCCGCCATGCTCAGCCATCGCGCCGCTCCTCGGCAAGAAACTCGCGCGGGCGCGCTTTGTGTCCGATGCGGTCGAGAATGCCATTCACCACTTTGGGCTCGTCCTCGGCGAAAAAGGCATGAGCGATGTCAACATACTCCGAGATCACGACGCGCGCAGGAACGTCGTCGCGCGCGAGAATTTCAAAGGCGCCGGCGCGCAAAATGGCGCGCAAGATGGAATCGACGCGGGTGAGCCGCCACCCTTCGGCAAGCTGCTTGTCGATGAGCGGATCGATCTTGAGCTGCTCGCGCACCACGCCCTGGACGAGATCGCGGAAAAAGCCGGCCTCGGCGTCGCAATACTGACAGCCCTCGATCTCTTGGCCCAGGCGATGGGCCTCGAACTCGGCGATCACCTCGTTCAGATCGATGCCGGTCATGTCCATCTGATAGAGCGCCTGAACGGCGGCAAGCCGGGCGGCGCTCCTCGCGCTTGCCCGCTTGGCGGATTTGCCGCGCGCGGTCATGGCCTTAGCGCCGGCTCGCGGAGGAGAAATGCTGCTCGAGCTGCATCAAAGTGAGGCAGGCGCGCGCCGCATCGCCACCCTTGTTGCGCCCGTCGACGCTCGCCCGCTCCCAAGCCTGCTCGCGGCTCTCGCAGGTGAGAATGCCGAAGCCGATCGGCACGGCGTGCTGCACGGCGAGCTGATGCAGGCCGGCGGCCGACTCGCGGGCCACGATGTCGTAATGGGTGGTCTCGCCGCGAATGACGCAGCCGAGCGCGATGCAGCCGCGATGGCGTCCTGCCCTGCCGACGAAGCCGTTGGCGAGAGCAAGGCTCAGAGCGGGCGCGATCTCGAGGGCGCCCGGCACGGCAAGCCGCTCATAGGGGACGCGCGCCGCATTCAATTCCTCGATCGCGCCGCGGGCGAGCTCGTCGGCGATGTCCTCGTAGAAGCGTGCTTCGATGATGAGGACCGAGCGGACAGTCTTGCGGCTCATGACGTCTGCTCCAACGGCCTGTGGCCCGCGACCTTGAGCCCATAGCCTTCGAGGCCGACGATCTTGCGCGCGGGCGAGTTCGACAGGAGCACCATCTCGCGCACGCCGAGATCGAGCAAGATCTGGGCGCCGATGCCGTACTCGATCAGTCGCTGTTGGCCCGCGGCGGCTTCGGCATTGAGTCTCGCCGAGAGTGCGTCGGGCCGCGACTCGCGGATGAGAATGACAACGCCGCGCCCCTCACGGCCGATGATCTCCATGGCTTTGTGCACCGCCGTCTTGCGGTCCATTCCGGTCGAGAGAACGTCGTCGATCGTGTTCAGGGCGTGGACGCGGACGAGCACGGGCCCGCCCGAGGCGACGTCGCCCTTGACGATCGCAACGTGCTCGGCCGGATCGACGGTGGTGGCATAGACCTTGACGTCGAAGGCGCCGCCATAGGGGCTCTCGATCTTGGTCTCGGCCACGGCCCTGACGAGATGGTCGTAGCGAAGGCGATAGGCGATCAGGTCGGCGATGGTCGCGATCTTGAGCCCGTGGCGCTGGGCGAAGCCGATCAGGTCGGGGAGCCGCGCCATGGTGCCGTCGTCGTTCATGATCTCGCAGATGACGCCGGCAGGGTTGAGGCCAGCGAGGCGGGCGACATCGACGGCCGCTTCGGTATGGCCTGCGCGCACGAGCACGCCGCCGTCCTTGGCGACGAGCGGGAATACATGGCCCGGCGTCATGATGTCCCGATGGTCCTTGGTCGGATCGATGGCGACCGAGATGGTGTGGGCGCGGTCGTGGGCGGAGATACCGGTCGAGACCCCTTCGCGCGCCTCGATCGACACGGTGAAGGCGGTCGAATGGCGCGCGCGGTTCGAGCGGGACATCAGCTCGAGGTGAAGCTGCTTGGCGCGCTCAGGGGTGAGCGCGAGGCAGATCAACCCGCGGCCGTGCTTGGCCATGAAATTGATCGCATCCGGCGTCGCCATCTGCGCGGGGATGACGAGGTCGCCCTCGTTCTCGCGCTCCTCGGCATCAACGAGGATGAACATGCGGCCGTTGCGCGCGTCCTCGACCACCTCCTCGATCGAGGAGAGGAACTGGTGATGGCGGGGCTTGGTCAAGGCGGTCACGGGGATCGAACCTCTATTCGCGCAAGCGCGCCACGTAGCGCGCCAGGAGATCGACTTCAAGATTTACCAGATCGCCGGGCTTCCGGTCCTGCCAGGCAGTATGGGCAAGAGTGTATGGAATTATGTTTACACCGAAGCTCGCGCCGTTCACCTCGTTAACGGTGAGCGAAACACCATCGAGCGCGACCGAGCCCTTGGAAGCAATGAAGCGGGCGAGCCCGGGCGGCGCTTCGAGGACGAACCTGACGCTGTCGCCGTCTTGGATGCGCTCGAGGATCATCGCCGGGGCGTCGACATGGCCGGTGACGATATGTCCGCCGAGCTCCTCGCCCAGCGCAAGCGGGCGCTCGAGATTGATGCGGCGACCTTCCTTCCAGGTGAACAGGGTGGTGCGCGCAAGCGTCTCGTTCGAGGCTTCGACGGAAACGACCGCGCCCTTTTTGGCCTTGTTCACGTCAGTGAGGGTGAGGCAGCAACCGTCGCAGGCGAGCGAGTCGCCCTCCTTCAGGCTTTTGTGCTTGTAGCCGCAGGCGATGGCAAAGCGCCCGCCCTTGACCGCGACCACCTCGCCTATGTCGGTGACAATACCGGTGAACATCGCGCCTTCCGACGAAACCACGTCATCCGGTCTTGGCCGAATGCGCGGGATTGGACTTGCGTGAAATGACCGCTTCCCGTCAGCCGATCAAGCCCTTCGGTGACGAAAGGCTTGAGAGCTTCGGCACCGGCGGGTTCCGGCCCTCTATAGATGACGGCTTCGTCGATGAGGTCGGCATCGAGCAGAGCGCGGGCGACAGACGGACCGCCTTCGACGAGCACGCGGGTAAGGCCGCGATGGGCAAGCGTCTCGAGCACGTCCCGAAGAGCGAGCAGCCCATGCTCGTCAACGGGCACCGCCACAATCTCGGCGCCGCGATCTTGAAGGGCGTCGGTGTTGGGGTGCTCCTCGTCGGCCGCGCAGACGAGCCAGACCGGCACCATGAGGTCGTCGAAGATCTGTGACTCAGGGGGCGTGCGCAAACGCCGATCGAGAACGACGCGCACCGGCGAGCGGCAGGCCATGCCGGGGAGCCGGCAGGTAAGGCTCGGATTGTCGGCGAGGATGGTGCCGCGGCCGACCATGATCGCGTCGCACCTTGCGCGCAAGAGGTGAGCGTGCGCCCTCGCATCGGGGCCGGTGATCCATACCGGAGCGCCGTTGCCTTTCGGCACGAGCCCATCCGAGCCTACGGCAAGCTTCAGGACGACGGCCGGGCGCCCTTCGCTGACCCGCATGAAGTGACCTAGCGAGACAGCGCAGGCTTCCTCGGCGAGGACGCCTTCCCTGACCTCGATGCCGGCTTCGAGAAGCCGCGCGACGCCTCCGCCGTCCGTGCGCGGATCGGGATCCCTCAGGGCTATAACGGCGCGCGCGAGCCGGGCTTTCGCAACGGCGTCGGCGCAGGCCGGCCCCCTGCCCCCGGCATGGGCGCACGGCTCGAGCGTCACGTAGAGCGTGGCGCCTGCCGAGGCCGCGCCTGCATGTTCGAGTGCAATCGCTTCCGCATGCGGGCGGCCTCCCGGCGCGGTCCATCCGCGCCCCAGGACCTCGCCTGACGGCGCCACGACGATCGCGCCGACCGACGGGTTCGGCCACGTGGTGCCAAGGCCCCGCCTCGCCAACAGAAGCGCTTGCGCCATGTGATCTTCGTCGCTCGCGCTCATGGGGGAGATGTAGGGGCTCGCGCTAATCTTCGGCAGAGGCCGGGGCCTTACCGGCTTTCGCGTTGCCGGTGGCATCCTCGTCCTCGGCGCTATCGCCCTCGGTCCCGGCGAGCTCTCCGAGCAAGACCTCGAAATCCTTGGCCTCGCGGAAATTCTTGTACACCGAGGCGAAACGCACATAGGCGACGTCGTCGAGGCCCTTGAGCGCTTCCATCACCAGCCGGCCGATGGTTTCCGACTGGATCTCGTTCTCGCCCATGTTCTCGAGCCGGCGCACGATGCCGCTCACCATGCGCTCGACCCGCTCGGGATCGACCGGACGCTTTCGGAGCGCAATCTGCACCGAGCGCATCAGCTTGTCGCGGTCGAAGGGCATGCGCCGTCCGCTGCGCTTGATCACTGTAAGCTCGCGAAGCTGGACGCGCTCGAAGGTGGTGAAGCGGCCGCCGCAATCGGCACAGACGCGGCGGCGCCTGATCGTGCTGTGATCCTCGCTAGGCCGCGAGTCCTTCACTTGCGTGTTGGTGCTGCCGCAATAGGGGCATCGCATGAGCGAGCGCCCTCCCTTTCTTCACCCTCACGCGCGCGAGACTAGCGGCCGTAGATCGGAAAGCGCTCGCACAGCTCGAGCGCGCGCTTCTTGACGCTCGCCTCGACGGTGCCGTTACCGGCATCGCCGTTGGCGGCGAGACCGTCGAGAACCTCGATGATCATGCCGCCGATCTCCTGGAACTCGCCGATGCCGAAACCGCGCGTGGTCCCGGCGGGAGAACCGAGGCGGATGCCGGAGGTGACCATGGGCTTCTCCGGGTCGAACGGCACGCCGTTCTTGTTGCAAGTGATGTTGGCCCGCCCGAGAGCGACCTCGGCAGCCTTGCCGGTGAGCTTTTTCGGCCTGAGATCGACGAGCATCAGATGCGTGTCGGTGCCGCCCGAGACGAGCGCCAACCCGCCTTTGACCAGCGTCTCGCCGAGCGCCTTGGCGTTGTCGCAGACGTTCTTGATGTAGAGCTTGTAGTCGGGCTTGAGCGCCTCGCCGAAGGCGACGGCCTTGGCGGCGATGATGTGCATCAAGGGTCCGCCCTGAAGTCCGGGGAACACCGCCGAGTTGATCTTCTTGCCGATCTCCTCGTCGTTCGACAGCACCATGCCGGCGCGCGGGCCCCGCAGCGTCTTGTGCGTCGTGGTGGTGACGACGTGGGCGTGCGGCAGTGGGCTCGGATGAAGGCCTGCGGCGACGAGGCCGGCGAAATGCGCCATGTCGACCATGAGGAGCGCGCCGACGGAATCGGCGATCTGACGGAAGCGCGGGAAATCGATGATGCGCGGATAGGCCGAGCCGCCGGCGATGATGAGGGCCGGCTTGTGCTCCTTGGCGAGCCGCTCGACCTCGTCATAGTCGATGCGGTTGTCGGTCTTGGTCACGCCGTATTGGACGGCGTTGAACCACTTGCCGGACAGGTTCGGCGCGGCCCCGTGGGTGAGATGGCCGCCATGGGCGAGCGACATGCCGAGAATGGTGTCGCCGGGCTTCAACAGCGCGAGCATCACCGACTGATTTGCCTGGCTGCCCGAATGGGGCTGGACGTTGGCGAAGGCGCAGTTGAACAGGCGCTTGGCGCGGTCGATGGCGAGCTGCTCGACCACATCGACATATTGGCAGCCGCCGTAGTAGCGCTTGCCGGGATAACCTTCGGCATATTTGTTGGTGAGGAGCGTGCCGGCGGCATCGAGCACGGCCTGCGAGACGATGTTCTCCGAGGCGATCAGCTCGATCTCGTGCTGCTGGCGGTCGAACTCGTGCTCGATCGCGCTGAAGACCTCCGGGTCCGCGTCCGCCAGATGCTTGGTGAAAAAGCCGCTTCCGCGCGCCTCGGCACGCCTCGCATCACTTGCCGTCATGGCTACTGCTCCTTGAGCTCAAACAACGTCCCCTCTCGGTGGGGGCGCATTCTGGTCCTCGGGATATGCAAAACCGGGGAGGCACGCCTCTCGCCGTTCGGCTGGCTCTACCATATGTCGTCTGGCCGCGCCAGCAACACTCAAGTTTTGGAACAAGCCTCACGGTATGGCGGAAGGGCTCGGAATCCAACGACTTGGTCTAGCTCGTGGCGAGCAGCCTCATCAGGCCTGTGGCGCCGACATAGAGCCCGGCGGCGATCACAACCCCAGCAAAGATGACGGCGAGCGCCCGCCTGTGCGTGGCGAGCCGCACATTGGCGCGGGTGCCGATCAGGGTGCCGGCGATGCCGCCGACGATGACGAGCGCCGCGAGGCGCCAATCGACCAGACCCGACGTGGCGTAGCTTGCGGCGGTGGCGAGCCCGAAGGCGGTGACGGCAACGAGCGAGGTGCCGATCGCGTTTTGCAGCGCCATTCCGGTTGCAAGCACGAGCCCCGGCACGATCAGGAAACCGCCGCCGATGCCGAAGAAGCCGGACAGAAGCCCGACCCCCGCGCCGATGGCGATGAGCCGCGGCAGGAGATGGGCGGCACTCTCCGGCGTGAGCCTCACGTCGTGAGCGGTGAGCTTCGGCTTGAAGGTCAGCATGTAGACGCCGATGGCGATCATGACCAAGCCGAACAGGGCGAGAAGCTCGGTCCCATCAAGCCGCTTGCCGAGGCTTGCTCCGGCGAACGCGCCGGCGGCGCCCGCCGCGGTGAACACCAGCGCACAGGGCCATTTCACCGTGCCGAGCCGGGCGTGACTTGCAAGCCCCCAGGCGGCATTGAGGGCGACGGCGATCGCCGAGGAGCCGATGGCGACGTGAGCCGACGGCACGCCGACGAGGTAGACGAGGAGCGGGACGGCAAGCACTGAGCCTCCTCCTCCGATCAGCCCGAGCGTCAGCCCGACGACGGCGCCGGAGGAAAGGAGGAGCAGGACGGGAACGAGGCCAAGGGCCATCGCCTCAGGCCTTGGCCGGAACGCGGTTCCAGGGCATCAGCGCAAGGAGCTTGGCGAGCCCGCAAAAACCGCTCACCCCGGCAAAGACGAGGCCGGCGCCGATCAGGCCCGAAAACGCATAGAAGGCGGAGTCTACGACGGCGCCGAGCAGGACACCGGCAAGCACCAGGCCGCCGGCCGCGATCATCACCTGGCGGTTGAGCTCGATCGGCCGGCTCTTGTCGAGGACCACAGGAAGGCCGGCCTGCTTCCAGCCTTCGATGCCGCCCTCGACGATATAGGCCTCGCATCGAGCGGCTTGCCGCAGGCGTTCGGCGTTATCGGCGGTGCGCTTGCCGGCGCGGCAATGAAAGATCACGGGAGCTGTGACGCCTGTAAGGCCGTCGAGCGCGGTCAAGGGCACGTTGCGAGCGCCCGCAATGTACTCGCGGGCATGCTCATCCCGTTCGCGAATGTCAACCAGCGTTGCCCCTTGCGTCATGAGGCGCTTGGCTTCGGTCGGAGTGATAATGGGAAGGCTCATCATGGGTCTCCTGCCCGCGTCATGCGGGAAAAAATCGGTTCAATTTTCGCTGCAATAGAGCTTCTGCAGATAGCCGAGCAGAAGCTCGGTGCGCCGCTCGGCGACCCGGTACCAGAGCGTCTGCCCGTCGCGCCGGAAGGTGACGATGCCCTCCTCGCGCATCTTGGCGAGGTGCTGCGAGGTGGCCGACTGCGACAGCCCCACCGCCTCGGCCAGCGAACCCACGCTCGCTTCGCCCCATTCCACCAATTTGCAGAGCAGCATCAGCCGCCGCTCGTTGGCGAGCGTGCGGAGAATATCGGCCACGAGGGTGGCGTTCGCTTCGAAGGTGGCAAGGTCGGCAGGGGCGCGCGGCATCTCGGCGTTCCTTTGTATTAGCTATTGCTAATTTAGTGTCGACTAATATATATGTCAACAAGGATCTGCAAGAGCAACAAGAGGAGCACCTGCAATGACCGTGGTTCCCACCATCAAGGCCTTCTTCGACGAGCGCACCAATACGATCAGCTATCTGGTCGCCGATCCGGCCACCAGGCGCGCGGCGATCGTCGATCCGGTGCTCGACTACGACCATGCCAGCGGCAAAGCCGCGACCAAGTCCGCCGATGCCATCCTCAAGGAGGCGGAGGCACTCGGTCTGACGATCGATTGGGTGCTCGAGACTCACGCCCATGCCGATCATCTGTCGGGCGCGCCCTACATCAAGCTCAAGACCGGCGCCAAGGTCGGCATCGGCGAGCATATCCGCGACGTGCAGAAGATCTTCCGCCCGGTGTTCAACGCGACCGACGTCAAAGGCGACGGCAGCGAGTTCGACCGTCTTTTCGCCGACGGAGAGCGCTTCAATCTCGGCGCGATCGAGGTCGAGGTGATGCACGTGCCGGGGCACACCCCTGCCGACATAGCGTACCGAATCGGCGATGCCGTGTTCGTCGGCGATACGCTGTTCATGCCGGACTTCGGCACGGCCCGCGCCGACTTCCCCGGCGGCAACGCGCGGGCGCTTTACCGCTCGATCAAGCGGCTGCTCTCACTCCCGCCCAAGACGCGCCTCTTCATGTGCCATGACTACAAGGCGCCCGGCCGCGACCACTATGCGTGGGAGACGACGGTGGCCGAAGAGCGCGCCAGCAACAGGCACGTCAAGGACGGGATCAGCGAGGACGAGTTCGTCGCCATGCGTGAGGCGCGCGACTCGACGCTTGCCGCGCCCGAGCTGCTCATGCCGTCGATCCAGGTGAACATGCGCGCGGGCAAGCTTCCGCCGGCCGATGAGAACGGCGTGCGCTATCTCAAGATTCCGGTGAAGCTCGTCGCCTAGGGGAGGCAGGTCTGAACTTATGAAAAAGGCCGTCCGGTTCTCGGCCGGGCGGCCCCCTTCTTGCGCGGTGCTCAGCGCTCAGTTGACCGAGGCCGTCTCGCCGCTGCCGTTGTCCAGATTGTAGATGTCGGGACGGAACTGCACGGTCCCGTCCGGCGTGGCCCAGGCGCTCACATAAGTGAAATAGACCGGGATCTGCTTCACCAGCTTGACGTCGATCTGCTCGCCCGACTGCTTCACCGCCATGATACGCTGCATGTTCCAGCCGCCGGTGTCCTGCAAGATCCAGTCGACGAGCGTTTCGATCGCGTTGACGCGGACGCAGCCGGAACTCTCGTAGCGCACCGAGCGCCCGAACAGGCTCTTGAGCGGCGTGTCATGCATGTAGACCGAGTCCTTGTTCGGGAAGTTGATCTTCACGAAGCCGAGCGAGTTCTGGTCCCAGGGAAGCTGGCGGAACTGATAGTTGTAAACCTCCTGGCCGAACCAATTGATCTGGTTGGAGGCGATCGGGTTTCCCGCGGCGTCGAAGGCCTGCATGTGGTAGGCGGCGAGCATATCCTGATTGCGGCGGGCGAATTCCTGCGCCTTCGGCACCAGGTCCTTGTAGATGATGCTCTTCGGCACGTACCAGAACGGATTGAAGTTGATCTCCTGAATCTTGCTCGAGAGCTCGGGCGTGGGCCGCTCGGGCTTGCCGACGACGGCGGCGTGGCGCTGCACCACCTGGCCCGCGTCGACCGCTTCGACCTGAGCCGCCGGAATGTTGACCATGACGTAGCGGGGGGCCGCGGCGGCGGAAAGCGTCTGGAGGCGCTTCAGATTGGCCTCGAGCTGAGCGAGTCTGACCGAAGCCGGCACGTTGAGCGCCTCGATCATCGCACGCGTGTCGATCACGCCCGTCGGCGGCAGGCCGTGGCGGGCCTGGAATTTCTTCACCGCCGCCACGACGGCTGCGTCGTACTCCTCGGGCACGCTCATGCCGACGAGGTCGCCGCTGATCTCGAGCCTACGATGCAAGACCACGATTTCGGGTCCGGTGCTTCCGGGCCGCATGACTTTGGCGGGCACCATCGGCCAGCCACCGTTCGCCACGATGGCGCGATATTTTGCGATTGCCGCTTGCGTCGCTGCGATATTGGCCTTGGCGAGCGTCGGCGTGCCGAGCGGGGGATTGAGAATCCAGGCCTGCGTCGCCGCATCGAATTCGTCGGGGGGCAGCTCATCGCCGTGGAAGGCCTGAGAGCCGGGCTGCTGGGGCCCGCGCGGTTTGCCGCCGCCGAACAGGCCGCCGCCGAACAGGCCCGGTCCGGCATAGCCGTCGTCGCCCCCGCCTCCGCCCTGATTGCCTTGCGGGCCCTTCATCCAGGAGAAGAGGCCGGCGCTCGAAGGCTCGACGCTCGACATGAGCAGCGCCGCGGCAAGCCCCGCCGTGGCGAGGATGGGCCCGCCCTTCAAGAAAGTTCTGAATGTCAGCATATGCCGCTCCCCGTGGTCTCGCGGCCGTCTTTCCCGCGCCAACTATAAGCGCATCCACGTCATCGCTCTAGAGCAATGAATTGCGATTCTTTCACAATTCATCAATCTTCGGCGAGTTTCGGCAAGAATTTCCCCCCTGCCTCGCAGTCATCAGGACGAGACAAGGAAATTCGCCGCGGCGATGCCGCCAAAGCGCTTCGGTTGCTGTGGAAGAGGTAGCGCGTGAATGGGGCGATTTTTGGCTTAATCGCGCGGGAAGCGCGCCAAACGCCGGCGACCCGGCGGCATCGTGCCGCCGGGTCGGTGCGTAACGGATGGACGCGCGAGGCCTTAAAGGACGCGCGAGGTCTTAAAGCTGGTAGCGGATCTGATCGGTCCAGAAGCGCTCCAGCCTGATCAGAGCCTTGTTCAGCACTTCGAGGTCGTCCGCGCCAATGCCGCCCACCTGCTCGAGCGACTTCAGCTGGCGCTGATAGAGGCCGTTCACGACCTTGCACACCTCCTGCCCCTTTTCGGTCAGCCTCACGCGAACCGAGCGGCGGTCGGTGGTCGACCGCTGATGGTGGATGTAGCCGGCATCGACCAATTTCTTGAGATTGTACGAGACGTTAGAGCCGAGATAGTAGCCGCGGCTGGTGAGTTCGCCCGCGGTCAATTCGGCGTCGCCGATATTGTAAAGCAGCAGAGCCTGGACGCTGTTCACGTCGGAACGGCCCAGACGTTCAAATTCATCTTTGATGACGTCGAGCAGCAATCGATGCAGACGCTCGACAAGCTTCAGGCAAACCAGATAGCGACTCTTGATATCTTCTGCTTCGCCCGCACTGGTTTGCTTCCCTATATTCAGGGCTACACTCATCGCCTACCCTCGTTAGTTATTGTTAATCCCCAACTTTAGGCTGACTATAGGCGAAGCAACCTAAAATCCGCTTAAGCGAGACGCTTAAGATTGCATGAAATTCTAGAATTAAGTTTCGATGATGTTGTCGGGCGTTTGAGTGGAGAATCAGGCGACGAAGAAGCGTTCGGGCAACCGAAGCTCGTCCTCGAGCGGGGTGTCGAACATGCGCTCGATCGCTTCCTCGTCGACTTCGGCGAGGGTTGCGGGGCGCCATTCCGGCGCGCGGCCTTTGCCGGTGATACGCGCGGCCACGCCTTCGCGATAGTCGTGCATCTTGACGAGATGCGAGGCGAGCCGGAACTCGAGCCGCAGCGCCTCGTCGAGGTCGAGCGAACGCCCGAGCCGCATTTGCCTCAGAGCGACCTTGAGCGAGGTCGGCGACTTCTTGCGTATCTCGGCCGCGGTCTCGCATGCAAAGGCGGCATCCTCTCCCTCCTCCATGTCGAGGCGTTCGAGAATTTCCTCGACGGTCTGCGCCGAGAAGGCGCGATTGATCACCGGGCTATGCTTGACGAGATCGCCTTCGCCGGGATCGCGGTGCAGGCCGTCGAGCAGCCGGTCGACGGGATGGTTGTCGCTGATTGCATCCTTGATCACGCCGAAGCAGGACGAGGGAATGTAATGACTCGCGAGCTTAAGCCGGAAGGCTTCGGCGGGGCCGATGGCGCGGCCGGTGAGAGCGAGATAAGTGCCGATCCAACCGAGCAGGCGCGGCAGGACATAGGTGCTGCCGACGTCCGGCAAGAATCCAATGCCGACCTGCGGCATTGCGAATTTATAGCCTTCGGCTGCGACGCAATGGGTGCCGAACAGGCTGATGCCGACGCCGCCGCCGAAGCACAGTCCGTTGATCAACGGCACGTTCGGCCTGATGAAGGTCTCGAGCGTCCAGACTTGCGTGTAGGCCGCGCGATAGAAGCTGCGGATGGCCTCGAAGGCACCCTGTTCGGAGAGCTCGTGCAAGACCTTGAGGTCGCCGCCGCTCGAGAACACGGTGGGATGGGTCGATTGCATCACGACGCCATAGATGTGCGGCGCGGGGGCCCAGCGCCGGTAATGGGCGGTGAGCGCCTCGAACATTTCACGGTTCAGCGCGTTTAACCGCGAGGGCCGGTCGAGCGTGACCACACCCGCGCGGTCGATCTCCTCGAAGGTGATGCCCAGCGCTTCAGACACTTCAGTCACTTCAGTCACTTAGAAGACGCCCTTGATCGCAACCCCGTAGATGTCGGTCTCTGCCTTGAAAAGGCCCGCCTTGTCCCGGAAAGGCCAGTCGAGGGCAAAAGGCCCGGGGGCAGCTACCATCCAATCGCCGAAACCACAAGCTTTGGCGGAACGCCCATTGGACGAAAGATCATGACGCTTGGCCGTCTTAGCACCGGGCTTCTTGCGCTCCTCGCCGCGCTGCCGCTTGCCGCCCGGGCCGAGACCGATGCCGTGCCGCCGCTGCCGGAGCGGAAGCCGGCGCATGTCGAAGGCCCGGTATTGCCAGGCGATCAACCGACCGTCCCCTGGACCGAGGCCGAGATCGCCAAGGCGAAGGCCGACTGCGACAAGCTTCTCTCCGGCGTCGCGCTCGACTACGAGCCGCTTTCTCCTATCAAGGAGGGTCTTTGCGGGGCGCCTGCTCCGATCCTGGTGAAGTCGATCGGAAGCGACCCCAAGGTCGTGATCGATCCGCCCGCGACCATCAGCTGCCCCCTCGCCGCGGCCCTGTCCCGCTGGCTCAAGGACAAGGTCCAGCCGGAAGCGAAGGCCCGGCTCGGCACGGAGGTGGTCAAGCTCGCGAATGCCTCCTCCTATGTGTGCCGCAATCGCTATGGCGGCGCCGACACGCCGCTCAGCGAGCACGCGCTCGCCAATGCGCTCGATGTGTCAGACTTCGTGTTCGCCTCAGGCCAGCGCCTGACGGTGCTCGACAACTGGCCGGGAGTCGCTTCGGAGCCGGCCGCATCCGCGGCGAAGGAGGAGAAACCCTCTGCGGTGACGGGATCGATCACGACGGCGGCGCAAGCCACGACCCCGACGGCGCTGGTCGTCGCAGCGCGCGACGGCGCCGTCCTCCTCACCAGGATCAAGGCGAACCCGTTCGAGAAGCCGGCGCCCCCCGCCGTGGCCAAGCCCCCGGCGCCGCGGCCCGGGGCAGCCGCCGATGTCTCGGTTGCGGCTAAAGTAAAGAGCAATCCCTTCGTGGCACCAGCCGAGGCCGCAACGCCAAAAGCGGGCGCGCCCCGCGCTCAGCCTCCGCAAGCATTATCGCCGCAAGGCGAACAGACGGGGCAGACGCTCGCCGAGCGCGAAGCCCTCTTCATGAAGACCGTGCATGACGAAGCCTGCGGCGTGTTCGGCACGACGCTCGGTCCCGCCGCCAACGAGGCGCACAAGAACCACTTCCATCTCGACATGAAGGCGCGTCGCCACGCCGGTCTTTGCGATTAGGATGGCGGTCACCACATCGAGCGGGTAGCTGGAACGCTTCCGGCAAGGGTGGTAGCTTGCCGGCCGGCCGTTCGATGTGAGGACCAGCGTGGCAGCCCCGAAAGACAAACCCATTTCGCTCAGGACCGAGCGCGCCAAGCGTAGCGGCTTCAAGGCAGCCGAAGGCGCGCGGGCAGGCTTCCCGGCGACGAGGCTCCGTCGCAACCGCCGCTCGGACTGGACGCGCAGGCTGGTGCGCGAGAACACGCTCTCGACCGATGACCTGATCTGGCCGCTCTTCCTCATCGACGGCGACAAGAAGCGGACGCCCATCGCCGCCATGCCCGGGGTCGAGCGCCTCTCCATCGATCTCGCCGTCAAGGCGGCCGAAGAGGCGGCCACGCTCGGCATCCCGGCGATCGCGCTCTTTCCTTACACCGAGGCTTCGCTTCGCGACGAGACGGCGAGCGAGGCGGTCAACCCTACCAATCTCGTCTGCCGCGCTGTGCGGGCCATCAAGCGCGAGGTTCCCGATATCGGCATCATCTGCGACGTCGCTCTCGACCCCTATACCAGCCACGGCCATGACGGCGTGCTTGTCGATGGCGAGGTCGACAACGACCGGACGATCGAGGTGCTGGTGGCCCAGGCGCTGGTGCAGGCCGAGGCCGGCTGCGACATCCTCGCGCCTTCTGACATGATGGACGGGCGGATCGGCGCGATCAGGGCCGCACTCGAGGAGCACGGCTTTCCCAAGGCGCTGATCCTCGCTTATGCGGCGAAATACGCCTCGTCGTTCTACGGCCCGTTCCGCGACGCGGTGGGCTCAGGCGCCAAGCTCAAGGGCGACAAGCTTGGCTACCAGATGGACCCGGCCAACGGCGCCGAGGCCTTGCGCGAGGTCGCCCTCGACATTGCCGAGGGCGCCGACATGGTGATGGTCAAGCCGGGGCTCGCCTATCTCGACATTCTGTGGCGGGTGAAGGATGCCTTCCACGTTCCGACCTTTGTCTATCAGACCTCGGGCGAGTATTCGATGATGGTTGCGGCCGCGGAGCGCGGCTGGCTCGATCGCGACCGGGTGATGATGGAGAGCCTGATGGCCTGCAAACGGGCCGGCGCCGACGCCGTGTTCACTTATTTCGCGCCTGACGCGGCACGCAAGCTGAAGGGCTAGCCCGGGTGGCGAGGACGCAGCGAACAAGAGTCGTTCGCGCCGTCAATTGGTGACCTTCATGCTCTTGAAGACCACCTTGGCCTCTTTCTGCTTGTCGAAATTGTCACCTGACAAACCGAAACGCCACGCACTCTTGGGCGCCTGGCCGCGCACCTCGCGTACCTTGGTGCCGTTGATGTAGAAGGTGGCGCTGTTGCCGTTGGTCTTGACCCGCAGCGTGTTGGTGGCGCCGGGCAAGGTCTTGATCGCGGTCGAATCGACATTGGCGGCGATGGTGCCAAGCCATTTGCCGTCCTGCTTCCGCGCGATCCAGAACTTGCCGTTGTTGAGGATGCCGAACTGGAAGTAGGTGCGGTTGTCCTCGCCCCAGAACAAGAGCCCCGCGCCGAGGACCGGCTGATCGCCGTCCGGCCAGACCGTATCGGTACAAATGTCGGCGTCCTTGACCGTGAAGGTGACGTTCAGGTTCGACGACATATCGTCGGGCGGGAGCTTGAAGGTGAAGGCGCCGTCCTTGACCTCGATATTGTCCTTGAGCGACCAGCCGCCGGCGTCGTCCTGGAACTTGTCCTCGAAGATGACCTCCTGCCCTTCGCAGGCGCTCGCCCGGAATCCGGGAGCGACGCCTAGGATCAGAATCGCAAGCAACAGCAAGGGTCTTGGCATGGACGCTCCCCGTTAGTCTCTGCCTCACACGTCCTTCAGGGAAAATCCTTAACGTGTCGGCACGCCGTCGGCAACCTGGCGGTGGGACGAGATCTTTCGGCGACCCATCGAGCGCGCGAGGTTTCTGCGAAATCCGCCGCCGCAACGCTTGTTTGGAGGGCAGTCAACCACCATTTACTCGCCTCGTGACTGAACCTTGTCTTGAGAGCGGTGTTGAGCTCCGGGAAAGGATGACGAGATGAGTGAGCAAGAGACGCTTCCGCCCCGCCCGGGAAGCGATTTCGCCAATCAGCCCTTCGCCTACGATCCGGTGCGGCAGCCGGAATTGTTCGACGGCGTCATCTTCAAGCGCATCTTCGCCTTCATCATCGACGCCATCGTGATTACGCTGCTTACCGTGGCCGCCTATGTGGCGGTGGCGCTGCTCGGCATCATCACTCTAGGCCTTGCCTGGCTCCTGTTCGGGCTCGTGTTCCCGGCGGTCGGCCTCGGCTACAACGCGATCACGATCGGCGGCAAGAACTCGGCCACCATCGGCCAGCGCATGATGGGACTCGAGGTCCGCATGTGGTACGGCGGCAAGGTGACGCCGCTCGTTGCGGCCTTCCACGCGCTCCTGTTCTGGTTCTCCCTCGTTATTTTCTGCCCGATCCTGCTCTGGGCGCTGTTCGACGCCCGCAAGCGCTGCCTGCACGATATTCTCGCCGGCGTCCTGTTCATCAACCGGCCCTAGGGCCGTCATCAGCCGGCCGGATTACAGGGCTATTGTTGCGGAGTTCCACCAGGCTTGGGCGCCCGCCAACCCGCGTTCGTGCCCGATTGCGCGGGCTGGCGTTGATCCACTAAGCTTGCGGGAAAATGGGATCGGATTCGCCGGCCGTCGACACGTGACAGAGCACAAGAGCCACTTTCCGGAATTCTACATCACGGCGCCGCAGCCCTGTCCCTACCTGCCCGGCCGCCTCGAGCGGAAGCTGTTCACCCATCTGACCCGCGACAAGCCGCGCTTCCTCATTGACAATCTGCTGAAGGGCGGGTTCCGTCGGAGCCAGAACATCGCCTATATGCCCTATTGCGATTCCTGCTCGGCTTGCGTGCCGGTGCGCATCCTGGTCGACCAGTTCGTGCCGAGGCGCTCGCTCAGGCGCATCGCGCGGATCAACCGCGACCTCATTGCCACGCGCATGACGCCGGCGCCGAGCTCGGAGCAATATGCGCTGTTCCGCACCTATATCGACGCGCGCCACGCCGACGGCGGCATGGCCGAGATGTCGGTGCTCGACTATTCGCTGATGGTCGAGGACAGCGTGGTCGAGACCTTCGTCACCGAATATCGCATCCGTCCCGACCCGAACGGCGATGGCTCGTCGCCGCTTCTCGCCGTCTCGCTGTGCGACCGCCTGAGCGACGGCGTCTCGATGGTGTACAGCTTCTACGATCCGTACCAGAAGCACCGCAGCCTCGGCACCTATATGATCCTCGACCACGTCGAGTATGCGCGAAGCCAAGGCCAGCCCTTCGTCTATCTCGGCTACTGGATCGAGGGCTCGCGCAAGATGCGCTACAAGAACCGCTTTGAGCCGCAAGAGCGGCTTACCTCTAAGGGCTGGGTCCGGGCAGAGACCTGAAGCCAGAAGTCAGAATCCAGAATCCAGAATTTAGAGACCAGCGCGCGCGAGCACGCCTGCTGGTTTCTGGCCTTTCTGGCTTCCGGTTGGTTAGAACCGGGGGCCGAAGGAGTTCGACTTGGGGAAGCCGCGCGGCGGCAGCCGCCCGGCCTGAGCGCGCTCGCCCCACCACTCTCTGAGCTCCGCCGACGACAGGGTGAAGCTCCGCATAGCCGAGTCGAGGTAGGTCAGACCGTCCTTCTTGATGAAGGCCTTCACGTCGGCGAGTCCGCCGTCTTTGTAGCGCTGTAGTCTGACCCCCTTGCCGCGCGGCATCTCGGGAAGCTGGTTCAGCGGGAAAAGCAGAAGCTTCCGGTTGTCGCCGATGACGGCGATGCTGTCGCCCGCGGCCGGCGTGCACGCGACCGCCTCGCTGCCCGCGGGCACGTTCAACACCTGCTTGCCCTTGCGCGTCTGGGCGAGCACCTCGTCCTCCGGCACGATGAAGCCGTGACCGCTGGTCGCCGCGACGATGAGCTTCCGCCCCGGCTCGTGCACGAACAGCTCGACGGCGTCGTGGGCCTCCTCGATGTCGATCATCAGCCGGAACGGCTCTCCGTGGCCCCTGCCCCCCGGCAGCTTGTCGGCTGACAGCGAATAGAAGCGGCCGTTGGTGCAGAACAGGAGCAGCGTGTCCGTGGTCTGCGCCTTGACCGCGCGCTTCAGCCGGTCGCCCTCCTTGAAGGCGAGACTTGCGGTCTCGACCTGGTGTCCCTTGATGGTGCGGATCCAGCCCTTCTCGGACAAAATGACGGTGATCGGCTCCTTCTCGATCATCGCCTCGGCAAGCTCGATCTCCACGCCTTCGGGCGCCTCGGCGAAGCTCGTGCGCCGCTTGCCGAGCCCGGTTTTCTGGCCGAACTGATCCTTGAGCGCCTTGATCTCGTCGCCGATCGTTTTCCACTGCTTGTCCTCGGAGGCGAGCAGGGCTTTCAGCTCCTTGCGCTCCTTGGTCAGGTTGTCGTGCTCGCGCCTGATCTCGATCTCCTCGAGCTTGCGCAGCGAGCGCAGCCGCATGTTGAGGATGGCTTCGGCCTGGACGTCGGTGAGCTTGAAGGCCTTCATCAGCGCGGGCTTCGGCTCGTCCTTCTCGCGGATGATTTTGATGACCTTGTCGATGTTGAGGTAGACGATAAGGTAGCCGTCGAGCACCTCGAGCCGGTGATCGATCTTGGCGAGGCGGAACTTCGAGCGGCGGACGAGTACGACCTGGCGGTGGTCGAGCCACTCGCGCAAGGCCTGACGAAGCCCGAGCACGTTCGGCACCTTGCCGCGGGTCAGCACATTCATGTTGAGCGGAACGCGGGTCTCGAGCTCGGTCAGCTTGAACAGCGATTCCATGAGCAGCGTGGGGTCGACGCTGCGGCTCTTCGGCTCGAGCACGAGGCGCACTTCCTCGGTCGACTCGTCACGGACGTCGGCGAGCAATGGAAGCTTCTTCGCCTGGAGCAGCTCGGCGATGCGGGCGACGAGGCGCGCTTTCGGGATCTGGTAGGGGATCTCAGTGACGATAATCTGATAGGTGCCGCGCCCCGTATCCTCAGTGATCCAGCGGGCGCGCAGGCGGAAGCTTCCCCGCCCGGTCTTGTAAGCCTGAACGATCTGCTCGCGCGGATCGACGACCACCCCGCCGGTGGGAAAGTCGGGTCCGGGCACGAGCTCGACCAGCTTGTCGGCGGTGGCGTTGGGGAACTTGATCAGGTGCAGCGCCGCGTCGCACAGCTCGCCGACATTGTGCGGCGGGATATTGGTGGCCATGCCGACGGCGATGCCCGAGGCGCCGTTGGCGAGCAGATTAGGGAAGTTGGCCGGGAGCACCGCCGGCTCCTGCTCGCGGCCGTCGTAGTTGGGACGGAAGTCGACGGTATCCTCGTCGATGCCCTCGAGCAGCCGTGCCGCGACCTCGGTCAGGCGCGCCTCGGTGTAGCGCTCAGCCGCCGGGTTGTCCCCGTCGATATTGCCGAAATTGCCCTGCCCGTCGACCAGCGGATAGCGCACGGTGAAGTCCTGGGCGAGCCGCGCCAGCGCGTCGTAGATCGCCTGGTTGCCGTGGGGATGGAAGTTGCCCATGGTGTCGCCCACGATCTTGGCGCATTTCCGGAACTCGCCTTGCGGCGCGAGTCGCAGCTGCTGCATGGCGTAGAGCAGCCGGCGGTGCACGGGCTTCAGCCCGTCGCGCACGTCGGGCAGCGCGCGGTGCATGATGGTCGAGAGCGCGTAGGCGAGATAGCGTTGTTCGAGCGCCTCGCGCAGATCGACCGGCTCGATCGGCCCTTGCGAATCAGGCGGCGGGGTTATGCGCTTTCCCATAAGGGGCGCTTAGCGCATCGGGGCGCCGGGCTCAAGGCCGCGAAGGGTTGCGGTCGGGCAGAGGCGGCATAGGCTTCCGGTCGGGGAGCGGCGGCATCTCGTTCTCGGCCGTGTCATTTGATGCAGTTTGCACCGCCTTGAGGCAGGACGTGTCGATGAAAACCTGGATCTCCTGGTAGTACCATCGATTGCCGTGACGCCAGCCGGCCACCCCGACGCCGATTTCGGTCGATGCCGATCTGAGCGCCCGCTCATGCCCCGGCGAATGCTTCCAGAAACTCATTGCCGCCGCGGCGGCGGCCTCCGGCGAGGCCGGAGCTGGACGTGTCCACGACTCGTGCCAATTCTCGCCGCGGAACTTGCAGAACTTCGTGCCGCTTGCGCGCCAGCGCTGGAACGGGCTTCGCCCGTCGGCGCTGTGGCCTTGCCGCGCGGTCCTCGCAAGGTAGGCGGCATAGGCTTGCGCTTCCTCGCTCGCGCTCGGGTTCTCGCGCAAGGGCGGAAGGCCCTTGCCTTGCCGATAGGCGTTGGTCTCTTCGATGATGGCAGTCTTGGCGCTCGGAGGAATATCGAATTGCTGCGCGGAGGCGGGCAGCGCCGCGAACGATGCCGCCAAGCCGACCATCGGAGCGAAAGCATGACCCAACACCCGCATGCAACACTCGCGCGACAAGAACTCCGGCGAACATAACCTGGCTGCTCAGGCCAAGCGAGCGGCCGCTTGGGTCCGGCCGAGAAGCGAGATCAGCCGGTCGCGCGCTTGCGGCATGAGGAGACCGTGGGGCGCGAGCACGTCACGCTCGAGAAAATGACCCGTCAAGGCGAGGCCGGAAAGAATATCCGCATCGCTCGCGGCTGCGTCCTCATCCAACAGGAAGGCCGGCAGCCTGAGCAGCTTGCTCGCGTAAGGCTGTCCGGCGCCGCGCGACACCGCGCGTCCCGAGCGCGGCGAGACATAGGCGAGGTCGATGTCCTCGCCGGTCGCGGCACATTCGCTGAGATCGAGGCCGAAACCGAGATCGCCGAGGAGCTGAAGCTCCCAGCGGACGAGGAGCGCGGGCCAAAGCGCTGTGCGGTCGAGCGCGCGGAGCACGCCGAGCGCCGCCGCGTAGAGAGCTTGATGGGGGTCGCGCTCGGGCAGGAGCCGGGCGAGGCTCGCGAGCGTCGAGATCGCGGCAAGCGCGCGCGCATCGTCGAGCACGCGGGCGGCATGAGCCTCGATCAGCTCGACATTGAAGCCGCCGAGATGCTCGGCGAGCCGCGCGCGCCAGGTGACGCGAATGAGGTTGCCGGGCTGAAGCAGAGGGCGCATGCGGCGCGATCGCCCTCCCCGCACAAGACCGAGATGGCGGCCATGGCCGAGAGTGAGGACCTCGGCGACCATGTTCGCCTCGCCAAGCGGCTTCGCCGAGAGGAAGATGCCTTCGTCGCTCCAGTCCATGAGCCGAGCCTAGAGGCTTATGGCCTCAGCGCTCAAGGCCGTCGATTGCGCCACCCGATTGTTCCGCGACGCGACTAGCCGCCGGAGCCGGGGCCTTCGCGAGGAGGATGCGGCAAATGCAGGATCTAGCCGCCGCTGCTCGAGGTCCCGCCGCTGCTCGATCCCGACGTTCCGCTCGAGCTTCCAAGCGCGCCACTCGATCCCGGTGTCCCCGTCGAGCCGAGCGAACCGCTGCTCGTGCCGGCGCCGCTGCTCGAATTCGGCGCGTCGAAGCCTGAGGCCGAGCTCCCCGGCTCGGGCGCGAGCGGGCTCCCTTGGTTGCCGAGAGACGGAAGCGCGGAATTCGGCTGGTAGCTCGGCGAGCCCGGGGCACCGGGCAGCGCGCCGAAGCTTGGCTCGGGTCCGCGGGAGCCGGGCATGCCGGGGCTCGCGCCGAAACTCTGAATGGGCGCGCCGGGTGGCGTGCCGATACTGCCTGGAACCGAGTCGGCGGCCTGCGCAGCGGTCATGAACGACAGCGCAACGCCGAAGGCCAAAAAAGTGGTTCTCATCGTGTCGACTCCTCTTAAGTGAGGCTCAGAGGGGTCAACGTCATCTGGATCGGTCTGTTCCGGCTCGAAGACGCCAAATCAGTCCTTGGGAAAATCGAGGCCCATCTCGCGGTAGCGCTCGGGGTCCTCGCCCCACCGCTCGCGCACCTTGACGAACAGAAAGAGGTGCACCGGCACGCCAGCCATCTCGGCGATCTCGCTGCGGGCGAGACTTCCTATCTCCTTGATGGTCTGGCCATGCGCGCCGAGCACGATCTTTCTCTGGCTCTCGCGCATCACGTAGATCGTCTGCTCGATGCGGATGCTCTTGTCCTTCAATTCCTTCCAGTCGGTGGTCTCGACGGTGAGCGTATAGGGCAGCTCCTCGTGCAGCCTGAGGAACAGCTTCTCGCGCGTGATCTCGGCCGCGGTCTGGCGCAGCGAGGCGTCGGTGAGCTGATCCTCGGGGTAGAGCCAAGGTCCTTCGGGAGCGGACCGCGCCAAATACGCCTTGAGCTCGGCGATGCCGTCGCCAGTCAGGGCCGAGATCATGAAAACCTCTTCGAACTGCTTGCGTTGCGTGAGCTCGGCCGCGATGCGGAGCAGCTCGGGTTTCGCCACGATGTCGATCTTGTTGAGGACGGCGATGACGGGGCGCTTCACCTCGCCGAGCTTGGCGAAGATCGGATCGAGGTTGGGTTCGATCCCGTGATGGGCGTCGATCACGAGCGCGACGAGGTCGGCCTCGGCGGCGCGGTCCCAGGCGGCCTGGAACATGGCGCGGTCGAGCCGGCGCTTGGGCTGAAAGATGCCGGGCGTGTCGACGAGGATCACTTGCGATGAGCCGATGAGCGCGATGCCGCGCACCGGCCCCCGCGTCGTCTGCGCCTTGTGGGTGACGATCGACACCTTGGCACCGACGAGCGCATTGGTCAGGGTCGACTTGCCGCTGTTCGGCGCGCCGATCAACGCGACGAAGCCGCAGCGCGTCGGCGCGTCGCTCCCCTGCTCTACGGGTGCCGTTTCGCCCAGCTCGCTGCCGCGCTTGGCCCTAGCCATCATGTGGGGACCGCCAGACACCTTCGCGCAACAGCATGGCAAGCGCCGCCGCCTGCTCGGCGGCACGCTTATTGGCTCCCTGCCCCCGCTCCGGCGGCACGCCGTCGATCTGCACCTCGGCGGTGAAGCGCGGCGCGTGGTCGGGCCCCTCGCGGGCGACTTCGAGATAACGCGGCAGCGGCAGCCGCCGTCCTTGCGCCCATTCCTGGAGCACGGATTTGGCATCGGGCGCCGCCGCCTCGATCTCGCCGAGATGCGGTTCCCAGAAGCGACGTACAACGGCGCGCGCCGCCTCATAGCCCGCATCGGCGAAGATCGCGCCAAGCACCGCCTCGCAGGTGTTGGCGAGGATCGTCTTCTTGCCGCGCCCGCCGCTCAGCGCCTCGCCGCCGCTCATCAGGATGAAGTCGCCGAGCTGCCACGCTTGCGCCACCTCGGCGCAGGTCTCGGCGCGCACGAGATAGTTGAACCAGCGGGCAAGCTCGCCCTCATAGGCCTCGGGGAAATGGTCGGTCAGGATCTCGGCGATCGCAAGTCCGAGCACCCGGTCGCCAAGGAATTCGAGGCGTTCGTTGTCCTCGTTCGGCTTGCCGCTCGAGCGCGCGCTGGCATGGGTCAGCGCGAGCTTCAGCAAAGCCGGATTTGAGAATTCGTGGCCGAGCCCCTCGGCCAACTCGGCAATCGGCCTATGCCGCCGCTTGGGCAACGCTCAATGCACCACATGGAAGATGCGCGACCAGCGCACGCTCTCCGGCCAATCCCACACGTGCCAGAAATCCGACTCCTCGTCGATCGAGAAGAAGATGATCTGCGCTTTGCCGACCAGATTCTCGAACGGCACGAAGCCGACCTCCGACAGGAAGCGGCTGTCGGTCGAGTTGTCGCGATTGTCGCCCATCATGAAGAAGTGCCCCTCCGGCACCTTGTACACCTCGGTGTTGTCGCCGAAGCCGTCATCGACGAGATCGAGCACGGGATAGCTCACGCCGTTGGGCAGGGTCTCGATGTAGCGCGCCATGTGCCGCTCGCGGCCCGACTCGTCTTTGACAACGAAGTCGTTGGTTTTCACCTTGGGGACCGCCTTGCCGTTGATGTAGAGCACGCCGTGCATCATCTGGATCTCGTCGCCGGGGAGGCCGATCACGCGCTTGATGTAATCCGTCTCGTTGTCGCGCGGCAGCTTGAACACGACGACATCGCCGCGGTCGGGCTCCTTGGCCCACACCCGGCCAGAGAACAGGTTGAGCCCGAAGGGCAAGGAGTAGCGGCTATAGCCGTAGCTGTATTTCGAGACGAACAGATAATCGCCGATCAGAAGCGTTGGGATCATCGAGCCGGACGGGATGTTGAAGGGCTGGAAAAGAAAGATCCTCACCAGCAACGCCAGCAACAGCGCATGGATGATGACGCGGATCGTATCCTTGATGCTGGTCCCCGCTTCCGCCTTTTCGGCCTCTAAGCTCATAATGCGAAGCTCTCCTGAATTGATCGTTTGCGGCGTTTGGGCCGCCTTTGGGCTCGCGCCCCTATAGCCTCTCGCTTGCGATCAGGCAAACGCGCTCAATCGCGCATGGGGACCTTGAACGCCGAAATGATGACAATGGCCTGGGCCGTGGGGAAATCGTCGGTAATGGATAAGTCGATGCGTGCCTCGTGTCCCGCCGGCGTGATCGCGGCAAGCGCCAGCGCCGCACCGCCGGTCAGTTCGAGTGTGGGACGCCCTGACGGCAAATTCACGACGCCCATGTCGCGCCAGTATACACCGTGGCGGAAGCCGGTTCCGAGCGCCTTGGCGCAGGCTTCCTTGGCGGCGAAACGTTTGGCGTAGGACGCGGCGCGTGCCGCTCTGCCGTCGGATTTCAGCCGCTCCTTCTCGGTGAAGATGCGGGACAGGAAGCGCTCGCCGTAGCGCTCGATGGTGCGCTCGACTCGCCTGATATCGATGACGTCGTTGCCAAGCCCAATGATCATCACGTGCCGAGGCTCGCTTCCGTGTCGCTATGCCGCAGGCTTTCGCGGGCGGCATCCATCGCCGCGCGCATGCGCGCAACGCTCGCGGCAAGGCCGACGAAGATCGCCTCGCCGACGAGGTGATGACCGATATTAAGCTCGACGATCTCGGGAATCGAGGCGACCGGACCGACGTTATCATAATCGAGCCCATGTCCGGCATGGACCTCCAGGCCGAGGGCTGCCGCCTGACGGGCACCGTCGATCAGGCGTTTGAGCTCACGTTCGCTCGCGCGCCGGTCGCCTGAGGCGGCAGCGCGGCAATAGGTGCCGGTGTGAAGCTCGATGGCATCCGTCTTCACCTTGGCCGAGGCGTCGATCTGCTCGGGCTCCGGATCGATGAACAGCGAGACCTGGATGCCGGCGGCGCGAAGTTTGGCGATATAGGGCGCGAGGGTTTCGATCTGGCTTGCAACGTCGAGCCCGCCTTCGGTGGTAATCTCCTCGCGCCGCTCGGGCACGAGGCAGGTGGCGTGCGGCTTCACTTTGAGCGCAATGGCGAGCATTTCCTCGGTCACCGCCATTTCGAGATTGAGCGGGGCGAGCTTGGCGGCGGTAAGCCGCGCGATGTCCTCATCTTTGATGTGGCGGCGATCTTCGCGGAGATGCGCGGTGATGTTGTCGGCGCCCGCCTCGACGGCGAGCCTGGCCGCCCGCAACGGGTCGGGATGGCGCTCTCCCCGCGCATTGCGCAGCGTCGCCACGTGATCGATGTTGATGCCGAGGCGGATCGGAGCCACGCCCTTGCGCCGGCGCGCGCCGATCTCAAGTCTTTTCGTCATGGCGCGCCGAGAGCCTCGCGAGACCTACACTGCAGCTCGCGCAGCCGGCGATGGCGATAGGCCTCGACCATCGGTTTGACGAGCAGGTAGCTCAGAACGGCAATGGCCAGTCCCACCGGAATGCAGCCGAGCGACATCGGCTTCAGAATCGGCCAAAGCTTGGCGAGCGAGGACTGGAAGATGCCGTTGGACAAGTCGATATGATGCTTGGCGGCTCGCCCTCCGAGCATCAGGTTGCCGATCTCGTAGGTCGAATACCACATGAGCGGATAAGTCAGAGGATTGCCGACAAAAGTCCCGAGAATGGCGGCGACGATGCTGCCGCCGACGATCCACGCGAGCAGAACCGCCATCATCATGTGGGTGCCGAGAAAGGGCGTGGTGGCCGAGAAGGCACCGACGGCAAAGCCGAGCGCGACAGCATGCGGCGACTCGCTCAAGCGGCGCAGCCGGTAGACGACGTAGCGGCCCGAGCGGCTGAAGCTCCTGCGCGGCCAAAGATGCACGCGCACCCTCTCCCACCAGCTCTCCGCCTCCCGGCGTCGGAACAGCATATCCACCTCGTAAAATTCGCCCCCCCACCGGCTACGACGGCCGGCCTCAGGCGAGGAGACGCCTAGCATATTTAGGTTAAGGCGCTCTAGTTTTCAGCCGCTCCGCGGCGTTCTAGCCGCTCGCGCGCGCGGCGCTCGAGACCATATCCTTGGCGCGTAAGCCCGCAATGATGTCGTTCAGATGCTTGAGGTCCCAAACTTCGAGATCGATCAGCATCTCGGTATAGTCGGGCACCCGGGTCGTCATCTTGATGTTGTCGATGTTGCCGTCGGCCTCGCCGATCACGCTCGCCACCTGGGCGAGGCTGCCGGGCTCGTTCAGCACCGTCACGGCGAGCTTGGCCGGGAAGCGCTGAGGGTTGTCCTCGTCGATGTCCCAAGTCACGTCGATCCAGCGCTCGGGTTCCTCGTCGAAAGCCTTCAGCGCCTCGGCGTGGATCGGATAAATGGTGATGCCCTGGCCGGGATTGAGAATGCCGACGATGCGGTCGCCCGGCACGGCGCCGCCTTCGGCGAAGGTCACCGGCAAGTCGCCGCGCAAGCCTCTGATCGGGATGCCGCTCGGCCCATTCTTGGCGGTGCGGCCGCTCGATCCGGGCCAGCGGAACTTGAGCCCGATCACCTTGCCGAGGCCGAACCAGCCTTCCTCGCTCCGCGTCACCTTGCGCCGGCGCTTGGGCTGCTCCTGCGCCTTCTCCTGCGGGAATACCGCGCGCACCACATCGGCCGAGGCAAGCTCGCCGCGACCCACGGCGGCGATCACATCCTCGGCCGTCTTCTGCGAGAGCCGGCCGAGCGCTTGCGACAGGCTCTCCTCGCTGAATGTCTTGCCGCGGCGCTGGAAGGCTCGCACCAGGATCTCGCGGCCGAGCTTGCCGTATTGGGCGCGCACCGCGTCGCGCGTGGCGCGCCTGATCGCCGAGCGCGCCTTGCCGGTGACGGCGAGACTCTGCCAAGCCGACGGCGGCACTTGCGCCTTGGAGCAGATGATCTCCACCTCGTCGCCGTTCCTGAGTTCGGTGGTGAGCGGCATCGGGCGGCCGTTGATCTTGGCGCCGACGCACGTGTTGCCGACATCGGTGTGAACGGCGTAGGCGAAGTCGATCGGGTTCGCTCCGCGCGGCAGCGCGATCAGCCGTCCCTTCGGCGTGAAGCAGAACACCTGGTCCTGGAACAGTTCGAGCTTGGTGTGCTCGAGGAACTCTTCGGGGTTGTCGCCCTCGAGCAGCATGTCGATGAGGTGGCGCAGCCAGCGATAAGCGTTGGTGTCCTGGCTCGGAACCATGCCGTTCGGCGGGCCAGAGCCGTTGATCGAATCCTTGTAAAGCGCGTGTGCCGCCACCCCGTATTCGGCGATTTGATGCATCCGCTCGGTGCGGATTTGCAGCTCGACGCGCTGATGGCGCGGACCGACGATGGTCGTGTGAATCGACTGATAGTCGTTCTGCTTCGGATTGGAGACGTAGTCCTTGAAGCGGCCGGGAACCGCGTGCCAGGTCGTATGCACGACGCCGAGCGCGCGGTAGCAGTCCTTTTCCTCAGGCACCACGATGCGGAAGGCGTAGATGTCGGAGAGCTGTTCGAGCGAGATCTGCTTTCGCTCCATCTTGCTCCAGATGGCGTAGGGCTTCTTCTCCCGTCCGGCGACGATGGCCGGCACGCCGGCTTCTTCGAGCTTGGACCTGAGCGCCGTTTCGATCTCGCCGATCAGGCCCTTGTTCCCCTCGCGCAAAACCTTGAGGCGCTCGACCACCGCGGCGTAGCCTTCGGGGTTCAGCCAGCGGAACGCATGATTCTCGAGTTCCTCGCGCAGCCATTGCATGCCCATGCGGCCGGCGAGCGGCGCATAAATGTCCATGGTCTCTTCGGCGATGATCTTGCGCTTGGCCGGCTTCACGTGTTCGAGCGTGCGCATGTTGTGCAGGCGATCGGCGAGCTTGACGAGAAGCACGCGGATGTCGCTCGAAATGGCGAGTAGGAGCTTGCGGAAATTCTCGGCCTGCTCGGCCTTCTTGGTGACGAGGTCGAGCTTCTTGATCTTGGTGAGACCGTCGACCAGCGTGCCGATCTCCTGCCCGAACATGGCATCGATCTCGCTTCGCGTGGTCTCCGTGTCCTCGATGGTGTCGTGCAGGAGAGCGGTGGCGATAGTGGCGTCATCGAGCCGCATGTCGGCGAGGATGGCGGCGACCTCGAGCGGGTGCGAGAAGTAAGGAGCGCCCGAGGCCCGCCTCTGATTGCCATGCGCCTTCATGGCATAAACGTAGGCGCGGTTGAGCAGCGCCTCGTTGGCGTTCGGCTGATAGCTCAGCACACGCTCGACCAGCTCGTACTGCCGCGTCGTCATAAGTGGCGCGCCTCGCTTCCCGCAATCGTGCCGGGAGGAGCCGGCCTCCGGCGCAGGACGAAACCCGCCTCGCGGCCTAGGCCGCGGCGGCAGGGCGATGAGGCAAGGCTGAGACGCGGGCCCTGGCGGGCCGAGGCATGGTCAGCGCGCGCGAGGTCCCGCATTGGAGCCATCCGAAGGCGCCTGGCTCGCCATCCTACGCAACAGCTCTTCCTCGGTCATCTTGTCGATCGTAGTGTCGGTCGACTGGTCGTCCTGTCCGAGCACGGGCATCCGCGTGTCGCTCGAAAGCATCGGCACGGCCTCGGCCTCGGGCTCGTCAACCTCGACATATTTCTGCATCGAATGGATGAAGTCTTCCCTGAGATCGTCGGGAGCGATCTTGTTGTCGCCGATCTCGCGCAGCGCTACGACCGGGTTCTTATCGTTGTCGCGGGCCACGGCGATCTGGGCGCCTGCCGAAATCATCCGGGCGCGGTGGCTCGCAAGCAGAACGAGCTCGAAGCGATTGGAAACCTTTTCGATGCAGTCCTCGACGGTAACGCGGGCCATCAGCAAATCCTTGTGTCAGATACGGAAAGTTGCCTCTATTTAGGCGCTTCGCTGGGACCAAGCAAGGTAAAGCTCAAAGCTTAAGGACGCCCGATACGTGGTCAAGGAAACGGCGACTGCCGGTGAGCTTTTGGAGCGGCTTCGTTTCTTCGAGGCCCAAGCCGAGCAAGCCTATACCCGACTGTACGAGGCAAGGCCGGGCGCCGACTTCGCGGGCTGTTATAGCGACGCGAAGGAAGCCCTGCATGAGGCGATTGCGCTCGCCCGCCGCCTTGGGCTCGCGCGAGAGACGATGAGGCTCGAGAAGCGGCTCCTCGACATCAAGACGATCGTTCGGAGCCAGTTCCCGGCCTAGGACTCGTCGGGCCGAATCCGCCTCAGGATCTGTCCTGGCCCGCTCCTCGGCATCGTATGGAGCAAATCGGCGGCGCTCCTTCGCAGGGCGGGGTGGCGCCAGGCGGGCGCCACGTCGAGCAACGGCCTCAGCACGAAGGGCCGCTCATGGGCGAGAGGATGCGGCAGGACGAGGGGTCGGGCACCGGCGCGCCTGAAGCCAGCCGCCGCGCCCCTCCAATGGCGGACCAGACCTTTGTAGTCGATGATGTCGAGGTCGAGGGTGCGCGGCCCCCATGGCCTGCCCCCGCGACGTCCCGAGCGGCGTTCGATGCCTTTCAACACACGCAGGAGCGCCTCGGGTGAAAGCGGCGTGTCGAGCACCGCGACGGCATTGACATAGACCGGCTGACGCGCGTTGCCGACCGCTTTGGTTTCATAGAACGGAGAAATAGTCTCCACTTTGATATTAGCGCGTTCGATTTCGCCTAAAGCTTGAGCAATCGTACGCGGCGCCGTCCCCCATGACCCGGGACAATTTGCACCAAGTCCGACCAGTATCTTGCCGCCCGCGCGCGATTGCGTCCTCACGCTGTCACACCTATGTTGTCAATGCAGCCCTCTAGTACCGCATTAGCGAGACGCTGCTCTCTCAATCAAGCCATATTGAGAAGTAATGGGGCCCTCATGAATTTCTATCCGACGGAGCGTATCGCGCTCTTCATCGACGGCGCCAATCTCTACGCCACCGCCAAGTCGCTCGCCTTCGACATCGACTACAAGCGCCTGCTCGCGCTGTTCCGCGCCAAGGGCCATCTCGTGCGCGCTCTGTACTACACCGCGCTCGCCGAGGATCAGGAGTATTCCTCGATCAGGCCGTTGATCGACTGGCTTGACTATAACGGCTATACGATGGTGACGAAGCCGACCAAGGAGTTCGTCGACGCGACGGGCCGGCGCAAGATCAAGGGCAACATGGACATCGAGCTCGCCGTCGATGCGATGGAGCTGTCGGACTATCTCGACCATGTTGTGCTGTTCTCAGGCGACGGCGATTTCCGCTCGCTCGTCGAGGCGCTCCAACACAAGGGGAAACGCGTGAGCGTGGTCTCGACGCTTGCCACCAATCCGCCGATGGTTGCGGACGAGCTTCGCCGCCAGGCCGATCAGTTCATCGACCTTGCCCACCTCCAAGAGGAGATCGGCCGCGACCCGGCGGAGCGCGCGCATCGCTCCGAGCGCCGGCGCCAGGAGCCCGGCCCGGTCGACGAGTTCGAGCAGGAAGACCTGATCGAAACTTGAATTGCGCGTCCCGGTTGGGGCCGCGGAGGAAACGCGATGCGGGTCGGCTTGGTCGAAGCGCTTGCGCTCACCGCCGCGCGTGACGCAGGTTTAGCCGGCCCGCTTTTCCGGCCGCACGAGTGATCTCATGCCGCTTTCGGCAACGAAGCTGTCCCATCTGGAACCGGAGCCCGCAAAGAACTGCCCGCTCTGCCCGCGGCTCGTCGCGTTCCGCAAAGAGAACGCGACCGCCCATCCGGACTGGTTCAACGGCGCCGTCCCGTCATTCGGCGCGGAGAACGCACGGCTCCTGATCGTGGGGCTCGCGCCGGGCCTCAAGGGCGCGAACCGCACGGGACGCCCTTTTCTCGGCGACTATGCCGGCGAGCTTCTCTACCGCACGCTGTTGAAATGCGGGCTGGCCGGGGGACGGCACGACCCTTCCGACCCGGAGTCTCTCAAGCTCGTCGACTGCATGATCTCGAATGCCGTGCGCTGCGTTCCGCCACAGAACAAGCCGACGCCAAGGGAGATCGCCACCTGCCGCCAGTTCCTGCTCGCGCGGATGAGGTCCCTGCCCCATCTCAGGGCCACGCTCGCCATCGGGCGGATCGCCCATGACAGCATTCTCGCCGCGCTCGAACTTAAGCGGAGCGCCTTTCCCTTCTCACACGGGGCGCGCCATGCGCTTCCTTCAGGGCTTACCCTGTTCGACTCCTATCACTGCTCGCGGCAGAACACGAATACGGGGCGGCTCACCGCCGCCATGTTCGAGACGGTGGTGGCGGAGGCCGCGGCCATTGTTAAGGGCCAGCAACATCCCCGGCGATGACATCGAGCCTCCTTGCTGCGGTTGCACAACTCAGGCATGCTCCAGTGCGGCAGAGCTTCACTTGCAACGGGTACCCTCATGGCGGGGCTCGAAATTTCAACCGACAAGATCGGCTTCATCATCGTCAAGGCGCGCGAGATGGCGGCCAAGGTGGCGGCATGGGACGACGGTCCTACCTCCGATCATGACGCCGAGTCGATCCTCGAGGACTTCTCCGACGATGCGACCCAGGCCGAGCTCAAGGAGTTCATCCGCGACCTGAACGAGGACGAGCAGGCGAGTTTGGTGGCGCTCGCCTGGATCGGGCGCGGCTCGTTCGGACCCGAGGAGCTCGACGAGGCCATCGCCACGGCACGCGCCGAGCGCACTAACCGCACCGACGAATATCTCCTCGGCATGCCGCTCCTTCCCGATTATCTCGAGGAAGGGCTCGACCGCCTCGGCTATTCGGTCGAGGACGCCGAGGACGACGCGCTCTAGCCGAGCCGTTTCGCAATTTCCGCAGCATGAGCCGCGGGATCGGGCACCGGATAGTGGACGGCTTCGATCGCGCCATCGCGAAGCACGAGCGTCAGCCGCTTCAGATAGTTGGTGCCGCCGGTGGCGAAGCTCGGCAAACGCAAGGCCGCCGCGAACGCGCCGTCTGCGTCGCTGAGGATGAGAAACGGCAGCCGAAGCCTGCTCGCCATCTCGCGCTGATAGTCGGTCGTCTGCCCGCTTAACCCAAAGAGGCGCAGGCCACGCTCGGCGAAGGCGGCATGATGGTCGCGGAAGCCTTCAAGCTCGGGTGTGGAACCATGCGCGCCTGGGATGTCGTCCCAGTGCGGCGGATTGGGAAGCCCGGGCCGGCCGGTCCAGGGATAGATGGCCACGATGCTTCGCCCCCCGAGCGCGGCGAGGACGACATTACTGCCGTCAGTCGCGGGCAGAGCAAGGGGCGGAAGCACGAGCCCAGGCACGAGATGCGCGATGTCTGCGCTCACGCGCTCACCCCTTCTCGCGCATCAGGCGCCCCTTCTGGCGCTCCCAATCGCGCTTCTTCTCGGTGTCGCGCTTGTCGTGGATCTTCTTGCCGCGGGCAAGCCCAAGCTCGACCTTGGCGATGCCTCGGGCATTGAAATAGAGCTTGAGCGGCACGAGCGTCATGCCCTGGCGCTGGATGGCCCCGAGCAATTTCTCGATCTCGCGCTTGTGCAAGAGAAGCTTGCGCGGCCTGGTCGGGGCGTGTCCGTCACGCCTCGCCTGGGCGTACTCCGCGATATGGGCGTTGATCAGATAAATCTCGCCGCCTTCATCCGAGGCGTAGGACTCGGCGATGTTGGCCTTGCCGGTCCTCAGCGACTTCACCTCCGAGCCGGTGAGCTGAATGCCCGCCTCGAGCTTTTCCTCGATGTCGTAGTTGAAGCGCGCCTTCCGGTTCTCGGCGACGAGCTTGCCGCTCTCGCGCTTCGGCGCCATGACCTCTTACCTTTGGGCTCTAGACGAGAGCGAGCCCGACCGCGGCGAGCGCATCGTCGACGCGCTGGCGCGAGGGGGCCGAAAGCGGCGCAAGCGGAAGTCGCGTCTCAGCGGTGCACAGTCCGAGCTTCGATGCGGCATATTTCACCGGACCGGGGTTGGATTCCACGAACAATGCCTCGTGCAGCGGCATCAGCCGGTCCTGAAGCTGAAGCGCGAGGCGGAAATTGCCGGCAAGGCAGGCGAGCTGGAACTCGGCGCAGAGCGCGGGCGCGACGTTGGCGGTCACCGAGATGCAGCCGACGCCGCCATGCGCCATGAAGCCGAGCGCGGTCGCATCCTCGCCCGAGAGCTGGATGAAGTCGGAGCCCATGGCGGCGCGCTGCTGGCTGACGCGCGCCATGCTGGCGGTGGCGTCTTTAACGCCCACGATGTTCTTGAGCTTGAACAGCCGCGCCATGGTGTCGACCGACATGTCGATCACGCTCCGTCCGGGGATGTTGTAGATCAAAATGGGAATATCGGCGCAGTCGTTGATCGCCTTGTAGTGGAGGTAAAGCCCTTCCTGGGTCGGCTTGTTGTAGTAGGGCGTGACCACGAGAACGCCGTCGGCGCCCGCCTCCTTGGCGTGGCGGGTGAGTTCGATCGCTTCGGCTGTCGAATTCGATCCGGTGCCGGCGATCACCGGCACGCGGCCGGCCGCCGCCTCGATGCAGAGCTCGATGACCTGCTTATGCTCGTCATGGCTGAGCGTCGGCGATTCGCCTGTCGTTCCGCACGGCACGAGGCCATGCGTGCCCTGGTCGATCTGCCACTCGACGAGCTTGCGGAAGGCGGCGACGTCAACCTTGCCGTCCTTGAAGGGGGTGATGAGAGCGGTAATCGAGCCTTTGAACGGCGGAATGGACAAGAGGAACTCCATAAGTGAGACGCCAACACTCAAGGTGAATGCGTCCAAATCGGGCGGACAATAGGGACTTGAACTTGAGGCGGCAAGACGATGCCGATCGGCAACGGCGGCGCGGGAACTGTGCAGCGGGGGGCATGCAGAGCGCTGCGGCCTCTTCTTGCATAACCTATATCGAACAGCGGCTTAGATCGGCTTTCGAAGAATTGGTGTGATGCGTTCGGGCACCACCCAGTCATTTTTCCGCCGGATTCTTTCAGACATTGTTGAAATCAGGCACATTACACTGCCCTCTTCGTCGCGGCGCCCCGGCTCGGGGGACGTCCTGACCAGCTTTACCAGGATCGTAACCGGTCCCGTTCGACGAGATGAAACGCTGTAACGCGCTCGCTCTATCATTGCTCATCGTGTCTGCGTGTTTCGCGCCGGGCATCGCCGCGTCAAAAACGCGTCATACGCCGGCGAAGGCCGCCCGCCACACGACGCCACCCAAGGTCAAGGTTGAGGCTGCAGCTCTGCCGCCACTCCCCGAACGGAATCCCAGCCGTTCCAGTGCCGCGCCCGAAATCGCGGCCGCCGCGCCGCAAACCGGCGGGACCGTACCCCAAGCCGGTCAGGGCGATGCAACGACGACAGGAAGCGTCGGGCTCGCAAACTCGCAGGCACCGGCGCTGCCCGATCGCAACCCCAATGCGCCGGACGCGGAGGTCGCGCTTGCCGCGACACCGACCGTTACGCCCACGTCCGATCAGGCAGCACATGTGTCGATCGTTCCTCTGCCCGCCCGCAACCCCAACGGACCCGGTGCCAAGCTGGCCGCGGCGGAGGAGATCGCGCTCTTCCCGCAGACGGCAGTCCTGCCGCCGCCAGTTCCAGCAACGCCGCCGCTGCCGACGCCCGCTCCCCGCGAGGTGAAAGGCACATCCGACGACACGCCGCTTCCCGATCCGAACCCAAACCGCAAGGCGACGCTTCCGGTCGTGCTCAAGGGGATGCTGACGCCCGCGATTCAACCGCCTTCTCCTGGGCTCGATTATGCCGCGATCCTGAAGCCGCTGATGTCGTACGAGCTCAGCGACGGGGACGAGTCCGCGCTCAGGGACGTCATGCACGGCGGGGGCAGCGCCGCCGCGTCGGGGATTCATGACGAAGCCGCCCGCGCCTTCGCCCTCTGGTACCGTTATCGCTCCGGGGGCGGCAGCGCCGAGGAGATCGAACAGTTTCGCCTCGCTCATCCCGATTGGCCCGGTCAAGACGATCTGCGCGAGAAGGCCGAGACCGCTCTCTTCCTCAACGACGCGAACCCCGAAACGGTCAAGGCGTTCTTCGCGTCGTCGAGCCCGCAGACCGGCGCCGGCAAGGCCGCGCTCGCCTCGGTCTATCTGAAAGACGGCAACGAACAAGGCGCCCGCGAGCTCGTCATCTCCGCCTGGCGCGACCACGTGCTGAACCAGGCGGTCGAGGCCAAGATCCTCGCCAAGTTCGGCTATATGCTGACCGCCGACGTGCATCGGGCGCGCATCGACCGGCTGCTCTACCCCGACGACAAATCGGCGACCGCCGCCGCGCTCAGGGTGGCGAAGCTTCTTCCGCCGGAGGAACAGAAGAAGGTCGCCGCGCGCATCGCCGTGGTGCAGCGGGGCGGAAACGCCGGCAAGCTGCTCGATGCGCTGCCGGCGAGCGCCGTGCAGGCCGATGTGGGTCTCAGGTTCAATCGCATCCAGTGGCTGCGCCGCAAGGACCGCGATCAGGAAGCCTGGAAGATGCTGCTCGATACGCCGAGCGAGCCCAACGTCCTGCTCGACCTCAACAACTGGTGGATCGAGCGCCGGGTGAATTGCCGCGAGGCGTTGAACGCGGGTCAGGCGCGCATCGCCTACGAGATCGCCGAGAAGCATGGGCTCGTCTCGGGCGACGCTTATATCGAGGCGGAGTTCCTGGCCGGCTGGATCGCCCTTAGGTTCCTCGCCGATCCCAACACGGCCTTGCGCCATTTCGTTGCGCTGAGGAGCGCCGCCACAAGCTCGAAGAGCATTGCGCTCGGGGAATACTGGTTGGGACGCACGTCGCTGGCGCTCGGCGACCGCGCCGCTGCGATCGCGCACTTCCATGCTGCGGCCCAGTACCCGCAATATTTCTACGGGCAGCTCGGCCGCCAGGCGCTCGATCCGCGGCCGGCTCGCCTCGAGGTCACCTCGACCCCGCTTCCCACCGACGCTGATATCAAACGCTTTCTGTCGCGCGATGCCGTCCGCGCGATCGGCGTCGCGCACGATGTCGGGCTCGACGGCGTGACGGGACAATTCTTCCTCGCGCTGTCGCGTAAGCTCGATAATCCGCAGGAAATCGTCCTGCTCGCCGAACTCGCCAAGCAGCTCGGCGAACCGCAACTCGCGCTGAGGCTGGCCAAGATCGCCTTCAACCGCGACTTGCCCGTCGGCGACTACGCGCTTCCGGTCGGCGTGATCCCCGAGTTCAGGAGCCTGCTAACCGAGCGGGTCGACCCTGCGCTCGTGCATGCTCTGTCGCGGCAAGAGAGCGAGTTCAACGCCGCCGCCAAGAGCCCGGTCGGGGCCAGCGGCCTGATGCAGCTCATGCCGGCCACCGCCCGCATGGTCGCGAAGCAGTACAACGTGAAGTTTTCGGCCGACCAACTCACCAACGCCGCCTACAATACCCAGCTCGGCGAGGCGCATTTGAAGCAGCTCATAGACAGCTATGGCGGCTCTTATTTCCTTGCGCTTGCCGCCTATAACGCCGGCGGAGGCCGCGTCGCCGACTGGAT
Organism: Methyloceanibacter sp.; assembly: GCF_035650995.1. Lineage (GTDB taxonomy): Bacteria > Pseudomonadota > Alphaproteobacteria > Rhizobiales > Methyloligellaceae > Methyloceanibacter. The sequence goes on along the minus strand of NZ_DASRGO010000044.1, from coordinate 12,900 downwards.
GAAGCAGTTCGGCGATCCCCGCAATCCCAATGTCGACCCGATCGACTGGATCGAACGCATTCCCTTCACCGAGACCAGGCAATACGTGGTCAAGATCATGGAGACGCTGCAGCTTTATCGCTCGCGCCTCGCCGGACCGAAAGATGCCCTCCAACTGATCCAGGACCTCAACCGCGGCAAGCGGATCCCGCGCGATACGTCGGCTTCGGCCGATGCCGGCGTCGTACAGGCCAAGTCCGATTGAGCAGGGAGGCCGCCCTCCCCCTTATCGGGGCTTGCCCGCCCAAGAACTTTGCTCAAGATTAACGGAAAGCGCGGCCAACGCGCCCCAACCGTTCCGCATACACTCCCTAAGGCGCTTCTCACGATGATGCCCGAGCCTGGCACGGCGCTGACGCCGCGAGACATCAGCTATGCGTCGTTCGACGATCTAAGGCTCTATGCCCGCCACTATCCGGCCCCGGATGAGAAGGCGCGGAGCGTCATTTGCCTGCCCGGCCTGACGCGCAACGCGCGCGATTTCCACAAACTTGCAACCTACCTGTCTACCTATGCGCAGAAACCGCGCAACGTGTACTGCCTCGACTATCGCGGGCGCGGGCGTTCGCAATACGACAGCAACTGGCGCAACTACATCCCTTTCATCGAGCTCATCGACACGCTCGACTTCCTGACCGCTCGAGGCCTGCACCAGGTCGGAATCGTCGGCACTTCGCGCGGCGGCATCATCGCCATGATGATGGCGGCGCTGCGCCCCACCGCCATGGGCCCGGTCGTGCTCAACGATATCGGCCCGGTGATCGAGACCCGAGGGCTCGCCCGCATCATGGGCTATGTCGGGCGTATGCCGGCGCCGAAGAGCTGGCCCGATGCCGTAATGATCCTGCGCGAAATGAACGAGCGCGCCTTCCCGGAATTCACCGACACGCAATGGGACGAGATCGCGCGGGAGGTGTTCGACGACCGCAAGGGACGCCCGGCGCTGGCCTACGACCGCAAGCTCGCCCGGGCCCTCGGCACCATCGATCTCAGCCGCTCGGTTCCCGATCTCTGGCCGCAATTCATCGCGCTCGGCCAAGTGCCGGTGTTCGTGATCAGGGGCGCCAACTCCGACGTACTCAGCGCCGATACGCTCGAGGCGATGGGCGAACGCCACCCCAATCTTCGCAGCCTGATCGTGCCGGATCAGGGGCACGCTCCGGTGCTGAAGGAGCACGACGTGATCGAGGCAATCGCAGGCTTCTTCGCCGTCAACGACTGACGGCGCGCGCTAATGCGTGCCTGTCGGCTTGTTGGGCCTCTTCGTGCCAATGCGCTTCTGCTGCTCGTAGCGGGCGCGCGCGAGACTCCCGAGCGCAAGCCCCGCGGCGAACAGAAAGACCATCAGAATGAAGGTGGTGAAGGCGAAGTTGCTCATCTCGCCTGCGCTACGACCGGATCGGCCAGCGCCTGATCCAGCCCAAGACAAACCCCAAGACGAAGATGAGAAGGAAATAGAGCCAGAGGTCGGATAGCTGCATCATTCGCTGTCAAGCGGCGGCTTGAGCGGCAAGAGATCGCCGGGCGCGAGGTGTTTCTTCGTGTCGACAATCGACTTGATCCGCGGGATCAGCCGCCAGCCGTCGTCCGGCGAGGCCGACGCCTCTTTCCAGCTGATGCTCTCCGAGGTCGAGAACAGGCGCGGCAGGTCGCGCCTCAGCTGATAGGACACGGCAACAGCGGTACCCTTGTCGGGCGCCACGCCCTCGATGGTGAGCGCCAAGCCCGAGAGCGAGACCTTGCCGGATTCCAGACGGCTCAAGGCGCGGAGCGCCGCGGTCACCGCCTCGTCCCAGTTCTTCGGAGCGCCGGAGGCGAGCTCGAGCCGCTCATCGAGCCCGGGCCGCTCGAACAATTGCCGCGACAGCTCGCGCACATGCTTGCGCTCGTCGTCGCTCGGAACGCTGCCCGACAGCGTCAGCGTATTGGCCGACAATTCCGCAACGAACACGAACGGGTCGGCCATCGGCGGCTTGATGTTCTCGTCGAGAACGGCAAGTCCGGTGGGCAGAGACCCCGCCAGCGCCTTCTTGGCGTCGGCGTAGTCGGCGGCGCTGCGTGCCTCGCCGTCGACCTTCAAGCCGACATTGAGGAGACGCACCGAGCCGCGTTTGAGATAAGCGAGCTGCTTGAGCCCGAAGCTGACGGCGCCGAGCCATTGCTCCTTCGGCGGCGCACCCATCTCCACCTTGAGACGGTCGTCCACCTCGAGGTCCGGGAAATGGGCCTTTACCATCCCGAGCACGGTCCGGCGATCCTCCTCGGAGGGAACGTAGCCCCTAAGCCGGATGACGCCCTCGATGCGGGTCGCCGACCAGACATAGGCGAGCGGTTGGCCGTTGTTCGTCGGCGCCGCCGCGTTGGCGGCGAGCGACGCGGTGATGGCTGGCGCGGCGAGCCAAGACTCGACGGCCGCAAAGCCGCGCTCGCCGCCGCGAACGCTCAGCGCCGCGAGGACGGTGAGCGAAACCGCGAGGCAAAGCGCTGCCAGCTTGGCCCAGAATTCGAACGACGAATTCCACACCCTGCTGCCGCGGCGCCACTTGGCCTGGCCGTTCTCTCGGTCCAAAACGATCGTTACCCCTGTCTTCCCGCAACGTCCCGTCAAAAGAGCGAAACGAAACGTCAATCGTCACTGGGCGGCCGGCGCAGCGCGCCGGCCCTTTCGCTCTCATGCCTCAACAAACCGGCACCGTCTTCTCTGGACGGTCTCTCTCCTCGCGTGACCATGGGTGAGGTCATGAACTATAGGCCATCATCGGCCGATGTTCCAGTTCGCTTCTCGCAGCGTTAAAGGACGTGTACTTCCTTTTGTTGCGGCGGCACGACGGCAGCCATTCGCTCGATTCGGCGCCTGCGCGTTCGGATCTTTATTGGAAATGGTGGGCAAGACCAATGATGCCGATCGCGATCAGATATATCGCTACCACGTAATTGAGCAGTCGCGGCATCAGTAGGATTAAGATTCCGGCGATCAAGGCGATCAGTGGGTTCACCAGGACTGGATCGAGGTTCATCGCTTCTGCCCCCATGATTGCGGCCAACCGGCCCGATTCGTTCGCTAGACAGGAGCGAGCATAGGCGATCCGCTCCCGCTTGTCGTGGAGGGAAAATGCAGGCCAAAACTTGACGATCGCGAGACAAAACTAATCGGTCCCGCCTCCTTCCATCTTGATCCAAAACGCTTATATCCGGTCTTGTCATTGCCGCTTTTCGCAGCAATGGGTTATCAACCGGGCCGGCCTGAGGGGGCCAGCTCTTGCGCTTCGCGCTCGGGAGGGGGCAGACGACACGATGAACGTTGACGATCCCGGCTTCTGGTTCGCCGTCCTGCAAATTATTTGGATCGACGTCCTGCTGTCGGGCGACAACGCCGTCGTCATCGCGCTCGCTTGCCGCAAGCTCCCGCCGCAGCAGCGGCTGTGGGGCGTGGTGCTCGGCACCATCGTCGCCATCAGCCTGCGGGTGGTATTCGCCGGCGCCATCACCACGCTGATGCAGGTCGCCTATCTCAAGCTTGTAGGCGGCGCGCTGCTGTTGTGGATCGCCGTCAAGCTGCTCGGGCCGGAAGAAAACGGCGGCGCCAAGGAGATCGAGCCGGTCGACAATCTCTTGCGCGCGATCAGGATCGTCGCCATTGCCGATCTGGTGATGAGTCTCGACAACGTAGTCGCCATCGCCGCGGTCGCGGAGAAATTCGACGCGCCGGAAAGCTACGCGCTTCTGATGTTCGGCCTTGCCGTCAGCATTCCCTTGATCATGGCCGGCGCGGCGATGGTGATGCAGCTGCTGGAGCGTTTTCCGATCGTGGTGTGGGCGGGCGCCGCGCTGCTCGGGTGGATCGCGGGCGAGATCATCGCCAAGGATCCGCTGTTCACCGCCAACCTCGACCCCGCCACGGCGCACACGGTGTGGATGGCCGGCGCGACGTTGGGCGCGCTGTTCGTGATCTTCGCCGGACTGGTGCGGCGACGATTGCTGCGGCGAAGCGCACCCGATCACGTGTGAGCGTCATCGCTCCCGCCGCGCTGCGCTTTCGATGGGTCGGCGGTCACGGGGCTGACCGGTCGGCGGTGTCCGCCGGGCCCGCCGGCAACGTGATCGGCGACAAAGGCGCCGCGCTTGCCCGACGGCCGCGGTTTGCCGCGGGTCGTATCCCTTCCCGTCTGCAGCTCGAGCTCGGCGTTGATCTCCGCCCCAAGCAGAACGATGTAGAAGCTGAGATAGAGCCAGAACAGAAGAATGATCACCGCACCGAGCGACCCGTAAACCTTGTCATATCGCGCGAAGTGCGCCACGTAGAAGGAAAAGCCAGCAGAGGCGATCAACCACACCGTGGTGGCGAATAAGGATCCCACGCTGACCCATGACCATTTGGGACGCCGGCGGCATGGGCCGTAACGATAGAGTGCCGCGAGCAGGAACAGCACGAGAAGCGCCATCAGCGGCCAACGCGCAATGGCCGTCAGCCGTTCGTACCCCTCGAGATAGCCGGCATAGGCGAACAGGAGCGGCACGTAGACGATGGCAAGCAGCACCAGCACGCCGCCGATGATGCCGGCAAGGGCGAAGAGAAAGGCGCTCAGATAGAAGCGCAGGAAACTCCGCCGCTCCTCCTCCTCATAGGCGATGTTGAGCGCGGCAAAGATCGCCTGGGTTAGCGACATGACGCTCCAGATCGCAAGCGCGATGCTCACGCCGAAGCTCCAGCCGAGCGTGCGGTTGGAGGCCGCAGCAAGCGTTCTGATCTGCTCGATGACAATGCCGTAGGCCTCGGCCGGCAGCACCGAGGACAGCATCCCGAACTGGTTTTCGACGCTCGCGGGATCGGTCATGAGGCCATAGAGCGAGATCAGCGCCGAGAGCGCCGGGAAGATCGCGAACAGCGCATAGAAGGCGCAACCGGCGGAGACCACCGTGAGATTGTCGCGCGAAGCTTCGAGCCACACTCTTTGCCCGACTTGCCACCATCCTTTGAGCGGGATGTGGTAGGGCTGCGTGGCGTCGCGGCCGTAAGGATCGGGGTTTTCTGCCGTCATAACGCCTATGAAGGAGCGCAGACGGCGTGCGACTCAAGCAGAATCCTTGGCATCAGCGAATTGATCCACACCGGCCAACGCGCTAGTTGAACAAGCCGAAGGATGGGTGGCCGAGTGGTTGAAGGCACCGGTCTTGAAAACCGGCAGGCGCGCAAGCGTCTCGAGGGTTCGAATCCCTCCCCATCCGCCATCGGCCCCGCAATAAGGGCGAGGATCGCCGCAACCTCACCAAGTCGACCGCGTCATCACACTCCTCGTCTGGAGGAGTGCGCCGTTATCTCGCCTGACGCTTCTTAAGATGCGGAGCGGTGTCCACCGAGGCTGACGAGCAATAAATCGCGTCAAAGCTGCCTGGCTCGGCAGTGCAGCGGTGATGGCGGTCCACGACCTGCGGATTGTAAACTCCCGTCGCGGCCAACCATGGCGCGAGCATGATGGCAAAGATGTAGCTCATCCGATCCCCCTCATTTGGCGTGGGATACGCCTTCAATGACAGTACCACTCGCCTCTGGCCTTGTTCTACGCTTTTCGCCGAAATCGTTCCCGCCTGTTGCCCATTAGGCACAGACGCGGCGCCCGCATCGACAGTTTTTGGCCTATTCGCCCCTTTTTCTTGCTCGGCCCCGCCGGCCGCTAGCGTTCACGGCGCGAATGAACCAGGCCGCTCACGCCACCCGTCAGCGCTATTGCTTACGGCGTTCGGTTGCGGACGGCCGCCGATTCCTCGCGAATCGCATCGAGGCTCCCTTCCTAGCTCGGTGGCAGAGCGGCAAGCTTCTGTTCGACCGTGGCGATCCATTTGGCCGCCTCGGCCGAAAGCATTCCCCGCTCCTTGAGTCCGCGGAGGATGCCGAGGCAGCGGGCGAAGTTTGCCCGCGGATCGTCGCCGACATCGGCGACGCTGAACAGGCTATAGGCGAGATCGATCTGGGCATCGGCGTCGCCGGGCTGCGCCGCGGCGAGCGCCTCATCGATCGCGAGCCCCGCCCGGTATTCGCCAAGCGCCTCCTCCCGCTTTCCCTGCCGTAGCAGCACCGTGCCGATCCTGGTGTGAGCGACCGACACGTCGCGCTGCCATTGCAGATTGCTCTTGTCGGCGCTCGCGACCTGTTCGGCGAGAGCGAGGCCCTTGCGGTAGGAGGCAAGCGCCTCATCGAGGCGGCCGAGCAGCACCAGCGTGTCGCCGATCTTGCTGTCGCTCACGGTGAGATCGCGTCGCCATTCGGCATTGCTCGGATCGGCCTCGGCGAGCGCCGCGATGATGGCTTGCGCCTGGCGGTACTCCTCGAGCGCCGCTTCCTGGTCCCCGCCCGCCAGAAGCACATCGCCCACCTTATTGTGGCTCACGGCGAGGTCGCGCTGCCAGAGGGCGTTACCCTTGTCCTCGTCGGCCGACCGCTGGTCGATGTCGAGTCCCTTGCGGTACTCGGCCAGAGCCTCGTCGCGACGGCCGAGCTCCATCAGCGTACCGCCGATCTCGGTATGGCTGACGGAAAGATCGCGCCGCCATTCGGGGTTGCCCGGCTCGCTTGCGACGAGCGTCTCCATCACCGCAAGTCCCTGGCGATAGGACTCAAGCGCCTCCTCGTAGCGGCCGCCGGCGCGCAACACATCGCCGATCTTGTTGTCGCTGACCGCGATGTCGCGCTGCCACTCCTTCTCGCCGGGCAACGCCGCGGCGAACTTTTCCCTGATGGCGAGACCCTTGCGGTATTCCGCGAGCGCCTTGTCCTGCTCTCCGGTCAACAGCAAGAGCCCGCCGATCTTGTTGTGGCTGATCGAAAGCCAGCGCTGCCACTCGGTGTTATCGGGATCGATCGCCGTCAGCTCTTCGAGGATTTCGTGCGATTTGTTGGCCGCCTCGAGAGCGGCCTTGCTGTCGCCGAGCGAGTAAAGCGTATCGGCGAGCGCTATGAGGGCCGCTGCTTCGCTGCGGCGGAGCTCGGGAGCCGTCTCGCCGGATTGGGTCAGCTGGCTCTGCAGCTTCCTCGCGCGGTCGAGAATGTTGCGCACGAGATCGGCCGGCATGCCGGCGCGGTCCTTGAGCTGCTGCGCCAGGTCGAACACGAGGCCATTCGCCGTCTCGGTCGCAGCCTCGAGAGTCCGTTCGGCGCGGTCGCGCTGGCTCATGGCGACGGTCCACTGCCAGACGGCAGCGCCCGCGAGCAGCAACAGGCCCGCCGCGGCGGACAGCGCGAGATTGACCGCGCGGCGCTGCTGGCGCACCTCCTGCGAGAGCAGATCTTCCTTGGGCATGCCGCGGATGGCCGCGGCGAGGTCGGCGCCGAGCTCGATGAAGCGCGCGTTGCGCGAATTGGCGGCGTCGCTGTCGCCGTCGCGATAGGCGCGAAGATCGACCCATTTCGGTTCGGCGGCAAAGCGGCCTTTCAGGGCCGGCGGCAACGGGGTCGCGTTGTCCCACGCGAAATCGGCGCCCTTGTCGTTCCACGTGAGCGCGCCCCCCGTCAGAGCAATCAGGAGCGTTTCGGGACCCTTGTTGGAAAGCCAGAACGACACCTCCTTCTCGACCCAGGGCGACGCGGCGGCTTCAGGCGATGCAAGCAGGACTAGAAAACTTGAGTTTCCAAGAGCTTGCTCGATCGACGGCCAGAGGCTCGGCGTGGCCGAAAGGCTCGTATCGTCGCGAAAGACGCGAAGCGCCCGGCGCCGGTACCACGGCTTGCCGAGCTTCTGGATCACCGACTGCAAGGCTGCCGCGACCGGCTTATCCTTGGCATGGCTATAAGAGATGAAGGCGTCGTAGAGCGGCAACGGACGGTCTCCCTCCGGGAAGACGATGCTGGGTCATGGGTCAGGCGTAAACCTAACCAGCCGTTGCTCCTGGTGCTCTTATCCTCTCATGTCTTAGGGGCGCGTTCAATTCGCGCATCATTAAAGGATCGTCATGCGGCGAATACGGCCGGCCATGCCGATGCCGCCGGGGAGAGGCTAGACGCCTTGCGGATCGCGGGCGCGGGCTTCGCCCGAGCGCGGGCCGCCGACCAGCCACGATACGCGCTCGCCCCTGACCTCAGGCGCGGGCTCGCGGTTCCTGCTCCGGAACGGCGTCGGAGTGGGCTCGACCGGCTCCGGTTCCGGAATCGGGCGTAGCTGAGGCGCGCTGAACACCTGGGACACGGTGCCGGTCCACGACCGTGGACGGCTGAGGTGCGGCGGGAGCACGGTCAGAAGATTGCCCCTCGCCTCGTCGATCTGCGCCTGCGTGAGATTGCGCACCCCGAGCAAGTTCGTTCCGGCGAGATTGGCGTCGGCAAGCGAAGCGCCGGCGAAGTCGGCCTGATCGAGCAGCGCGTCGGTCAGATCGGCGCCGGCGAGATTGGCGCCGTTCAGCCGCGTCTCGCTGAGATCGGTATCGGACAGGTCGGCGCCGGAGAGATCGGCCCCGCTCAGCGTGGCAAAGCGGAGCGAGGAATGTCTCAATCGCGCCCCTGACAGATTGATCGGGCCGCCGTTGATCGGGCCCATCTGCCGCCCCGCGGCGCTCAGTGCGATGCCAATCAGCTGCGGGGTGATGCCGGGATTTTGCGCACGCCACGCGTTCCACGCTCTGGGGCCGCGGCGCAAAATGTCGATATGGTGAGAATCGGAGGACAAGACACTACTTACGCTACGAAAGAACGCAACCGATGCAACCGTGTGGCAGTCATATGCACAAGGGACGCTACGCAATACGTGATAGCACCCTAATCCAAACGCGCCGTTACCAGCAACGACCCGACGGTTGAGTTTTGTGCGCGCCCGCGTCTTTCCGCGCGGCTGTTGCGCGCGTGCATCATGCTGCCTCCAAACAAAGCAGAAGAGCCGCCACGAGGCGGCCCTTGCACAATCAAGTTCAGATGGAAGTCGAACCGGGCGTGGCTAACCGCCGATGCGCGCGGTGCCGGAGCGGCCGTCGTCCCGGATCCACTGCACAGTAGAGCCGCTCCGCGTGAGCTTGTAGCAATAGCGCTTGCCGTCCATCCAGCTCGACCATTGCTGGCAGAGCTGGTCGTTCTCGACCCACCACTTGCCGTGATCTGAGGCGCCGTCGCCGCGGGAGAAGCTCGCGGCGACCGTGCTCATCTTGCCGGACATGCGGCCGTTGGCGGCATAACGGATCGGCAGCTCGAAGCCAGAGATGTTGAGATAGACGGTCTTGCCGCTGATCGCCTGGCGGAGATCATCGCCCGAGAGCGTGGCGGGTTCGGCAAGAGCGGCTGTGGCCACAAGCGCAAGGCTTGCCGCCGTGACGAATGCTGCGGTTTTCATAGCATCCCCTTCTTGTTGTCCTGACGCAGGGGGGATAGCGCCGCTCAAAGGCGGTCAATTTGCGGCTAAGCCGAGGGAATTCTTTGACAAAGTTAAGATGCAGCGGACCGGCATTCGGTCTCAGTGCTTCGGCGGACGCTTCGCTCTTGCTTTGGCGGCGGCCCGCTGGCGGCGCCTCAGCGCGATGACGTTGACCACTTCGACGGCGGCGGCAAAAGCCATGGCGAAGTAGATGTAGCCGCGCGGGATATGGAAGTGGAAGCCGTCGGCAATGAGAGCGGCGCCGATCAAAAGCAGGAAGGAGAGCGCGAGCATCTTCGTGGTGGGATGGCGCTCGATGAAGGCGGCCACCGGCTCGGAGGCGAAATACATCACGAGGATGGCGATGGCGACAGCGGCGATCATCACCTCGACGTGCTCAGCCATGCCGACGGCGGTGATGATCGAATCGATGGAGAACACGAGATCGATGATGGCGATCTGGAGGATGGCGGATCCCATCGACCGAACGACACGAGGGCCGGTGCCCTCCTCGGCCTCGTCTTCCCCCTCGATGTCGTGATGCATCTCGCGCGTGCCTTTGACGAGGAGGAACAGGCCGCCGGCGATGAGAATGAGATCGCGCCAGGAGAAGTCGTAGCCGGCGAACGAGAAGATCGGCGTCGTGAGGTGGATGATATAGGCGATGCCGCCGAGCATGATCACGCGGAAGATGAGCGCGAGCGAAAGGCCGATGCGCCGCGCGGTCAGCCGCTGTTCCGGCGCCATGCGCGAGACGAGCAACGAGATGAACACCACGTTGTCGATGCCGAGCACGATCTCCATGGCGGAGAGCGTGATCAGGCTTGCCCAGATATGCGGATCGGTGAGCCAGGCGGTTAGAGACATTTGCGGGGGATTTCAGCGATGGGCGATGGTGAGTCTCGCCTTGAGCTTTAGCGTAGGTAAAAAGCGAGGTCTATAAATCTCGACGCCGGTCAAGCGATCGGGCCAAGCCGATCGTCGTAAAATAGGCCGCGGTGACGAGCAGCAGGCCCTGGACCCACAGCGGCGATGGAAACGGATGCATGACGGCGATTGCGGCGCCCACGATCCAAACGGCGGTGACGAGACAGGTGAGCGGACGGAGCCGAGCCACGCGGAATGGATGCACGCACAGGATCGGCACGAAGGTTAGCGCGACCAGCACGCCGACGATGGCGAGGGAGATGAAAGGCGGCGGCGAGAGGACAAGAAGATAAAGCAACACGATGTTCCAGACGGCGGGAAAGCCCACGAAATAGCCCTCCTCGGTCTTGCTCTCGACGTCGGAGACATGGAACAGGCTCGATAGGAGGATCGCGACGGCGGCCGGCAGGCGGAATGGCTCCGGCAGGAGATCCGACTGGATCAGGGCAAAGGCGGGAACCACGTCATAGGTGAGATAATCGACGATCAGATCGAGGCGCTCGCCGCTGAAGCGCGGCAAGACCCTTTTCACGTCGATGAGACGCGCAAGCGGCCCGTCGACGGCGTCCACCACGAGAGCGATGCCGAGCCAGACGAACATGGCTTGCATGTCGCCCGCACGCACGGACCTTAGAGCGAGTAGCGCGAAGACCGCGCCAGAGGCAGTCAGAACATGAACGGAGGCCGCGGCGATGCGTTTAATCATGAAGAACGCGGGCCCCGGCTCCCCTGCCCCCAACGACGGCCTAAGGCCTGCTGCTCGCTCTAGAAGTGGCGCTTGACCTTGCCGAGCACGGTGACGTCCTGGTTGTCGTCGAAGGACGGCCCGCCCTGCTGGAATTGCACCTGCGGCTCGTCCTGGCCGTAGAGAAGCTCGAGCCCGAAATTGAGCTTGGGCAGGATAGTATGGCCGAAAACGTGGACGCCGCCGGTGGCCTGCTTCTCGTTTGTCATGGCGCTCGGATTGGCAAGCTGAAGCGGCGCGGCTTTCGCTTGCGGAGCGGCGTCCTCAGCCGCCGAGGGCGGCGGAACCGGCTGCTCCTGGAACGCAAAGGCAGGCGCGCTGCCGAGCGACAGCGCGGCAATCAATCCGGAAATGGCCAATCGCCTTCGCATCGAAGGTCTCCGGGGCGGAGAATGCGCTTGAGGACTCTGCCAGGCAAGCATGTCAATGGCGCGGTTAAATGCATATGAAGATTGGCGAATTCGGCGTCTTTGCGAGGAGCTGTGGCGCCCCGGCAACACGGCCCTCGATCAAATGAAATGGGGCCGCCGAAAGGGCGGCCCCGCTCAGCTCCTGGGAAGGGGGAGCTTTCGCTCTTAGTAATACAAGCGTGCACCGGTGTAGAAGAGATCGAAGTCGTCGAGAGGCTCGTTGACCTTGTTCTGAGAACTGTCGATGAGGTCCACTTCGGCGGTCAGGTGCTGATAAACTCCGTACAGGTGCAGGTAGCCGTTGACCATCGACTGGTCGTAACCGAGGTACCAACGCGAAACCTTCGATCCCGTGATCTCGGTCGGGATGAAGAGATCCGGGAAGGTTCCCGAGTTGCAAAGTCTGCTCGCACCGCAAGCGCCGCCGACGCCGTCGTTGATTTCCAGGTAGCCGCCGAACAGCGAGGTCTCGCCCAGCTGGTCGAGGCCGAACATGGCGAACTTGCGTTGAATACCACCGCGGATGTCCCAAGCATTCATGTCGGGCGAGTCCTTGCCGTCGAAGACGCCGGCGTGGTCACGATTGGAGTCATTCGTATCGGAGAAGCTGAAGGCGCTGAAAACGAACAAGCCGGTCGGCACGTGCTTAATGGAGCCCATGCCCGCCCACTCGTCGATGTCGCGCTTGAAGTTGTTGAGGCCGCCGCCAGAGTTCTGCTGATTCTCGTCGCGTGACTTCTCGTAACCGATGCCGGCGCCGACCTCCCAGTTCTTGCCCCAGGTATCGGTGTAGCGAAGGGCCGCGCCCCAAATGTCGTCCTCGCTCCAGCCCCATGAGGCGGTGAAGCCCTTACCGTCCTCGGAGCCGAAGAACGACGGCGACCAGTAGGTCACGGCGTTGCGGCGCGTCGAGCAGTCGAAGGCCGAAGTGCTGCTATAGCACTGCGAGATCGCCTGCCACTTCAGCTGACCTGCGCCACCGACCTCGGTGTTGAAGCCCTTGGGCCGCAGGAAGAAGCCGCGGTTCATGTGGTTGTCCGAGGTCATGGTGTCTTCGAGCTCGGTGACGTCGGTATCCTTGGTGACGTCATCCTTCGGCATATAAGTCAGACCCCAGCGAACCTCGCCGAGCTTCTTGTTGTTGAGGTACATGTAGGAGTGGCGGAGCAGGAGCAGACGTGACTCGTTGCCAAGGACGCCGCCCGACCGCGTTCCGTCGTCGTCATCGATCTGGTTGACCGACTCGGACGCTGCGGATCTGATCTCCATTTCGAGCTTGTAGCCGGCCGACCAGTCGCCGCTAATCTTGGCCTTGCCCTTGAGGCCCAGCCGAGTCGACTCGTAGGAGTTGTCGACCGAGTAGATATTGCTCTCGGCGCCATCGTCCCAGAACATCACGGCGCGGTTCACCTTGCCGTAGAGCGTCACTGAGACCTTTTTGTTGCCTTTG
>NZ_DASRGO010000043.1:0-7243 GCF_035650995.1 Methyloceanibacter sp. | reverse complement strand
AGAGCAGCGGATCGATCGGCGTCCAGCCGGTCATGAGAATCACCCCGCCGGCGATCAGCGCCGCCACCGAGCCGAGCAGGTCTCCGAGCACATGGATGAAGGCTCCGCGCACGTTGAGATTCTCCCGGTCGGCGCCTCGCAACAGGAAGAACGCGGCGACGTTCACCGCGAGACCGAGCACGGCGACGACCACCATGATGCCGCCCGACACTTGCGGAGTGGTCATCAGCCGCTCCACCGCCTCGTACACGATCCACGCGGCGATGGCGAACAGCGCAAGCCCGTTGGCAAAGGCGATCAGCACCTGGAAGCGGTCGAAGCCGTAGGTGCGTTTCCAGTCTGCCGGCCTCCGCGACAGCCGAAAACCGAACCAGGCGAGCGACAGCGAGGCGAAGTCGGTGAGCATGTGCCCCGCGTCGGCGAGCAGCGCGAGCGAGCCCGCGGCGATGCCGCCCGCCACCTCGGCGAACATGAAGAGACCGGTGATGAGCGCGGCAAACCCCATGCGCCGCTCATTATTGGCGTGCGTCTCCGCGCTGTGCGCATGGCCCTTATGACTTCGGCCCGCGTGATGGTGCTTATGCGAATGCGATCCGTGCATCGGCGTCATCCAAGCGTTTTGCGCGGATCGAGTGCGTCGCGCACCGCCTCGCCCACGAAGATGAGAAGCGACAGCATCAGTGCGATGACGAAGAAGGCGGTGAGGCCGAGCCATGGCGCCTGGAGGTTGTCCTTGCCTTGCGCCAACAGCTCGCCGAGCGAGGGCGAGCCCGGCGGCAGGCCGAAGCCGAGGAAGTCGAGCGAGGTAAGCGTGGTGATCGAGCCGTTCAGGATGAACGGCATGAAGGTGATGGTCGCCACCATCGCGTTCGGCAAGAGATGCTTGAACATGATCCGCAAATTGGACAGCCCGAGCGCGCGCGCCGCGGTGACGTATTCGAAGTTCCGCGCCCGCAGGAATTCGGCGCGCACCACCCCGACCAGAGCCACCCAGGAGAAGGCGAGCAGGATGCCGAGCAGGATCCAGAAATTCGGCTCGAACACCGCGGCGACGATGATGAGCAGGTAGAGCTGCGGAATGCTGGTCCAGATCTCGATGAAGCGCTGGAACAGGAGATCGGTCCAGCCGCCGAAATAGCCCTGCACGGCGCCCGCCGCCACCCCGATCAGCGAGGAGAACAGCGTCAGCACGAGCCCAAACAGCACCGAGATGCGGAACCCGTAGATGACCCGGGCGATCACGTCGCGCCCCTGATCGTCGGTGCCGAGCCAGTTCCATTCGAGATCGGCGTTGCACGGATGGAAGCCGTGCTCGACCGCGAGCTTGCAGTCCTCGGCGGTGAGCATCCAGGTCGGCTTCACCGGAAAGGCCATCGGCGGGTTCTTGTTTTGCGTATTGTAGGAGAAGCGGATCGGAGGCCAGATCGCCCAGCCGTCTCCGTGCTTGATCATCTCCTTCACGGCGGGATCGCGGTAGTCGGCCTCGGTCTCGAAGATGCCGCCGAAGGTGGTCTCGGGGTAGGAGGAGAAGATCGGCCAGTAATAGTGGCCCTCGTATTTCACCAGGATCGGCCTGTCGTTGCAGATGAACTCGGCAAACAGGCTGATGATGAAAAGGGTCAGGAAGATCCACAAGGACCAGTAGCCGCGGCGGTTGGCCTTGAACATCTCGATCCGGCGCCGCTGCAGCGCCGAGAGCCGCGTGGGGATCACCGGTACGCCTTGTGCGGTGACCTGCTCGGTGAGCGCGGTGTCGATCGGCGCGTCCATCGGGCTAGACCTCGCGCGTCTCGAAATCGATACGCGGATCCACCCACGTATAGGTGAGGTCGGAGATGAGATTGATAACCAGCCCGAGCAGCGAGAAGATGTAGACGGTGGCGAACACCACCGGATAGTCGCGGTTCACCACCGATTCGAAGCTCAAGAGCCCGAGCCCCTCGAGCGAGAAGATCGTCTCGATGAGGAGGGCGCCGGTGAAGAAGGCGCCGATGAACGCGCCCGGAAAGCCGGCGATGACGAGCAGCATGGCGTTGCGGAACACATGGCCGTAGAGCACCTTGTGCTCGGTCAGGCCCTTGGCCCGCGCCGTCATCACATATTGCTTCCTGATCTCCTCGAGGAACGAGTTCTTGGTGAGAAAGGTCGTGGTGGCGAAAGCCGACAACGCCATGGCGAACATCGGCAGCACGAGGTGCCAGAAATAATCGGCGATCCGCATCGGCCAGGACAGCTCGTGCCAGTTCTCGGAAACGAGCCCGCGCAAGGGAAAGATCTGGAGGAACGAGCCGCCCGCGAACAGCACGATAAGGAAGACGGCGACGAGGAAGCCCGGGATGGCGTAACCGATCACGATCACCGTGCTCGTCCATACGTCGAAGCGCGAGCCGTCCCTGACGGCCTTGCGGATGCCGAGCGGGATCGAGATGGCGTAGGAGAGAAGCGTCATCCACAGCCCGAGCGAGATCGACACCGGCATTCTCTCCTCGATCAGCTTGAGCACGCTCGTGTCGCGGAAATAGCTCTTGCCGAAGTCGAACAGGAGATAGTTCTTGATCATCATGGCGAAGCGTTCATAAGCCGGCTTGTCGAAGCCGAACTGCTTCTCGAGGCTCTTGACGAATTCGGGATCGAGGCCTTGCGCGCCGCGGTATTTTGACGGCGCCGAGACGTCGCCCGGAAGGCCGCCGCCTCCCGGACGCGGGCTCGTCGCGTCGCCCCCTCCGCCGCTGAACATTGAGGTCGCGCCTTGATCGGCACCGGTGAGCTGAGCGACGAGGCGCTCGACCGGGCCTCCCGGGGCGAACTGCACCACGACGAACGTCACCAGCATGATGCCGAACATCGTGGGGATGATCAGGAGGAGGCGGCGGAGGATATAGGCTGTCATTCGCTCCTACGCATGGTGTCCGGCAGGCTGCCCGCCCCTCGGCGCCCCGGTTTGCTGTGATGTCTGATGCTTACTGGATTCCGGAGGCGAGTGGAACCCGACACAGGGTCCTATTGGCAGGGTTATTCTGCGGCGCGAACTGGGCAGATTGCGGGTTTTCGCGGCGTTGGACGGACCCCAACTCAGTCCTTGCGCCTCCGCGCCCGCACGAGGGCGTAGGCGATGGCGGCCACGGCGAGCGCGCCGAGGATGAGCCAGAGCCTCGAAGGCCCTACCGTACCGTCCTCCGAGCCCCCGGTCTTGGCCGGGGCCGGGGTCGCGGCGGCAAGCTTCGCGGCCTTGGCTTGGTCGTACCACCATGTATCGAGAATGCCGCGGTCGAAGCGGGGTTTCACCTCGGGCCGCGAGAACTTGTCCCAATAGGCGATGTTGTAGGACGCCTTGTACCAGTGCGGCACCCAATAGTGCCCGGCCCTGAGCACGCGGTCGAGCGCGCGTGCCGCGGTGGTGAGCTCGTCCCGGTTCTTCGCCCCGATCACCCGCTCGATGAGCGCATCGACTGCGGGGTCCGAGATGCCGGCAAGATTGAGCGAGCCGTCCATCTTCGCCGCCTGCGAGCTGAAATAGCTCCTGAGCTCGACGCCCGGCGTGTTGCGCATCTGGTAGCGCTCGGTGGTGATGTCGAAGTCGAAATTCTTGAGCCGCTGCTGATATTGCGCCGGGTCGACCATGCGCATCGAGGCTTCGATCCCGAGCAGCTGCAAATTCTTGACGTAGGGCGCGACCAGCCGTTCGAACACGTCCTCGAAATAGAGGATCTCGAGCTTGAGCGGCTCGCCCTTGGCGTTGACGCGATGGCCGTTCTTGACGGTCCAGCCGGCCTCGTCGAGCAGCTTGCCGGCTTCGACCAGCAGCGTGCGGTCCTGGCCCGAGCCGTCGCTTTTCGGCGGCACATAGGCGACCCCGAGCGCTTCGTCCGAGACGGGCGCGCCGAGCGAGGTCAGCAGCGCGCGCTCCGCGTCCGACGGCGCGCCTTCCGCCTTCATCGGCGAATTCTCGAAATAGCTCTCGGTCCGCGTATAGAGCCCGTAGAACAGGTTCTTGTTCGTCCAATCGAAATCGAAGGCGAGGTCGAGCGCCTTGCGCACGCGGATATCGTTCAACGGCTCGCGCCGCGTGTTGAGGAAGAAGCCTTGCGTGCCCGACGGCGTCTCGTCGGGCAGCACCTCCTTCTTCACCTTGCCGTCGCGGATGGCGGGGAAGTCGTACTCGGTCGCCCACACTTTCGAGGTGAATTCCTCGCGGAAGTCGTAGGTCCCCGCCTTGAAGGCCTCCATCGAGGCGGTGCGGTCGCGGAAATATTCGAAGCGGATCCGGTCGAAGTTGAAGCGCCCGCGATTGACCGGCAGATCCTTCGCCCAATAGTTGGGATTGCGGCGATAGACGATGGTGCGTCCTTGCGCGACGCTTTCGACCAAATACGGCCCCGAGCCGAGCGGGGGGTCGAGCGTCGTCTGGTCGAAGGGATGCTCCGCGTAATAGGCCTTGGAGAAAATCGGCAGCGTGGCCACGGTGAGCGGCAAATCGCGCACGAGATCGCCCTTGAAGGTGTAGCGCACCGTGTGCGGATCGATGGCTTCCGCCTTCACCACGTCCTGGAGCATCTGGTGGTAGAGCGGGTGGCCCTTCTCCTTGAGTACGTCGAAGGAGAACACGACGTCGTCGGCGGTAAGCTCGGTGCCGTCGGCGAAATGCGCCTCGGGCCGCAAATGGAACGTCACCGACATGCGGTCGTCGGCGACCTCTGCGCTCTCGGCGACGAGACCGTACACCGCGTCGGGTTCGTCGCCCGCCGGCGTCATCAGCGTGTCGAACAGAAGCTCGAGCCCCTGCGCCGCGTCACCCTTGAGAATGTAGTTGTTGAGGCTGTTGAAGGTGGCCACTCCGCCCCAGCCGACGAGCGAGAAGGTGCCGCCCTTGGGCGCCTCGGGGTTGGCGTAGTTGAAGTGCTTGAAGTCGGGTGGATAGGCGAGATCGCCGAAGGCGGAGAGTCCGTGCTTTCGCTCGGAGGCGGAGGCCGGGGCGGCGATCAGGGCAATGATGAGGAGGGCAACCGGCCCAACGAAACGTCGCAAGGCGTTCGCACCGGCCATTATCTTTGCGTCGCGGACGAGGGAAGGGTGCTCGCGAGCTCTTGGTCGTACCACCAGACTTGCAGGAAGCCCGGCGTCAGCCGCGGCAGCACCTTGGGCTGGCCGTAGCGGTTCCAATAGGCGATGCGCACATTGGGCGAATACCATTGCGGCACCACGAGCTCGTTCCATTGCAGCACGCGGTCGAGCGCGCGCGTGGCGGCGACGAGCTCGGCGCGGTCCTTGGCGAAGATCACGTGATCGACCAGCCTGTCGATCGCCTTGTCCTTGATGCCGATCAGGTTCTGGCTGCCCTCGCGGCCGGCGGCGTCCGACCCCCAGAAGTCGCGCTGCTCGTTCCCCGGCGAATCCGACTGGGCGAAGGTATAGACGACGATGTCGTAGTCGAAGACGTTGAGCCGGCGCGCGTATTGCGCCGAATCGACCATGCGGATCGAACTCTTGATCCCGAGCTTGTCGAGATTGGCGATGTAAGGCTGCACGATGCGCTCGAACAGCGGCGAGACGAGCAGGAATTCCACGCGCATTTGCTGGCCCGTGGTGACGTTGGTGAGCACGCCGTTCTTGATTTCGTAGCCCGCATCCTTCAGCAACAGCGCCGCCTTGCGCAGATTGTTGCGCGCATCCTCGGGCGCCGCGTTGACCGGATTGTTGTGCACCTCGGTGAACACCTCGGGCGGCACGCCGTCCTTGACCTCGTTCAGGATTTCGAGCTCGCGACCCTCGGGCAGCTTCGGTTCGGCGGCAAGCTCGCTGCCCTGGAAGAAGCTTCCGACCCGCGCATACTGACCATAGAACAGGTTCTTGTTGGCCCATTCGAAATCGAAGGCGAGGTTGAAGGCCTCACGCACGCGGCGATCCTGAAATTGCGGGCGCCGCAGATTGAGCACGAAGCATTGCATCGGCTGGGTGCGCGCGATCGGGACCTCCTGGCGCTTGACGTAGCCGTTGCGAAGGGCGGGGAAATCGTACGCCGTCGCCCAGTTCTTGGCGCTCGACTCCTGCCAGTAATCGATGTTGCCCGCCTTGAAGCTCTCGAAGGCGACCGTCTCGTCGCGGTAGTACTCGAAGCGGACTTGGTCGAAGTTCCATTGGCCCTTGTTGACCGGCAGGTCCTTGCCCCAATAATTCGGGTCGCGCTCATAGGTGATCGAGCGGCCGGGCTGCACGTCCTTGATGCGGTAGGGACCCGAGCCGAGCGGCGGCTCGAGCGTGGTCTTCATCGGGTCGCGCGGGTTGCCGCTCGCGTCCTTCCCCGTCCAGTAATGCTTGGGAAGGACGGTGAGCTGCCCCATGATCATGGGCAGCTCGCGGTTGTTCTTCACGTCGAAATAGAAGGTGACCTCGTTCGGGCCGGTCTGTTCGGCGCGCGCGACGTTCTTGTAGTAGAGGCCCATGCGCGGGTTGGCCTCCTTGTTCACCCCGAGCGAGTAGATTACGTCCTCGGGCGTGATGGGCGTGCCGTCCTGCCAGCGTGCCTCGTCGCGGAGCTTGAAGGTGACCGAGGAGTAGTCGGGCGGATAGCTCGCCCATTCGGCGATGAGTCCGTACTCGGTCGAAGGCTCATCGAGACTGTCCTGCATCAGGCTTTCGTAAACGAGTCCAAGCCCGCCCGCCGCCTCGCCCTTGTAGAGCACGGGGTTGAGGCTGTCGAAGGAGCCGATGTCGGCCATGCGCACGAGCCCGCCCTTTGGCGCATCGGGATTGACGTAGCGGAAATGCTTGAAGTCGGCGGGGTACTCGGGATCGCCGACCAGCGACAATGCATGATGGTGGACGGAGGCGTCCTCGGCTTGGAGCGGGCCGGAGACGGCTCCGGCGAGAGCAACGGCAAGAGCGAAGCGTCGCAAGATCATGACCGACGTAACGAGCTCCATGTGAGGGAAGATTGGCGCGAGACCGGCGCTACATCGCCGCAGGTCGGGGCAGCCCAAAATTAGCATGGCGGGCCGCGCGACCAAATGAATTATCGGTCATGCGGCCCGCCACGCCATTGCGTCGGTTGAAGGTTGCGAACCGGGAGTTGCCCGGTCCGCAAAGCGCATTATTGGGGCGCCCCTTCGGGGTAAACCGGCTGGGGCTGGTTCGAGAGAGTGGAATCCTCGCCCGAGGGCGCGGCCTCAGGAGCAGCCGGCGTCTCGGCCGAAGGTGCTGCCTCGGGAGCCGGAGCCGGCGGGGTCTCAGCCGAAGGCGCAGCTTC
>NZ_DASRGO010000042.1:0-43213 GCF_035650995.1 Methyloceanibacter sp. | reverse complement strand
GAATATGCGACCAAGGCGGGAGATACCGGTTCGCCTGAGGTCCAAGTCGCGATCCTGACCGAGCGGATCACCAATCTGACCGATCACTTCAAGACGCATACCAAGGATAACCATTCGCGGCGCGGGCTGCTCAAGCTGGTGAGCCAGCGGCGCCGCCTGCTCGACTACGTCAAGTCGACCGACGAAGACCGGTATCAGAAGCTTATCAACCGGCTGGGCATTCGCCGGTGACCGCGTCCGTCATGGCGAGCCATCGAACAGTTCGGCTTGCGGATTGCTGACTTGAAGCTGCGCGGCCGCCACCGGGCGGGCGATGCGGCACTTCCATACCCACTCATTGGGACACACACATGTTCATCAAACAGACCGTAGAAATCGAATGGGGGGGACGTCCCCTCAGGCTGGAGACCGGGCGCATCGCCCGTCAGGCGGACGGCGCGGTGCTTGCCACCTACGGCGAGACTTCGGTTCTCGCCACCGTCGTCGCCGCCAAGGAGGAGAAGCCGGGCATCGACTTCTTCCCGCTTACCGTCAACTACCAGGAAAAGACCTTCGCCGCCGGCAAGATTCCCGGCGGCTATTTCAAGCGTGAGGGGCGTCCGACCGAGAAGGAGACTCTCACCTCGCGACTGATCGACCGGCCGATCCGTCCGCTGTTCGCCTCCGGCTTCAGGAACGAGACGCAGATCGTCGCCACCGTGCTCTCCCACGACATGGAGAACGATCCCGACATCGTGGCCATGATCGCGACCTCGGCCGCGCTTACGCTGTCCGGCATTCCCTTCCTCGGACCGGTCGGCGCCGCCCGCGTCGGCTATATCGAGGGCCAATATGTTCTCAACCCAAGGATCGACGAGATGAGCGTGAGCTCGCTCGACCTCGTCGTCGCCGGCACCGCCGACGCCGTCTTGATGGTCGAGTCGGAAGCCAAGGAGCTTCCCGAGGAGGTCATGCTCGGGGCCGTGATGTTCGGCCAGAGCAACTTCAAGCCTGTTCTCGACGCCATCATCAAGCTCGCCGAGCGCGCCGCCAAGGAGCCGTGGGAGCTTAAGGAGAAAGACGACGCCGAGATCCTCGCTCAAGTCCGCTCCGCCGTCGAGGCCGAGTTGCGCGAAGCCTATGCCATCGCCGGCAAGCACGAGCGTCGCGACCGCGTGGCTGAGATCAAGGAGAAGGCGATCGCCGCCGTCGTTCCCGACGACGACGATGGAACCGGCGCCGCGAAGGTCGCTTCGGCGTTCAAGGAGGTCGAGAAGGACGTCGTCCGCACCAGCATTCTCGAAACTTCGCGTCGCATCGACGGTCGCGACTTGGAGACCGTCCGGCCGATCGTGTGCGAGGTCGGCATCCTGCCGCGCACGCACGGCAGCGCGCTGTTCACCCGCGGCGAGACCCAGGCCCTCGCCGTCGCCACGCTCGGCACCGGCGAGGACGAGCAATATGTCGACGCCCTCCAGGGCACCTATAAAGAGACCTTTCTGCTGCACTACAACTTCCCGCCCTACTCGGTCGGCGAAGTGGGGCGCATGGGTTCGCCTGGGCGGCGCGAGATCGGCCACGGCAAGCTCGCCTGGCGGGCCATCCACCCGGTTCTCCCGGATCGAGACAGCTTCCCCTATACCATCCGCGTGGTATCGGAGATCACCGAATCGAACGGCTCGTCCTCGATGGCCACGGTGTGCGGCTCCTCGCTCGCGATGATGGACGCCGGCATTCCGCTCAAGCGACCGGTTGCCGGCATCGCCATGGGCCTGATCAAGGAAGCCGAGCGGTTCGCCGTGCTGTCGGACATTCTCGGCGACGAGGACCATCTCGGCGACATGGACTTCAAGGTCGCCGGCACGAGCGAGGGCGTGACCTCGTTGCAGATGGACATCAAGATCACCGGCATCACCGAGGAGATCATGAAGGTCGCCTTGCATCAGGCGCGCAACGGCCGCATGCATATCCTGGCCGAGATGGGCAAGGCCCTGCGCGAGGCGCGGCCCGAGCTCGGCGAATACGCGCCGCGCATCGAGACCATTCACATCCCGGTCGACAAGATCAGAGAGGTGATCGGCTCGGGCGGCTCGGTGATCCGCGAGATCGTGGCCGAATCGGGCGCCAAGATCGACATTTCCGACGACGGCACGGTGAAGATCGCCTCAGCCAACGCCGAATCGATCCGCACCGCGATCAACCGCATCAAGTCGATCGCATCCGAGCCCGAGGTGGGCGAGATCTACAAGGGCAAGGTCGTCAAGGTGATGGAGTTCGGCGCGTTCGTGAACTTCTTTGGCCCGAAGGACGGCCTGGTCCACATCTCCCAGCTTGCCGAGGGACGGCCCAAGGCCGTCACCGACGTGGTCAAGGAAGGCGACGTGGTGTGGGTCAAGCTGCTCGGCTTCGACGATCGCGGCAAGGTCAAGCTGTCGATGAAGGTGGTCGACCAGAAGACCGGCAAGGAGCTGGAGAAGGCCGAGGCCGCCGCGAGCTAAGGCCGGCTCGACCTCAGGTGTATCGTGGCCGGGGTTCGCCCCGGCCATTTTGTTTTCTTGGGAACGTTCCCCGTCCATCAATCTGATGGAACGGGGTTCGCGACAGGGGTTCGCGAAGGTTACCTGCACCTTGAAAAACCCACGGCCCGCACTAACTTTTTCGTCGGTTACCTGACTGGTTGCCAAAGGGCAAACCGTAGTTGTCGCTTCGATCGGAGGATGGCTATGGCAAGGCAATTCTCAGTGGCCATCCTCAAGAAGCGATAATCGGCAGCGCTCTTCGGTAACGGCGGTGAATACCGCTCGGTGGCCGTGACCCGGGAGCGGGTCCCCCATATTCCGCCTGAACACCCGACGGGTAGGCGACCAGCGGTATTGCCGCTGCGACCAGCGGGGATCTTTTTGCATTCCGCCTTGATCCGGAGCACCCGAGGCGCGGACGCGCCGAGGGGATCGTCTCGCAAATCGACTGAGGAGGTATGCCATGGTTGACTTCAGATCGTTGGTTCCCTGGCGCGACAGGTCGCAAGCGGCCACCACCAGGGAGGACTTCTTCGATCCGTTCGTGAGCTTCCGACGCGAAATCGACCGGATGTTCGACTCGTTCTTCGACGGATTTGGACGGCCTGCCGCTGTCTCTTGGGGCGGAGCAACACCGGCGCTCGACGTGGCCGAAAACGACAAGGAGTTCATCGTCACAGCCGAGGTGCCGGGCGTCAGCGAGAAGGACGTAGACGTCACGCTCGCCGGCGATGTGCTCACCATCAAGGGGGAGAAGAAGGCCGAGGAGACGCAGCAGAACGGCGATTTCTCTTACATGGAGCGCCGCTATGGCGCGTTCTCGCGGTCGATACGGCTTCCGTTCGAGGTCAAGGACGAGAAGATCGACGCGACCTATGACAAGGGCGTCCTTACGGTGCGCATCCCGAAGCCGGCCGAGGCACAAAGGTCGGTCCGGCGCATCGAGGTCAAGCCGGCGTAGAGCGATGGCGCGGCCCGTTGTGCGCGGCCGACGTGCCGTCGCCAGGCCTCCGCCACGCGCGCCGCAACGGACCGCTAGACCGAACGGCAGACAAGGGACGTTCGCCGCGTGACCGACACATTGCTGATCAAGAGCATTGTGGTCATCGCCGCGTCCTTCGCCGCCGTTGGCGTGTTCGTACGCCTCAGACTCCCGCCGATCCTCGGCTATTTGTTTGCGGGCATCGCCATCGGCCCTCTCGGCTTGCAGATTCTCGGCGTCAGTCCGGAAACGACTTTCCTTGCCGAGCTTGGCGTCATCTTCCTGATGTTCATGGCG
Organism: Methyloceanibacter sp.; assembly: GCF_035650995.1. Classification (GTDB taxonomy): domain Bacteria; phylum Pseudomonadota; class Alphaproteobacteria; order Rhizobiales; family Methyloligellaceae; genus Methyloceanibacter. Next base: position 39,436 of record NZ_DASRGO010000042.1, on the reverse strand, counting down.
GGCCTCGAAATGTCGCTTCCGGCTCTGCTCGAGGCTCGCCGCGACGTGTTGGGAGCGGGCAGTTTGCAGGTCGGCCTGACGACGCTCGCGGTGATGGCCGCGGCCTTGCTGGCCGGCTATGGCTTGACACAAGCCTTCGTGCTCGGTGGGACGGTTGCGATGTCCTCAACCGCCCTGACGGTGAGACAAATCACATCGCAGGGCCAACTCAGCAGCAGATATGGACGCCTCAGCCTTGGCATCCTGCTCTTTCAGGATATCGCGACGCTGCCGTTCCTCGTCGCGATCGCCTCCTGGGCACAAGGTACAGCGCCACAGCCGTGGGAGGCCGCCAAGCAATTCTTGACGGCCTTTATCGCGCTCGGCGGCATCATCTTTGTCTGCCGGCCGATCTTCAGGGCAATGCTCTCGGCCATCGCCAGGCTGAAATCGCCCGAGCTGTTCCTCCTCGCCGTATTGTTGCTGGCCTTGGGCACGGCCTTTGCCGTGAACTTGGCGGGACTCGCACCGCCGATCGGTGCCTTCCTGGCCGGGATGGTGGTGGGGGAAAGCGACTTCCGCCACCAGATCGAGGACGATATTCGGCCCTTCCGCGATGTGCTCGTCGGCTTGTTCTTCATTACCGTCGGCATGGAGATCGATCCCGCCGTCATCATCACCGCGCCGCTTGCCGTCCTGGCATGGCTGACCGCCTTCATCCCCGTCAAGGCCTCACTTGTCGCTCTCACCGGGCTGATCATGCGCTGGCCGCGGCCGGACCTCGGCCGGATCTCAATTGTTCTTGCGCATGGCGGCGAGATCGGTCTGCTGCTGCTCACTCAGGCCGTCCATGCCGGGATCATTCCGGCAAATGTCGGGGAGCCGGCTCTTTTCGCGCTTGCCGTCTCAATGGGCGCCGCGCCAATTCTCATCGAGCACAATGGCGCCTTCGCACGGCTCTTGGCCGGCCAGTCGCAACGCATCTCCGCCTCGGACGAGGAAACGACGGCACGAGACGCGACCCGAAACCTGAAGAATCACGTTCTGATTTGTGGCTGCGGCCGAGTCGGACGGCTCGTCGCGCTCGTCCTGGAGGCAGCCAAAGTGCCGTATGTCGCGATCGAACACGACGTTGAGCGCTTTATCGCGGCAAAGCGCGCAGGCCACAATGTCGTCTTCGGCGATGCGACACGCAAAGGACTGCTCGAGGCGGCCGGCATGGCGCGCGCGCGGGTCATTCTAATCACCTTTGATCACGATCTGGCTTTGAAGCGGCTCCTTCATCATGCGCGGCAGGAAAACCCGAAGGCAGCGACGATCGTGAGCGCGGCCGATGACCGCAACCTGCCCATGCTTGCCGAATCCGGCGCCAGCACCGTCTATCCGGAAAGTTTCGCGGTGGGCCTCGGCTTGGCCGACCAGGTGCTGCTTCTCAGCGGATTAAGCCGCGATAAAGCCGCGCAGGCGATCACGGCCGTGCGGTCGCAACTCAACCCCGAGCTCGGCGGTCGCGTCGGCATCTGAGCGGCTTCGCTGCGTCAGCGGGTGGCGGCCGAGGTGCCCTTCTTCTCGCACCGCCAGCCGATGACGGCGTAGTTGGTGTTCGCCTTCTGCCACTCGATGACCTTGTCGCCAGCCGACTTCAAGCAAGTCACGATGTCGCTTGCGGTCGCTTCAGGCACGGCCTTCTCGGTGCAGCCCGTCATGTTGGGCATAAGACAGATCATAAGGACGAGCTCGGCCATGGCCGTATTCCTCCGGTAAGCAACTCAACCTACTGCGCCGCTTCGCGCGGTGTCGCATTCTCCACCGCCGCCTCCAGTTCTTCGGCCTGCTCGATGGTCTTGAGCGCGGCTAGATTGGGCATGGCGATGGTCGAATAGCCACAATCGACGAAGTGAACCTCGCCGGTCACGGCGCCGGAGAGGTCTGAAAGAAGATAGAGCGCGGCGCCCCCGACCTCATCGAGGCTCGGCGAGCGGCGCATCGGCGCGTGCTTCTGTTGGAAATGGAACAGCGTGCGCGCATCGGAGATGCCGGCGCCGGCGAGCGTGCGCATCGGCCCGGCTGACAAGGCATTCACTCTGATCCCCTGCGGGCCGAAATCGGAGGCGAGGTACCGAACCGAGGTCTCGAGCGCGGCCTTGGCCACGCCCATCACGTTGTAGCAGGGCACCACCCGCGTCGACCCGCCATAGGTCAGCGTGAGCAGAGAGCCGCCGTTCGGCATGAGCTCGGAGGCAAGCTTCGCCACCTCAGTGAAGGAGAAGCACGAGATCACCATGGTGTGCTCGAAATTCTTGCGCGTCGTGTCGCAGTAGCGGCCCTTGAGCTCGTTGCGGTCGGAGAACGCGAGCGCGTGTACGACGAAATCGAGCGAGCCCCACTTCTTGCGGATCACCTCGAACACGCGCTCAACGCTTCTCAGGTCCTCGACGTCGGCCTCTTCGATGATCTTGGCGCCAATCGACTGGGCCAGCGGCACCGCGCGCCGCCCGAAGGCCCCGCCTTGGTAGGAGAAGGCAAGCTCGGCGCCCTGGCCGTGCAGCACCCGGGCGATGCCCCAGGCGATCGAGCGGTCGTTGGCGACGCCCATCACCAACCCTCTCTTCCCGGCCATCAACGGTCCGGGCTCTGCGATATCTCTTGTTGTTGCCATGTTTTCTTACTCTTGCTCGGTTGATCGGCTTTGGTCCGGTCGTCGGCTCACCCATCCACACGCTTGAACACGAGTGTGGCGTTGGTGCCGCCAAAACCGAAGCTGTTCGACATCACTGCGTTAATGGCGACATTGTCCATGCGCTTGCGCGCGATCGGCATGTCGGCGACGGCCGGGTCGATGGTCTCGATATTGGCGGATTCGCAAATGAAGCCGTTGTTCATCATGAGAAGCGAAAAGATCGCCTCGTGCACGCCGGCGGCGCCGAGCGAATGGCCGGTCAGCGATTTCGTGGCGCTGATCGGCGGGCAATTGTCGCCGAACACCTCGCGGATCGCCTCGATCTCCCTAACGTCGCCGATCGGGGTCGAGGTGGCGTGCGGGTTGATGTAGTCGATGCGGTCGATGCCGTTCATTGCCATGCGCATGCAGCGCGCCGCGCCCTCGCCCGAGGGCTGCACCATGTCGTAGCCGTCGGAGGTGGCGCCGTAACCGACAAGCTCGCCGTAGAGGCGGGCGCCTCTCGCCTTGGCATGCTCGAGTTCCTCGAGCACGACAACGCCAGCGCCGCCGGCAATCACGAAGCCGTCGCGGTTGGCATCATAGGCGCGGCTTGCGACCTCGGGCCTGTCGTTGAAGTCGGACGACATGGCGTTCATGGCGTCGAACAGGACCGAGAGCGTCCAGTCGAGCTCCTCGCCCCCGCCGGCGAAGACGATATCCTGCTTGCCGAGCTGGATCAGCTCGGCGCCGTTGCCGATGCAATGCGCGGACGTCGAGCAGGCGGAGGAGATGGAGTAGCTCACGCCCTTGATGTGATAGGGCGTGGCAAGTGTCGCGGAGTTGGTCGAACACATCGCCTTCGGCACCTCGAAAGGTCCGACCTTCTTCGGCCCTTTCTCGCGCGTGGTGTCGGCGGCCTGGACGATGGCGCGGGTCGAGGGGCCGCCCGAGCCCATGATCAGCCCGGTGCGCTCGTTGGAAATGTCCTTCTCTTCGAGGCCCGCGTCGCGGATCGCCTGCTCCATGGCGAGGTAATTCCAGGCGGCGCCGGCGCCCATGAAGCGCCTAACCTTGCGGTCGATCATCCCCTCCCAGTCGAGCTTCGGCGCGCCGTGCACCTGGCAGCGGAAGCCGAGCTCGGCATAGGTGTCGGATTTGACGATGCCGGACTTCGCTTCGCGCAAGGAGGCGAGCACCTCCTGCACGCTATTGCCGATCGAGGAGACGATCCCCATGCCGGTCACGACCACACGTCTCATAAGGTCAAGATCCTTGGAAACCAGAGCCGTCTGGCAAATCAGACACCGGCTGGCGCGGCTTCGCCCGCCTGGAAGAGGCCGACCCTCAAGTCTTTGGCCGTATAGATGGTCGCCCCGTCGGCCTTCAACCAGCCGTCGCCGGTGCCGAGGGTGAATTTACGCCTGATCACGCGCTTCAACTCGACGATATATTCGAGCTTCTTAACGGTGGGCAACACCATGCCCGTGAATTTGACCTCGCCGACGCTGAGCGCCCGGCCCCTGCCCGGCGCTCCGAGCCACCCCAGGAAGAACCCCAGAAGCTGCCAGAGCGCATCGAGCCCGAGGCAGCCCGGCATGACTGGATCGCCCTTGAAGTGGCAGGAGAAGAACCAGAGATCGGGCTTCACGTCGAGTTCGGCCACGATGCGGCCATGCCCGTGCTCGCCCCCCTGCTCCTCGACTTGGGAGATGCGGTCGAACATCAGCATCGGCGGCAAAGGCAATTGGGCATTGCCCGGACCGAACAGCTCGCCCCGTCCGCAGGCGAGGAGATCCTCATAGTCGAATTGCCCCCGCCGCTCTTGCATTGGCTTCTGCACGCAGCCGGCCTCTCTCCAGAGTGAAACTGGGGCGTTTCCTAACACAGACGGGGGCCCACCAAAAGCCCGCGTAGGCCCTTTCCGGGCGCCGGGTTCCGCCCAAGGTTCGGCTGCAATTCGGCTGCCGCCAAGCCGTTAAGATCAGACCGCGGTTTGATCTAGATCAAGCCCGCCAGCGTTGCGGCACGACGCGCTTCAGCCTATATTTCGGTGAAATTTGCTCGTTCAAATCAGGCCTCGACGGCAGGGATTTAGATTTTGCGCGCCGGAACGATAGGTGACATCGCCAAACTGTTGCGGGGGGCGGGCTTAAGGCCGACTCGCCAGCGGGTTGCGCTCGCCTCGCTCCTGTTCGGCGGCTGCGACCGCCATGTTACGGCGGAATCGCTGCATGAGGAGGCCATCAGCCGCAAAGTGCCGGTGTCGCTCGCCACGGTTTACAACACGCTCCATCAGTTCACCGAGGCGGGCCTCCTGCGCGAGGTCGCGGTCGAGGGCGCCAAGGCCTATTTCGATACCAACACCTCGAACCACTACCACTTCTTCTGCGAACAGTCGGGCGAGCTGTTGGACATCGACACCCGTTCGATCAGAATCGAGGGCCTGCCGAAGGCTCCCGAAGGCATGGCGATCTCGCGTGTTGACGTGCTGGTGCGCCTGGTCAACAAGAGCTAGGCCGCGTCATCCCCCATGATCTCGTGATGGCCGGGCTTGTCCCGGCCGCCACGTTCCGGCCACTCGGAAAATCGTGGATGACCGGCACCATGCGGGCCCGACAAAGGCTCGGGGTTGCGGTATTCGAGACCTATTTGATCTCTTCGCCCTTATAGACGCCCCAGAGCTGGTCCTGCCGGACGTAGCCCGTGTAGTCCTGGACCGAAAGCTCGCACCACTCGCCGTCGCAGCTCATCACATTGCCGAGCACGTTCGGCTGGAGCGCCGCCACGGCGCGCGAGCTGGTCGACTTCGAGGAATAGAGCGGAACCGTGGACTTGTCCTTCGACCAAGGGGTGACGAGCACGGTGCGCCGCGCACTGAGCAGGCTGTGGAAGACCCAGCCGTCGGCGCCTTCGCTGTCACGCACGCGCCGCCAATTGTCGGATTCGGCGATCACCTCCACCGGAAGCCCGGCGCGGGAGAACACCCACACGATCGCCTGGTCGGTGGCGGGCCCCTTGCGCACGTTCACCTTATCGGACTTGAGGCTCACGAAGCGCGGCAATGGCTGGCTGCTTTTGGTGCCCTCGAGCGCGGCATGCTTGCTCGAATCCTCGGCCGCAACCCCGCCTGCGGCAAACAGACCGAGCACGAGAATAAGCCCTGTTCCGAATAGGTTGAGATGCCGCACGGCCCCACTCCGCGTCGCAAATAAAGCCGATAACGCCCCGAATCGGCTTTCTTTTGCATGAACCAGAAAAGTGAACGGATCGTGGCCCCTAGCCAAGAACAGGCTTTATCTCGTGAAGCCGGTTCTGTTAGAGAAGGCGGCGGCCTTGGCAACAAGCGCCCCATCCCTTGCGGGGAGTCCCCTCCCCCGCCCCCATCCAGGCTGGACCGTTTATGGCTGATCGACCGATCGTTATCGTCACACGCAAGCTTCCCGACGTGGTTGAAACGCGGCTGCGCGAGCTGTTCGATGCGCGCCTCAACCTCGACGACAAACCGTTCTCGCGCGAGGAGTTGATCGAGGCGGTAAAGACCGCGAACGTGCTGGTGCCGACCGTGACCGACCGCATCGACCGGGCGGTGCTGAGCCAGGCGGGCCCCGACCTCAAGCTGATCGCCCAATTCGGCACCGGGGTCGACAATATCGACCTCGAAACGGCGCGGAACCGCTCGATCATCGTCACCAACACGCCGGGCGTGCTCACCGAGGACACCGCCGACATGACCATGGCGCTGATCATCGCCGTGCCGCGGCGGCTCACCGAGGGCGCCATGACCCTCAAGAGCGCCGAGGGCGAGTGGCAGGGCTGGTCTCCCACCTGGATGCTCGGCCACCGCATCTACGGCAAGCGGCTCGGCATCGTCGGCATGGGGCGCGTTGGCCAAGCGGTGGCAAGGCGCGCCAAGGCCTTCGGCCTACAGATCCACTACCATAACCGGCGGCGCGTGGCGCCCGAGATCGAGAAGGCGCTCGAGGCGACCTATTGGGACAGCCTCGATCAGATGCTTGCGCGCATGGACATCATCTCGATCAACTGCCCGCATACGCCGGCGACATATCACCTGCTGTCGGCGCGGCGGCTTGGGCTCATGAAGCCCTCCGCCTATATCGTCAACACCGCGCGCGGCGAGGTGATCGATGAGAACGCGCTCGCCCGCATGATCGAAAACGGCGAGCTTGCCGGCGCCGGTCTCGACGTATTCGAGCACGAGCCGGCGGTGAACCCGAAGCTGCTCAAGAGCGACAAGGTGGTCGTTCTCCCGCATATGGGCTCGGCAACGCTCGAGGGCCGCATCGACATGGGCGAGAAGGTCATCATCAATATCAAGACCTTCCTCGATGGACATGCGCCCCCAGACCGCGTCCATCCGGCCATGTTCTGACCCCGGGGGCCGGTTTCCGGCCTTGTCCGGGTGCTGACTCAAGCGCCAATTCGGGTATAACAGGCGCGCGGGAGAGGGTTCTCGGAGCGGCGACCAGGTATGCAGAGGTTGTTGGCGGCTTTGCTCCTGCTTGCTTGGTCCAGTTCAGCCTTCCCGGCGAGCCATGGCAATTTCGATCAGCCCGACAGGCCGGACGGGGGGCATGCGCTCAATTCGGCTCCGCTTGCCACCGGCGAGGAGACTGGGACTCCCGCGATTTCCGTAGCTCACTGCGGCGAGGGCAAGGCGGGATTCGACATGGTCGCGTCCTGCGCTGGCGCGGTCTGGGGCTTCGCTTTCGGTTCCGCCGAGCGGGCGATCGCGACATTTGCCGGCGTCATTGCGCTCTCGACCGTGCTGCTTTGGATCAACGCGCGGCGAACCGCCAAGGCGGCACGGGTCGCCGCCGAACAGATCCCCGCGGCCGAGCGCGCCTATCTCTTCGTCACCCCGACCAACATCCTGCTCGACGACACCCGCACCGAGACGACCGTTCATCTGCGCGTGGACAATGCGGGACGCACGCCCGGCGTGCTCACCCTGGTCTATGGGCAGTTCTCCAAGAAGCCGCCAAAAGGCGACACGCCCGTCTACGAAGGGGGCGGGTCGAAGGAGTTCGAGCTCGTCATCAACAGCAGCAACGGGATGAACCCGCACGATCCGGCCGCCAATGTGATCCTGCCGGTGACGTTCAAGATCGATTACGCCGACCCGATCCATTTCTGGGGCTATGTCGAGTATCTCGACATTCTCAAGAAGCAGCACACGTCGCGCTTCTGTACGCTGATCTACCCTGTGCAAGGGAAGTGGGAGATCGCCGGCGGCCGTACCTGGAACGACTGGACGTAAGGGATACGACCGTCCCCGTTCCACCCGTCTGGCGTTAACCTCTCGGCGGGAGCGCAGGCGAGCGCACATGCTCGGGCTTGAAGCCCATGCCGATGAGCCTCGCCGGAATGCGGCGGAGCGCCGGCAGCCAATTGAACAGCTTCACCGCGAGCGGCGCCGCGGGTCGGCTCGTCAGAGCGAGCACGTTCGAAATCACGCGGTCCTGGATGAAGAGCTGAAGCCGTTGCGTGGCGCGGGTCGGCCATTCGCGCCGCTCTTGCACCTTACGCAGGCTGGCCTCGCTCACTCGTCCCTCGCGCAGCGGCCGCCACAGGATGTTCGCCGCAGCGACCGCATCCTGAATGGCGAGATTGATGCCGACGCCGCCGATCGGCGACATGGCGTGGGCGGCATCGCCGATGCAGATGAGCCCCTTGCGGTACCAGCGCGCCAAGCGATCGACCGTCACGGTCAGGAGCTTCACGTCGTCCCATGAGGCGATCTCGGCAACCCTGTCGGCGAGTCGCGGATTGAGCGCCACCACGGCCTTGCGGAAGGCGTCGAGCCCCTGGCGCCTGAGCTCGGCGAAGCCGCCCTTGGGAATGACATAGGCGCACTGCCAATAGTCGCCGCGGTCGAGCATCACGAACACGACGCCAGCCTGAATGCGGCCGAGCGTCTGGCCCTCGTCGTCGGGGCGCTTCGGCAGGCGGAACCACAGCACATCCATCGGCGCACCGAGGTCCTCGACCTTGAGGCCCGCCTTCTCGCGCACGACCGAATGCCGTCCGTCGGCGCCGATGACGAGATCGGATCTCACTTCGAGAGGTCCCTCAGGCTGCTTGGCCGAGAGCCCGACGATCGTCTCGCCGTCCTCGAGAATGCCGTCGACCTCGGCGCGCATCTTGAGCTTGAAGGAGGGGTAGCGCCGCGCCTGCTCGGCGAGAAAATCGAGAAAGTCCCATTGCGGCATCAGGGCGATGAAGCGGCAGTGGGTGGGAAGATGCGAGAAATCGGCGAGCGCGATGCGGTCGTCGCCGACGATGCCGGCGAGCTCGCGCACTTCGGAGTGCGGCCGCCTGAGAAAAGCCCCGAGCAGGCCAAGCTCGTACATGATCTCGAGCGTCGAGGGATGGATGGTGTCGCCGCGGAAGTCGCGCAGGAAATCGGCGTGCTTTTCCAGCACGAGCACGTCGATGCCGGCGCGGGCGAGCAGGAGCCCGCACATCATCCCGGCAGGGCCGCCGCCCGCGATTACGCACGATGTCGTGATGGTCTCGGTGGTCAGCTGGTTCATTTGGGAATGCAGAAGACAAGCGCAGGCCCAGCCCCGGCCTGGCGGCGGGTGTCGAAATCAACCGACTGCTCGCTCGTATGTGCAACGGCCCCGGTGCCCTTCACGACATAAGCATTCAACACCCGCTCGTTGTCCGAGCAGGTCAGCGTGCAGTGCTTGGGACACGGGTCGCTTATCGTTCTGATCCCCGCGTTGCCCGGCGGACCCGGCTCGCCTTTCTCGCCTTGCGGTCCTTGCGGTCCTTGGGGGCCAGCAGGACCGGGGGGTCCCGCCTGCGCCTCGGGCTGGCTCCCGGAACAGCCGCAGAGAAGAGCCGCTAATGCGGCGGCAGCAATGAATGCATGTGGTTTCATAGGTGTCCCATCGGGTTTCGGGGCGCCCTCGCCGCGAAGTCAGGCTATGCCACGCCGCCCGCGCTCACTGTGTTTGTGGCCGCGGTGGCACTCCAATAACGCGTCATGCCCGCCCCCGTGCCGGGCGTCAACCGCCGGCCCTCAGCCGGTCACCTCGACCGCGGCCTCGCGGAGATGCGAGAGGTCGTGAAACCGCGGCTCGCGCCCATTGAGCGGGTTCTCGGGGTCCCAGGCATAGGCGACGGTCGAGAAGCGGGCCTCGAGCGCGTCGTAGAGCAGGAGCTTGCCCACCAATCCCTCGCCGATGCCGAGCACTTCCTTCACCACCTCCACGGCTTGCAAGCAGCCAATCACGCCCGCGACCGCGCCGAGAATCCCGGTCTCCGAGCACGGCGGAACGGTGCCCTCGGGCGGAGGCTCGGGGAACAGGCAGCGATAGGAGGGCCGCGGGTTGCCGCCACCATCAGTCTCGAAGGCGCGGAAGGTGGTGAGGTGGCCGTCGAACGGCCCAACCGCAGCGAACACGAGCGGCCGCTTGGCGAAATAGCAGGCGTCGTTGACCAGATAGCGCGTGGCAAAATTGTCGGAGCCATCGACCACAATGTCGTAGTCGCGGATGATGCCGAGCGCGTTCTCCGGCATGAGTCTCGTGGTATAGAGGCGCGTCTCGACGTGCGGGTTGACGCGCTCGATCGCCTCGGCCGCGCTCCTCGTCTTGTATTTGCCGACGCTTTTCGTCTCGTGCGCAATCTGGCGCTGGAGATTGTCGAGGCTGACACGATCGTCGTCGATGATGCCGATGACCCCGACGCCCGCCGCGGCGAGATAGAGCATAAGCGGGGAGCCGAGGCCGCCGGCGCCGACGATCAGCACGCGCGAAGCTCTCAGCTTCTGCTGACCTTCGCCGCCGATCTCCTTCAGCACGAGCTGGCGCTTGTAGCGCAGGACCTCGTCAGGGGTAAGGGTCATTGACGTAATCTATGCCATCCCTTCGCATTGGGGGAGAGACGGCGGCCGGGAACGCAGCCACCTCGAAGACGTTGAGCCTGCTTTCAGGTCCGAACAAGGAGGCGAAATAATGAAGACAATCCTCTCAACCTTGTGTGTCCTGCTTCTCGGAACCGCTGCCGTTTGCGCCGCCGACAGCCCCGGCGCTTCTGGCAACTCACCCGGCCATCAGATGCAAAATGAGGGAGGCCCCAGCGGCCCGTCCTCAACACCTGGTCACCAGATGCAAAACAGCCCTAACAGCACGGGTCCTGGCGCGTCCGAATACGCGCCCGGCAAACAATCGGAGAGCGGAAGCTCTCCTGGCGCCTCGGGCTACGCCCCGGGTCACAACAAAGGCGCCGTGGAATAATGAAGGCTAGGGGATGGGAGCCCGCGCTTGTGGCCTGGCTCTCATCCGACTTTTTCAATCGATCGCTAGTTTCCCGTTGAGCCGAAGCCGCCCGGCCCGCGCTCGGTCGCGCCGAGCGCGTCGCTTGCCACGATCTCCACATGCGTCACCGGGGAGACCACAAGCTGGGCGATGCGGTCGCCGCGCTCGATCAAGAAGGTCTCGGCGCCGAGATTGATGAGAAGCACCTTGACCTCGCCGCGATAGTCGGCGTCGATCGTGCCGGGGCTGTTCAGGACGGTGACGCCGTGCTTCAGCGCAAGGCCCGAGCGCGGACGCACTTGCGCCTCGTAGCCTTGCGGCAGTTCGATGACGAGGCCGGTCGGCACCAGCGCGCGGTCGCTCGGCTCGAGCTCGATCGGGGCGTCCTCTGGCAGCGCGGCGATGAGATCGAGGCCCGCGGCATGCTCTGATTGATAAGAGGGAAGCGGCAGGCCCTCGCCGTGCGGCAGGCGCTGCACGCGGACCGTGACGCTCATTCCGCAGCTGGGCGAAGGGCCTGAAGCGCCTCCGCCGCGCGGGCAAGCAGCCGCTCCGCCATCTCGTCCTTGCTCATCGGCGGCCAGTCCTCGACGCCGCGCTCGGTCACGAGATGCACTTGCGTGCGATCCCCGCCCATGGCGCCGGTCCCGGGCCACACGTCGTTGGCGACGATCCAGTCGGCGCCCTTCCTCTTGAGCTTGGACTTGGCGTTCTCGATCAGGCTCTCGGTCTCGGCGGCGAAGCCGATGACAAGCCGCGGACGCGCGGGACCCGCCCGCGAGATCGTGGCGAGAATGTCGGGATTGAGGGTGAGCTTGAGCGTGGTCTCGCTGCCCTCGGGCGGCTTTTTGAGCTTCTGCGGGGCTTCGTCGGAGGCGCGCCAATCGGCGACAGCGGCGGCGCAAATGGCAAGGTCGGCGGGAAGCGCCGAAAGGACCGCCGCCAGCATCTCATGCGCGGTATCGACCTTGATCACGCGCACGCCATCGGGATCGGGAAGGGCGACCGGCCCGCTCACGAGCGTCACGTTAGCGCCGAGCGCCTTCGCGGCGCGGGCGAGCGCATGGCCCTGCTTGCCGGACGACCGGTTGGCGATATAGCGCACGGGATCGATCGGCTCCTGCGTCGGGCCGGAGGTGATGAGCACGTGACGGCCCGAAAGTGACGCGCCGGTCTGCGGTGCGCCTTGAGCCTTGAGCGGCCGAACGGTCGCCGAAGGCGTATCGCGTCCGCCGAGGAGTCCGGTGATCGCCTGGAGGATCGCCGCGGGCTCGGCCATGCGGCCGAGGCCAAACTCGCCGCAGGCCATCTCGCCCTCTTCGGGCCCGACGAAATGGACGCCGTCGGCGCGGAGCGTGGCGAGGTTCCGCTGCGTCGCGGGGTGTTCCCACATGCGGACGTTCATTGCGGGGGCGAGCAGAACGCGCTTGTCGGTCGCGAGCAGGACGGCGGTGGCGAGATCGGAGGCAAGCCCATGCGCCATCTTGGCGAGGAGGTCGGCTGTCGCCGGCGCGACGACGATCAGGTCGGCCTCGCGCGAGAGGCGGATGTGCCCAATCTCGGCCTCGTCCTGCAGGTCGAACAGATCGGTGAAGGCGCGCTCCTCGGTGAGCACGGAGAAAGAAAGCGGCGTCACGAACTCGGCGCCGCCCTTCGTCAGGATCGCGCGCACCGAAGCGCCGCGCTCCTTCAAGCGGCGGGTGAGCTCGAGGCTCTTATAGGCGGCGATCCCGCCGCCGACGATCAAGAGGATGCGCTTTCCTTGCACGCCATTACCACTCCGCAATCATGCCCGGCTTTATGCCGGGCATCCACGTCTTGGACTAGATGAAAACCGTGGATGGCCGGCACCAGCCCGGCCATGACTATCATTTGGGGTTAACAACCAATACTCAAAAGAGTAGCGCGAGCGCGATGGCGACAAGCGCGATGGCAACGACCCAGATACCGAGGCGGTTCGCCCGGTTCTGGCGCGCTTGCGCCTCGGCCAGCCGCTCGACCGTCTGATCGTCGAGACGGAGTCCCTCGTCCATGAGGGCGGCAAACGCGCCGGCGGTACGTTCGGCCTGGCCGAGAAGCTTGGGCAGCTCGCCCATGAAGCGCCCGACGCTCGCCGCTCCTTCGGCGGCCGCCTCGAGCCGCGCGCCGGCGCCGAGCTCCTTCTCCATCCACTCGCGCACCACGGGCTCGGCTACGACCCAAATGTTGAGGTCGGGGTCGAGGCTCCGCCCCACGCCCTCGACCACCACCATGGTCTTTTGCAGGAGGAGAAGCTCGGGGCGCGTCTGCATGTCGAACACCTCGGTATATTGGAACAGCTGGCCGAGGAGCTGCGCCATCGAGATTTCGCTTGCGGGCCGGTCGAGGATCGGCTCGCCGATCGCGCGCAGGGCTTGCGCGAATTGCGCGATCGAGTGCTTGCGCGGCACGTAGCCCGCCTCGAAATGCACCTCGGCCACGCGGGTGTAGTTGCGGTTCAAGAAGCCATAGAGGATCTCGGCGAGGAAGCGCCGCTCTTTCGCTCCCAGCCGTCCCATGATGCCGAAATCGACCGCGGCAATGCGCCCTTCCGCGTCGATGAACAGATTGCCGGGATGCATGTCGGCATGGAAGAAGCCGTCGCGCATGGCGTGCCGCAGGAAGCTCTGCATCAGCCGCGCGCCGATTGCCTTCAGGTCGTAGCCCGCCTTGCGGAGCGCGCCGTGATCGGAGATCGGGATGCCGTCGATCCATTCCAGGGTCAGCACGCGGCGCGCGCTCCGCGTCCAGTCAACCACCGGCACGCGGAAGCCGTCGTCATTCTTGGTGTTCTCGGCCATCTCCGAGATGGCGGCCGCCTCCATGCGCAAATCCATCTCGATGGCGACGGACTTGGCGAGCGTGTCGACCACGGCGACGGGACGGAGCCGGCGCGAGCGCGGGTGGAAACGTTCGAGCGCGCGCGCGGCGAAGAAATAGGAATCGAGATCGCGCTTGAAGCGCTGTTCGATACCAGGCCTAAGCACCTTGACGGCAACGGGCTTCAGGGTGCCGTCGGGCGTTTTGACCTTGGCCTTGTGCACCTGCGCGATCGAGGCCGCTGCGACGGGCGGTCCGAACTCGGCGAACAGCTTGTCCACCGGTGCGCCAAGCGCCTCCTCGACGGCCTTGCGCGCATCTTCTTGCGAGAAGGGCGGCAGGCGGTCCTGGAGCGTGGCGAGGTCGGCGGCGAGCTCGCGACCGATAATGTCGTCGCGCGTGGCGAGGAACTGGCCAAGCTTGATGTAGGACGGCCCGAGCGAGGTGAGCGCGGCCGAGAGCTTCGTCTCGTTGCCGTCACCCGCCCCGTTCTTGCGGAGCGGAGCGGTCACGCGCCCGAACAGGACGAGCGGCGCCGGCAGGTTCGCATCCTCGGGCAGAACGCGCGCACCACTCCAGGCGAGCACGACGCCCGCCTTGGTCAGCCGCACCATGTTGGCGATCGCGTTCACGTCATGGCCTCATCATAACCGCCAGGCGGAGTGGATGGCGGCGATCCCGCCGCTGAGGTTGCGGTAGCGCGCCCGCTCGAAGCCCGCATTCTCGATCAGCCCCATGAAGGTTTTCTGATCGGGAAAGCGGCGGATGCTTTCGACGAGGTAGCGATAGGAGGCGGAATCGCCCGCGACAAGGGCACCGAGCGCCGGGATCGCATTGAACGAATAGGCGTCATAGAGCGTGTCGAGCAGAGGCACCTCAACGGTCGAAAATTCGAGGCAGAGGAACCTTCCGCCCGGCTTCAGCACGCGGAAGGCTTCGGCCAGCGCGGTGTCGATATGGGTGACGTTGCGGATGCCGAAGGCGATTGTATAGGCATCAAAGCTCCGATCGCAAAACGGCAAGCATTCGGCATTGCCTTGGACGAATGTCAGCCGGTCGCCGAAGCGCGCGCCCCGCGCCCGCCCCACCTCCATCATCTCGGCGCTGATATCGCAGATCACGGCACGGGTCCCCGCACCTGCCACTTCGAGCGCCTTCAGCGCGATATCGCCGGTGCCCCCCGCAACATCGAGGAGGGCATAGGGAACGGTGCTCTTGGGCGGAGCAAGCAGACTCACGAAATCGCTTTTCCACAGCCGGTGGAGGCCGCCCGACATCACGTCGTTCATCAGGTCGTAGTTGCGCGCGACCCGGGAAAAGACCGCGTTTACCAGGCCTTGCTTGGCGCTCTCGTCGACGGCGGCAAAGCCGAAGCTCGCCTTCCGCTCCTTTGGGCCTTTGGTCTCGAAGTCTTGGGACATTGCGCGGGGACAATAGCGCAAGGGCCGGGATCAGGCTATTGTTGCAGCGCAACGGAGCGCCTTTTGCGCTGCGATAAAGGACCGACCATGCCTGAGCTTCCGGAGGTCGAGACAGTGCGCAGGGGACTTGAGCCGATCCTCATCGGCAACGCCTTCGCGCGCGTCGAGCAGAGGCGGAAGGATCTGCGCTTCCCGCTGCCGAAGCGCTTCTCCGAGCGGCTCGAGGGCCGGAAGATCGAGGCGCTCGACCGGCGTGCCAAATATCTGTTGGTGCGGCTCGACGACGGCGAGGTGCTCGTCATGCACCTCGGCATGACCGGGAGTTTCAGCATCGACCATGCCAATGGGGTTTCGACCTCGCCCGCCCGGGAAGGCCGGCAGGCGCGGGCGACCGCGCGGGAGGATGGCGCCAAGCACGAGCACATCGTGTTTCATATGCGCGACGGTACGGCGATCCGTTACTCGGATGCGCGCCGCTTCGGGCTCATGGACCTCGTGCAGGCGGAAAAGCTTTCGAGCCACGCGCTGTTCAAAGGCCTCGGTATCGAGCCGCTGTCGTCATCCTTCACGCCGGAATGGCTCGCCGCGAAGCTCAAGGGCAAGAAGACCTCGATCAAGGCGGCTCTCGTCGATCAGAGGCTTATCGCCGGGCTCGGCAACATCTACGCCTGCGAGGCGCTGTTCCGCGCCGGAATTTCGCCGAAGCGGCTCGCCGGCGCGCTCGCCACGAAATCCGGCAAGCCGACCGCGCGGACCGAGGCGCTTGTCGAGAGCGTCAAGGCGGTGCTGAAGGACGCAATCAAGGCCGGCGGCTCATCGCTCCGCGACTATAGGCGCGCGGACGGCTCGCTCGGCGAGTTCCAGCATACGTTCAACGTCTACGGACGCGAGGGAAAACCTTGCGCCAAAAAAGGCTGCGGAGGAACCGTACGCCGCATCGTCCAGGGAGGACGTTCGACTTTCTTTTGTCCAACCTGTCAAACCTAGGGGACTGAAACGATCATGTTCTTGAATGTCTTCACCATCGCCGAACCGGAGCCTGTGGCCCCCAAACGCGACGGCGCCTACGAGACGATCATCGCCTCGACCAAAGGCAAGGTTGGCGTGATCACTCTCAACCGGCCCGAAGCCATGAACGCCCTCAACGCCGAGTTGATCGGCGAGGTCAACCGCGCGCTCGACCGCTTCGAGGCGGATCCCGGCATCGGCTGCATCGTCATCACCGGCAACGAGAAGGCGTTCGCCGCCGGCGTCGACATCAAGGAGATGCACAAAAAGACCTTCGTCGAGGCCTATGGCAGCGACTTCCTCGCGCCGTTCGACCGCATCTCGAACTGCCGCAAGCCGATCATCGCTGCGGTCGCAGGCTATGCGCTCGGCGGCGGCTGCGAGCTTGCCATGGCTTGCGACATCATCCTCGCCGCCGACACCGCCGTGTTCGGCCAGCCCGAGATCACGCTCGGCATCATGCCGGGAAATGGCGGCACGCAGCGGCTGACCCGTGCCGTCGGCAAGGCCAAGGCGATGGAGCTCTGCCTTACGGGGCGGCGCATGAGCGCCGAGGAGGCCGAGCGCTCGAATCTCGTGAGTCGCGTGGTGCCGGCGGCAGAGCTGATGGACGAGGCGATGAAGGCCGCCGACAAGATCGCCAACCTCTCGCAGCACGCGGTGATGATGATCAAGGAAGCGATCAATCGCGGCTTCGCCACGACGCTTGCGGAAGGCGCCCGCTTCGAGCGCGGCCAGTTCTATTCGCTGTTCGCCACCGAGGACCAGAAGGAAGGCATGGCCGCCTTCATCGAGAAGCGGAAACCGGAGTTCAGGAACCGCTAGGGAGCTCAGACCTTGTAAAAGTCGCGGTACCAGGCGACGAAGCGCTTGACCCCCTCCTCGAGCGGCGTGCTCGGGCTGAAGCCGGTCGCCTGTCTCAGCGCCTCGACGTCGGCGTAGGTCTCCTCCACATCGCCGGGCTGCGCCGGAAGCATGTCGAGCCTGGCTTTGCGCCCCGTCGCCTTCTCGATCATGGCGATGAAGTCGGGCAGCGCCACCGGAGAGTGATTGCCGATGTTGTAGATGCGGTAGGGCGCCGAGGAAGTCGCTGGATCAGGCGCCTCGGGACGCCAGTCCGGATCGGGCGTGGCGACGTGATCGAGTGCGCGCACGACGCCTTCGACCGCATCGTCGATATAGGTGAAGTCGCGGGCGTGACGGCCGTGATTGAACACCGGGATCGGCTCGTCTGCGAGGATCTTGCGGGTGAAGATGAAGAGCGACATGTCGGGACGGCCCCACGGGCCGTAGACGGTGAAGAAGCGCAGGCCGGTGACCGGGACCTTGAAGAGATGGGCATAGGCGTGCGCCATCAGTTCGTTCGCTTTCTTGGTGGCGCCGTAGAGGCTCAACGGGTGATCGACGTTGTCGTCGACCTTGAAGGGGAGCGCGCGGTTTCCGCCATAGACCGAGCTCGACGAGGCGAACACAAGGTGCTCGATGCCGTGATGGCGGCAGCCCTCGAGGATGTGCAGGAAGCCCGCGACGTTGGAGCCGATATAGGCGTGCGGATGGTCTAGCGAGTAACGCACGCCGGCTTGCGCCGCGAGGTGCACGACGCGCCTCGGCTTCTCCTCGGCGAAGGTCGCCTCCACCGCCGTCCGGTCGGCGAGATCGGCCCTGACGAACCGGAAGGAGCCGTGGCGCTCGAGATTGCGCAGGCGCGCCTCCTTGAGCGACACATCGTAATAGGAATTGAGATTGTCGAAGCCGACCACCTCGTGCCCGAGCGCAATCAGGCGCATCGCCGTGTGATAGCCGATGAAGCCGGCGGCGCCGGTAACCAGAATGCGCATGAGCTTGTTGTCTTGACCTCGGTCCCGGCGACTGCCCCGCATGGGCGCGCAAGGAGAGCCATCGCCGCGCGTTCCTGTCAATTGCCGAGCAGGCGTCTCTTTCGCGCGGTTGACGCTTTAGGGCGCGCTCGCTATAGAGGCCGCTAATCATCCGCTCAATTCAGCGCTTTTTCGGCCGCTTTTGATGGCTGAACGCGCCTCAAGGGACAAAGTCCATGGCGAATACCAAATCGGCGAAGAAAGCCGTCCGTCAAACCGTCCGCCGCACCGCCGTCAACAAGGCGCGGAGAAGCCGGATGCGGAGCTCGGTGCGCAAGGTCGAGGAGGCGATCGCCTCCGGCGACAAGGCGGCGGCGCAAGCCGCGCTCAAAGAGGCCGAGCCGATCATGGTGCGCACAGCGCAGAAGGGCGTGACCCACCGCAAGACCGCCTCGCGCAAAGTCTCGCGGCTCGCCAAGCGCATCGGCGCCATGGGCACCCCCTGACGAGTTAGTTCCCACAGGGACGAAAAAAGCCGCTCCTGTTGCACTGAAGCAACAAGGCTCCCGCGCCTCTGCGCGCGCCCCAAGATGTCAATTCAACGAAGATTTCAACTGCTTGCCCTTGGGGTGCCGGCAACGGCCCCCGCGCCCGTCCAATTTTGGGCTGCCCCCGCAAAAAAAATCGTGCAACAGTTTGTCATTGGGAAGAGGCCTGCAGCATGGCCATGCGTGAGCCTCGCGGTCATGAATCCGTCTTATTGCACAGTGGCTTGGAAAAGCCCGCTGAGTCCTCCGATTACGCCCGTTTTGACGCCTTTTCGGTGACGCCCGCTCGCTTGATCAGGGCATGGCGCATGTGTATAGTCCAACCATCCGAACGGGGCATACCCCTCCTTTACAATCGAGTATCTTGTGCCTGGCACGTGCCGGGAACAGGTTTTCTTTGTCTCTGGCGTAATGAGCGGGGGACACTATGTGGAATGTTGATGCGTAACCTGTGGGTTGTCGTGTCGCAATACGTCGATGCCTCCAACCTATAGTGGTCCGCATCCGATTTGTACTTACAACTAGCGCGAGATTTAGAGGAGGAAGGTTTCAATTGGGCGCAGGTGGCGGCGATAAGCCGGTTGACGAGGTGGATATCGGCACGACGTGGGAAGGCCTCGTGTCCAAGCCGCGCTCGCAGCTCGTCGACGTGCGCACGCGCGCCGAATGGACCTATGTCGGCATCCCGGATCTCGGGCCACTGGGCAAGCGTGCCGTTCTCGTCGAATGGCAGACCTTTCCCGACCAAGCCGTCGATCCGCGCTTTACCGAGCGCCTGGTCGGCGAGCTCAAGGCACTCGGCGTCCAGCCGGATGACGATCTCTATTTCATTTGCCGTTCGGGGAGCCGGAGCCTGGCTGCGGCCAAGGCGATGGCGTCGGTAGGGTTTCGCAATTGTCACAACGTCGCGTGCGGGTTCGAAGGCCCGCTCGACGACGACAGGCATCGGGGAACTGTTGCAGGTTGGAAGGCGGCGGGTCTGCCTTGGCAACAAAGCTGAGGCAGCTCGCTGTAAGGACGGTCATGGCTGTCCGCGTCGATCTTGTTGACTGCTCAAGTGTGAGGCGTGCGGTGCGTAACGGCGCGAACGATACGAATGGGAAAGAGCAAGAACCGTGGCACAAGAGCAGTGCGCCCCAAGCGAAGCTTGGGCAAAAATCAAGAGCAGGCTCCGCGCAGAACTGGGGGAAGATGTCTTCGCCAGCTGGTTCCGGGGGGTGGAGCTTGACCAGGTGGACGATCAGGTCGTCCACCTTACCGTGGCGACGCGCTTTCTTCGCAATTGGCTTAGAACGCATTACTACGACTCTGTCCTGAGATTGGCGCGGGCCGAATGGCCGGCGGCCGAGCGGATCGAGTTCAGGGTCAGGCAGCCTCATTTCGGCAATGACGGCGCGAGCGACGCGCTGCGGCAGAAGCGTGTCGCTTCCCCTGCCCCCGTCCCGGCGCCGGCAGCCGATCACGCGCCGCTGCCCATGCCGCTCCGCACCGGCTACGGCGGATTCGAGGGCTCCCCGCTCGACCCGAGGCTCACCTTCGCGAGCTTCGTGGTCGGCACCTCGAACCGGCTCGCTCATGCCGCGGCGCTCGAAGTGGCGAGCGCCTTCTCGACCCCGCAGGCCTTGTTCAACCCCCTGTTCGTCCACGGCAATGTCGGGCTGGGCAAGACCCACCTCCTGCACGCCATCTCCTGGGAGGTGAAGCAGAGGAAGCCAGAGGCCGAGGTGCTCTACCTCACCGCCGAGCGCTTCATGAGTGGCTTCGTGCAGGCCTTGCGCGCGCGCGATGCGCTCGCCTTCAAGGAGAAGCTCAGGAAAATCGACATCCTCCTGATCGACGACATGGAGTTCCTGCAGGGACCGACCATCCAGCAGGAGTTCTGTCATACGCTCAACTCGCTGATCGACGGCGGCCGGCAAGTCGTGGTCGCGGCCGACCGCGCGCCGACCCATCTCGACAAGCTCGACACGCGCATGCGCTCGCGGCTCGGCGGCGGCCTCGTCGCCGAGATCGGGGCCATGGAGTACGAGCTGCGCCACAAGATCCTGGCGAAACGCGCGCAGGAAGCCTGCGCCGAGACGCGCGGGCTCAACGTGTCGGACACCGTGCTCTCCTTCCTCGCCGAACGGCTCACCGAAAGCGGGCGCGAGCTTGAAGGCGCGGTGCACCGCCTGCGCGCGAGCTACCAGCTCACCGACGAGCCGGTGACGATCGAAAACGCCGAGCAGATCGTGCGCGACCTGATGCGCGGCGCGGAACCCCGGCGCGTGCGCATCGACGACATCCTGCGCACGGTGTCGAAGCATTACGGGGTGAACCGCGGCGACCTCCTGTCGGGGCGGCGCAACCGTTCGATCGTGCGCCCGCGCCAGATCGGCATGTATCTCGCGAAGCTCTTGACCTCGCGCTCGCTGCCCGAGATCGGGCGGCGATTCGGCAACCGCGACCACACCACCGTGCTGCACGCGATCCGCAAGATCGAGCAGCTGATGAACGACGACAACCAGCTCCGCGAGGAGATCGAGCTTCTGAAGCGCTTGCTGCGCGACTAGAGGGAAGGCGCGGCGGGGGCTCGGGTGCAGGCCCGAGGCGTCCCCCGCCCGCGCTTGCGGATCGCCGCCCGGGATCGGCAATCGGCGGCCCTTTTTCCTGCCCCAAGCCCCCTCCCATGCCCCTTGAATTATGGCCCTTATCGCGGCAAGGTCTTGCAAGGGAGTCTTAGCCTCTTCGCTCGGATCGGCGGCCTTTACCGGAGCTTTGGCCAAGGCTTCGGCGAAAGGCCCCTCGCACCCGGGAGAAATCAACAAGAATTGGGGTACGGGCCATGCGGCTCAGCATCGACAAAGCGGGTCTTTCACGCGCGCTCGCGCACGTGGCGAGCGTGGTCGAGCGCAGGAACACCATTCCGATCCTGTCCAATGTGCTCTTAAGCGCCCGCAACAACGAGCTCAAGCTGACCGCGACCGACCTCGATATGGAGCTCGTGGAAACGGTGCCCGCGCGCGTCAAGGGCGAAGGCGCAACCACCGTGCCCGCCCATATGTTCTACGACATCGTGCGCAAGCTCCCGGAAGGTAACGACATCGAGCTTCAACGCGACGGCGAGCAGGGCCGGCTCGTAATCACGAGTGGACCGGCGCAGTTCTTGCTCCAGACTCTGACGGCCGACGACTTCCCCGCGCTCAGCGTTGACGACCTCAGCTACAGCTTCTCACTGCCGGCATCCGACCTGAAGAAGCTCATCGAGAAGACGCGCTTCGCCATCTCGACCGAGGAGACACGCTATTACCTGAACGGCATCTATCTGCATGCCACCGAGTCGTCGGGGAAGCCCATGCTGCGCGCGGTCGCCACCGACGGGCACAGACTCGCCCAGGTCGAGCACCCGCTGCCCCAAGGCGCCAAGGGCATGCCCGGCGTGATCGTGCCGCGCAAGACCGTGCTGGAGCTCGCCAAGCTCGTCGAGGACGCCGACGGCGAGGTGCGCATCGAGCTGTCGCCGTCGAAGATCCGGGTCACGACCTCGCGCGTGGTGCTCACCTCCAAGCTGATCGACGGTACCTTCCCCGACTACGAGCGCGTCATCCCGCAAGGAAACGACAAGCGCATGGAGGTGGACAACGCCGCCTTCGCGCAGGCCGTCGATCGCGTCTCGACGCTGTCGAGCGACAAGGGCCGCGCCGTCAAGCTCACGCTCAACGACGGCAAGCTCACGCTCTCGGTCAACAACCCCGAGAGCGGCAGCGCCACCGAGGAGCTTCCCGTGGACTACGGCTTCGATCCGCTCGAGATCGGCTTCAACGCCCGCTATCTGCTCGACATCTCCCAGCAGCTCGAAAGCGGCACGGCGGAGTTCAAGCTCGCCGATCCCGGCTCACCGACCATGGTGCGCGACGTCAAGGATCAGTCTGCGCTCTACGTGCTCATGCCGATGCGGGTATGAGGCCCTCTCTCAGCGGAAAGGACGAGATCGTGGCGGCACGGGCTGACAGCCCGGCGCCGGGGCGCCTATTCGTCGAGGAGCTCAAGCTCACCGATTTCCGCAACTATGCCAGCGCGCGGCTTGCGCTCGGGCCGGAGCCCGTGGTGCTGGTCGGCGACAACGGCTCGGGCAAGACCAACCTGCTCGAGGCGGTTTCCCTGCTCGGCCCCGGTCACGGCTTGCGCGGGCGTCCCTATCACGAGCTTTGCCGCAAAGACGGCGCGGGCGGCTTTGCCGTCGCGGCGAAGATCGTCTCTCCGCAAGGCGAGGTCGAGGTCGGCACGGGGCTTCTCCCAGGATCGCACGAGGAGAGTACCGGGCGGACGGTCCGCGTCGCCGGCAAGGACGCGAGCCCAGGCGCACTCTCCGACTACGTCAGGCTCGTGTGGCTCATTCCGGCCATGGATGGCCTTTTCACCGGGCCAGCGTCGGAGCGGCGCCGCTTCCTCGACCGGCTCGTGCTCATGATCGACCCGAAGATGCGCTCGCCCCTTGGCCGCTACGACCGCGCCATGCGCCAGAGGAACCGCCTGTTCCAGATGCGCGAGGGATCGCGCGCGCTGTTCGAGGGGCTCGAGGAGCAGATGGCGGAGGCCGGTGTCGCCATCGCCGCCGCTCGCCGCGATGCCACGCAGAGGCTCGCCGCGCTGATCGAGCGGGAGCGCGAGGCGCGGGGCGCCGACACGCCATTCCCTTACGCCGTGCTGGCGCTCCAAGGTAGGCTCGAGGAGGCGCTCGACGGGAGGGCGGCAACCGAGGTCGAGGACGAATTCCGGGAGGCTCTGAGCGTCGCGCGCGAGCGCGACAGGGCCGCCTTGAGGGCCCTTGAAGGACCCCATTTGAGCGACCTAATAGTGTTTCACGGCCCGAAAGATGCGCCCGCCGAGCAGTGTTCGTCAGGCGAGCAAAAGGCGCTTCTGATCGGGCTCATCCTCGCCAAGGCCGAGCTCGTTAAGGATATCGAAGGGGCCGCTCCCCTCGTCCTCCTCGACGAGGTCGCAGCCCACCTCGACGAAGCCCGGAGAACCGCCCTTTTTGGGGAAATTTTGCGGCTCGGGGCCCAGGCCTGGATGACCGGAACCGACCGCGACCTATTCACCCCGATCGCGCAAGACGCCCAAATCTTGGCAGTGAATCGGGGTAAAATCGGCGTCTGATTCCACCCGGCGCCCGACCCTCTCGATGCGACCCCAAAACACCGCTTTCAAGGACCCATGACCCCAGCCTCAAAACGCAAAGCCCAAGCCGCTGCCGAGTACGGCGCCGAGTCGATCAAGGTGCTGAAAGGCCTCGATGCCGTGCGCAAGCGGCCCGGCATGTATATCGGCGACACCGACGACGGCTCGGGCCTGCACCACATGGTCTACGAGGTGGTGGACAACGCCATCGACGAGGCGCTCGCGGGCTTCTCGGACGAAATTCTCGTCACGCTCAACGCCGACGGCTCGGTTACGGTCGAGGACAACGGCCGCGGCATCCCGACCGAGATCCACAAGGGCGAAGGCGTCTCGGCGGCCGAAGTGATCATGACCCAGCTGCATGCCGGCGGGAAGTTCGACCAGGATTCCTACAAGGTCTCGGGCGGGCTGCACGGCGTCGGCGTGTCGGTGGTAAACGCGCTCTCCTCCAAGCTCGAGATGACCATCTGGCGCGGCGGCAAAGAGCATTTCATGCGCTTCCACGACGGCGTTCCCGAGGCGCCGCTGAAAGTGGTCGGCGAGGCCGGGCCCAAGACCGGAACACGCATCACCTTCGTGCCTTCACCCAAGACCTTCACCATGGTCGAGTTCGACTATGCGACGCTCGAGCATCGTCTGCGCGAGCTTGCCTTCCTCAATTCCGGCGTGCGCATCGTCCTAACCGACCATCGCGGCGTCGAGCCCAAGATCGAGGAGATGAAATACGAGGGCGGGCTGCGCGCCTTCGTCCGCTACCTCGACCGAACCAAGCATGCGCTGATCACGGAGCCGATCGTGGTCGAGCGCCAGCAGGACAAGATCAGCGTGGAGGCCGCTCTGTGGTGGAACGACAGCTACCACGAGAACGTGATGTGCTTCACCAACAACATCCCGCAGCGCGACGGCGGCACGCACCTCGCCGGCTTCCGCGCCGCGCTCACGCGCACCGTCAACACCTATGCCGCCGCGTCCGGCATCGCCAAGAAGGAGAAGGTCGACTTGACGGGCGACGACGCACGCGAGGGACTGACCTGCGTACTCTCGGTCAAGGTGCCCGATCCGAAATTCTCGAGCCAGACGAAGGACAAGCTCGTCTCCTCGGAGGTGCGGCCCGTGGTCGAGAGCGTCATGGCGGACGCGCTTTCGGCCTGGTTCGAGGAGAACCCAGGCGAAGCGCGCAACATCGTGCGGAAGATCGTCGAGGCGGCCGCGGCGCGCGAGGCGGCGCGCAAGGCGCGCGAACTGACCCGGCGCAAGGGCGCGCTCGACGTGGCGTCCCTTCCCGGCAAGCTCGCCGACTGCCAGGAGCGTGATCCCGCCAAGTCGGAGCTGTTCCTGGTCGAGGGCGACAGTGCCGGCGGCAGCGCCAAGCAGGCGCGCGACCGCGCCTTCCAGGCGGTGCTGCCCTTGCGCGGCAAGATCCTCAACGTCGAGCGGGCGCGCATCGACAAGATGCTGTCGTCGGCCGAGATCGGCACGCTGATCACTGCGCTCGGAACCGGCATCGGCGACGAGTTCGATCTCTCGAAGCTCCGCTATCACAAAATCATCATCATGACCGACGCCGACGTGGACGGCTCGCACATCCGCACGCTGTTGCTCACCTTCTTCTACCGGCAGATGCCGTCGATCATCGAGGCGGGCAATCTGTTCATCGCCCAGCCGCCCCTTTACAAGGTGTCGCGCGGCAAGTCCGAGCGCTACCTCAAGGACGAGAAGGCCCTCGAGGATTATCTGATCTCGGAAGGGCTAGAGGATGCCCTTCTCGTCACCGGCGACAGCGCGGCACGAGGCGGCGGCGATTTGCGCGACATCGTAGAGACCGCGCGCAGGATCTCCGGCATCCTCAAAGGGATGCACAGCCGCTACCCGCGCTTTATCGTCGAGCAGGCGGCGATCGCGGGCGCGCTCAATCCGAAAGTCCTGAAAGAGGGCAAGCACTCCCAGGCCGCCGCGGCCTATATCGCCAAGCGGCTCGATGCGCTTTCGGAGGAGACCGAGCGCGGCTGGCACGGCGAGGCGTTGCCCGAGGGCGGATTGCGCTTCTGGCGCGAACTCAGAGGCGTGATGGAATCGCATTTGATCGACGGGCCGTTCATCGCCAGCGCCGACGCGCTGAAGCTCGACTCGTTCGCCCCGCATTTGCAGGAGGTCTATGCCCGTCCCGCGACGCTCAAGCGCAAGGATGCGAACCTCGTCGTGCACGGGCCGACCGAGCTGCTCAACGCGGTCATGACGGCCGGCCGCAAGGGGCTAACGCTGCAGCGCTACAAGGGCCTCGGCGAGATGAATCCGGAGCAGCTCTGGGAGACCACGCTCGACCTCGACACCCGCACCCTGCTCCAGGTAAAGATCAAGGAGGGCGACGAAGCGAATGACATCTTCTCGCGGCTGATGGGCGAGGAGGTGGAACCCCGGCGCGAGTTCATCCAGGAGAACGCGCTGCAAGTGGCCAACCTGGATGTTTAGGGGCGCCCGGATCAAGACGCTTCTCGAACACGCTCCTCAACGGGAAGAGGCCGTTGGGGTCTGCGCTCGAATTTGTGGGGAGCGAGAATAAGAGTTCGCGATGGACCCCGAAAAGGGCGGCTCGCGCGTTATAATACGGGGACAACAACAAGGTCTCTCGGGGGGAAGGGAGAAGACGCCATGATTAGCTTCCTGGGCTGTAGCGATCAGGCCATCGCCGTCGCCAACGGCGTGACGACGCTGGCACTTCTCGAACATCTGGTCGAGCGCAAGATCCTGACGCGGGCCGACGTGCGCGCTGTCCTCGAAAGCGGTATCAAGTGCCTCGAGCCGCGCACCAATGTCCGCACCATCAGCGAGGCGGTGCATTTGATGCGCGACCGCATGCTGCCGCTGTTCGCGGAAGAGACAGCGCACTGATCGGGCCGCGCGAGGACGCTGCTCTGCGGGGCCGTGTTATGCCGGCCTTGGCTCGGCCCTAGAGCCGCAGCAGGTGCAGGCTGAAGAGCTGCTCGGGATCGACCCAGGCTTTGACCGGCTGCCAGCCTGCGCGGCTTGCGAGCGCCTGGAACTCGCCGACTGTATATTTGTGGGAATTCTCGGTGTGGATGCGCTCCCCTTCCGCGAAGGCGAAGGGATTGCCGAGCACACGAGCAGTCTGCCGCACGAGGCTCACGAGATACATCTCTATCCTGCCGTGTCTCTCGTTGTAGACGGCCTCGTGAGCGAAGCGGGAGAGATCGAAATCGCCGCCGAGCTCGCGGTTGATGCGCGCGAGCAGGTTGAGGTTGAAGGCGGCCGTCACGCCCTTGGCGTCGTTATAGGCGGGGAGCAGGACCGAGAGGCTCTTCTTGAGATCGACGCCGATGAGGAACAGGCTGCCCTTGCCGAGGAGCCGCGCGGCATTGGCGAGGAAGGCGCGCGCCTCATCGTGGGTTAGATTGCCGATGGTCGAGCCGGAAAAGAAGCCGAGCTTCCTCCGCCCGCGCGCGAGCAGCGGAAGCGCGCGCGTCCTGGTGAAATCGGAGATGAGGGGCATGATGGTGAGCCCCGGATGCTGCCTCAAGAGCCACCCGGCTGCCTCCTTCAGGCTCTCCGAGGCGATGTCGATGGGGACATAGGCCGGGATGCTCTCGAGCGCGCCGATCAAAAGGCTCGTCTTGCGGCTCGAGCCTGAGCCGAACTCGATCAGCACGCGCGACGGCCCGGCAAGCTCCGCGATCTCCTCGCGATGGGCCTCGAGCAGCCCCGCCTCGACCCGCGTCGGATAATACTCGTCGAGCTTGGCGATCTCCTCGAACAGCTCCGATCCCACAGCGTCGTAGAAGAAGCGGCAGGGGATCTCGCGCGGTCTGGAGGCCAAGCCTGCAAGGACGGCACGGGCAAACTCGTCGGCCTCGGGCGCGCGCCTCGCCCGCGCGCTCTCCAAGGAGACCGTCACGCCATCGGGCAGCTCAAACGTGATGTCGCCCTCCATCATGCGTCGGCAGCCAGGCGCAGGCCCATGAACTGCCAGCGCTGATGGGGGTAGAAGAAATTGCGATAAGTCCGCCGCATATGGCCCTCCGGCGTCACGCAGGAGCCGCCCCTGAGCACGAACTGATTGCACATGAACTTGCCGTTATATTCGCCGACGGCGCCGGGCGCGGCCTTGAAGCCCGGATAGGGGAGATAGGCGCTTCCCGTCCACTCCCAGACATCGCCGAACATCTGCTCGAGGCCCGCGCCGCCTTGTGCCGGCATGGCGCGCAAGTGTCCCTTGCCGAGGGTGCGCCCCTCGACGGGCACGGACGCCGAAGCGGCCTCCCACTCGAATTCGGTCGGCAGCCGGTAGCCGGCCCAACGGGCGAAGGCGTCGGCCTCGTAATAGCTGACATGGGTCACGGGCGAGGCGGGATCGACGGGACGGAGGCCCATGAGGCTCATCTGCATATAGCCGCCGTCGGCCTCCTCGAAATAGAGCGGGCCGTTCCAGCCTTGCGTCTTGACCGTGTTCCAGCCGTCGGCGAGCCAGAGCGTCGGCGTCTCGTAGCCGCCGTCCTCGATGAAGGCGATCCACTCCGCATTGGTGACGAGCCGCGTGGCAAGCTTGAAGGGGCGGATCAGCTCCCCGTGCCGCGGCCTCTCGTTGTCGTAGGCGAAGCCGTCGCCGTCGTGGCCCACTTCGAAGATGCCGCCGTCGAAAGCCACAAAGTCGAGCGGCGCTTGCTCGCCCACGAGGATGCCTGGGCTCGCCTGGCGGTAGGCCGGCTTGAGCGGCTCGGCGGCGAAGAGCGCGAGGATATCGGTGAGCAGAAGCTCCTGGTGCTGCTGCTCGTGATTGATGCCGAGCTCGATCAGCTCGCAGGCCTCGGCTGGAAGCTCTTGGTCGAACAGCCGCGCAAGCGCCTCATCGACGAAGGCGCGGTAGGCGCGCACCTCTTCTCCCGACGGGCGCGTGAGAAGGCCGCGCTTCGGCCGCGGATGGCGCGGGCCGACGCTCTCGTAGTAGGAGTTGAAGCAATATTCGAAGCGCTGATCGAACACGCGGTAGTGGGGCAGGAAGCGCTTCAGCACGAAGGCCTCGAAGAACCAGGTGGTGTGCGCGAGGTGCCATTTGGTCGGGCTCGCATCGTCCATCGCCTGGACAACCTGGTCCTCGTCGCTCAATGGGGCGGCGAGCTCGCATGAGAGCACCCGCGTCTCCATGAGCCGCGTCTTGAGCGATGGCATATTGGATCGAGAGGTACCCTTCGGCTCGGCGAGAATGGCGGTCCGCGAACTCAATGTCAGCACTCCGTGCTTGGGGCTTCGGTGAGAAAGCCCAGGAGGCCTGGGCCAAATTCGCTGAGCACTTTGAACGCCACATTTACCAGCTTGTTCCGCTTCATGAAATGAGGAACCATGGATCAAAACTTGGTGAGTGCAGTGTGATTCTCCGTGGAGTTCAGGATGAGGCAAGCCGCTTCCAGGACTGACGATACGGTCGTTTGTCTCGATAGGCGCCAATCGGAGGTCGCGGCCGAGATCCAGCGCGGGGTCTGCCGCGCCTTCCGCGCGCTCGGTCTTTCCGTCGTCACCGAGCTTCCGCTCGCCAATGGGCGCCGCGCGGACGTGGTCGCGCTCTCGCCCTCAGGCGGCGTCTCGATTGTCGAGATCAAATCCTGCCTCATCGACTATCGGACCGATGCGAAGTGGCATGACTATCTCGAGTTCTGCGACCGGCTCTATTTCGCGGTGGCCGCCGACTTCCCGCGCGAGGTCATACCCGAGGAGGTAGGGTTGATCCTCGCCGACCGCTACGGCGCCGAGCTGGTGCGCGAGGGCATGGAGGAGCGGCTATCCGCCGCGCGCCGCAAGGCGATGATGTTGTCGTTCGCCCGTGCTGCGGCGCTGCGTTTGCAGCTTCACCTCGACCCCGCCTGCGGGCTTGAGATTTAGCGGCCGGGGATTGTCTCAGTCGGGCTGCAGTGCAATGAGGCCAACGCCCCTTGCGCGTAGAGGTACCTGTTGTAGGCCTCGGCGTACCGGGCAAATACCTCCAGGAAGCTCCGCTGATCGGCCGTCAAAGCATCGCCGAATTCGACATGGTAAATTGCCCCGCGCATGAGATCGCCGGAGCATTTGAGGCCGGGCGCCGTGTAAATTGGGGCATATCCCGAGCTGACAACCATTGGGCCGACCGGGCCCGCTTTGGCGTCGGCGCGGACGTCCGCAACCGGATCCGAGGCCGCGACGATACGCTCACGGCGCTGCCAATAGCCCTGCACTCTGTTGCGTTGCGACTCGAGTGCTTTCAACAGACCGAGCCTGCCTTCGAGCTGGGAAACTACGGGTGGCACAATAGAGTCCGCCGCCAAAGCTGCGGAAGACGAGGCGCCGCTCGCAACTGCGAACGCCATGAGCGATTTGCGCAGCAATGGTCCCTCTCAGAGCGAAGCCTACCGCGCTATTTCGGGGCGCGCTTGGCGAGGATGCGCTGTAGCGTGCGGCGATGCATGTTGAGGCGCCGCGCCGTCTCCGAGACGTTGCGGTTGCAAAGCTCGTAGACCCGCTGGATGTGCTCCCAGCGCACGCGATCGGCCGACATCGGGTTCTCGGGCGGCGGCGCCTTGGCATTCGTCGAATTGTTGACCAGCGCGTTGTAGACGTCGTCGGCATCGGCGGGCTTGGCGAGATAATCCACAGCGCCAAGCTTCACCGCAGTGACCGCGGTCGCGATATTGCCATAGCCGGTCAGCACAACGGCGCGGGCCTCGGGCCGGATGCCCTTGAGCGCCGCGATCACGTCGATGCCGTTTCCGTCCTCGAGCCGCATGTCGACCACGGCGAAGGCCGGCGGTCTGCGCCTGAGAGCGGCCAAGCCCTCTTCCACCGACGCTGCGGCCTCGACCTCGAAGCCGCGCGTCTCCATGGCCCGCGCGAGCCGCGCGAGGAAGGCGCGGTCGTCATCGACGATGAGAAGGGTGTTCTCCTGGGGAACCGGCCCGCCCTGATAGGGCGTCGGCGAAACCTGGTGAGCTTCCATGTCAGAGCTCCTGATGGTTCTGGCTCATGTCCGACAACTAAGCGCCCTGGTCAACTCCGGTGCCATTACGGCCATCAACTAAGAGCTTTGGCGAGGGCGGGCAACGCTACCAAAGTATGAGGCTCGGGGGAAATGAACACCCGGTAATGTTGCCGATAAGGGCCCATAAACTTGGTAAAGGGGGGCGCTCTCCCCCGTCAAAGTGCCGCAGGCTCCGGCGCCGGCCTAATTTCGTCGGGCGCGCGCTCGAACTTCGACCGCGGCCACATCACGCTTACCACCGCGCCGGCCTCCGGCGGCTCGCGATTGGCGAGGGCAAGCGTCGCGCCCGAGCGCTCGAGCAACGTCTTGGCGATGAAGAAGCCGAGACCCATGCCGATATGCTCATCCGGCGCCTCCTGGCGGAAGCTCTGCGCCGGGCGGGTGGTGACGAACGGCTCGCCGAGCTGTTCCAGCACATGCGGCGGGAAACCCGAGCCGTCGTCGGCGATGACGATCCTGACCTCGTCCTCGGACCAGCGCGCCTCGACCTCCACCTTCGCATCGGCAAAGTCGACGGCGTTCTCGATGAGATTGCCGAGCCCATAGAGCACGCCCGGATTGCGCTCGGTGACCGGCTCGATCGCCGCAGCGCTTCCCGGCGCGACGCCCGCCGCCGGCCCGGTGCGCACCTCGATCGGTACGGTGACCAGCCGGTGCGGCGCGACCACTTCCTCGATGAGATGGCTTACCGGAAGCCGCGACACGATGATGTCGATCTGCTCGCCGCGCGCGGCAAGTTCGGCCAGAATATCGCGGCAACGCTCGGCCTGGGTGCGCAGCAAGACGACGTCCTCGTAATGCGGATCGTTCGGCTTGGTGTCGCGCATCAGCTCCTTGGTGACGACGGCGATGGTCGCAAGCGGCGTGCCGAGACCGTGTGCGGCCGCGGCGGCAAGCCCGTCGAGCGCCGACAATCTCTGCTCGCGCGCGAGCACCATCTCGGCGGCGGCGAGCGCCTCGG
Source organism: Methyloceanibacter sp. (assembly GCF_035650995.1). Taxonomy (GTDB): domain Bacteria; phylum Pseudomonadota; class Alphaproteobacteria; order Rhizobiales; family Methyloligellaceae; genus Methyloceanibacter. The sequence goes on along the minus strand of NZ_DASRGO010000042.1, from coordinate 7,736 downwards.
CCATGCGGCGCGCTTCTTCCGCCGTGCGCCACGAGTAAAAACCGATGAACAGGATGCACGATACGAGCGCCGCCCATATCCCCATGACATAGGGGAAGGGCAGCAAGAGGTTCGAGTGATGGAACCAGGGCAACGGGTGGTGGAAGGTGGTGAGGAGCGTGGCGAGCACGATCACGAGAAGCCCGAGCGCCGCCGTCACGCGGAGGCGCAGGATCGAAGCCGAAACCGCGACCGGCGCGATGAGCAGGAAGGCGAACGGATTCTCGAGCCCGCCGGTGAGATACAGCAAGGCGCCGAGCTGAAGCACGTCGAAGCCGAGCATCATGAAGGCGTAGCTCGACCGGAGTCGCTGGCTCGCCGGATAGCGGATGCGGAGGATGACGTTGGTCCAGGCGGAGAGCGCGATCACAGCGAGGCACCAGCCGATGGGAAGATCGATGCCGATCACCCAATAGGCGCCGATCACAGTGACGCTCTGGCCGAGCACCGCGAGCCAGCGCAGACGCACGATGGTCTGAAGCCTGAGCCGGGTTTCCCCGGGCCTGAGCCCGTCCGGAAGGCTCGCCCGGCGCGCGGTTTGACTCTTGTCGACTGCAGCCATACGTGAAGCCTACCACGTGGCGAAAGAGCCATAATTCCGACAAAGCGGGCGCACAGCGCAAGAGCATGGACGAGCGAGTGGCGAAACCGGGCGTCGAGACGCGCGCAAACGGCGCAAATCTGCCCGTTGCCGTGCGCGATTTGACCAAGATTTACGGCACAGTCACGGCCGTCGACCATATCAGCTTCACGCTCGATCCCGCGACTACGGTGGCGCTTCTCGGCGGCAACGGAGCCGGCAAGACCACCACCATCGCCATGCTGCTCGGGCTCGTGGTGCCGACCTCGGGCGAAGTCAGGGTGTTCGGCAGGGACGTGACGAAAGAGCGCGGCCTCGTCGCCAATCGCATGAATTTCCAGAGCCCCTACGTCGATCTTCCGTCGCGGCTCACCGTCAAGCAGAACCTCTCCGTCTATGCCGGCCTCTATGGCATCGCCAATGCCGAGGAGCGCATTGCCCATATCGCGGGCGAGCTCCAAATCGAGCCGCTGCTCGACCGCGACACGGGCAAGCTCTCGGCCGGACAGAAGACGCGCGTGGGACTCGCCAAGGCCTTCCTCAACGCTCCCGATCTCCTTCTGCTCGACGAGCCGACTGCCTCGCTCGACCCTGACACCGCCGATTGGATCAGGCGCAAGCTCAAGGACTACGCGCGCAATCGCGGCGCCACGCTTCTCATCGCCTCGCACAACATGACCGAAGTCGAGCGTCTGGCCGATCGCGTCATCCTGCTCGACAAGGGCCGGATCATCGAGGACGGAACGCCGCGGGCGCTGATCGCGACCTATGGGCGCAAGACGCTCGAGGACGTGTTCCTCGACGTGGTGCGCCGGCGCGGCCGTAAGTCCAAAGACGGTGCCGGGGGCGAGACGCCGGCGAGGGCCACGTCATGACCATGACGGAAGCGCAAAGGAGCGGAGCCGAGCCGATTCTCCTGCCGCCGACCGGCCTTGCCGCGAGCGCACGGCGCATCGGCGCGCTCGTCCGCCGTTATCTCTATCTCTTGCTCAGCTCGGGCGTGAGACTCGTTGAGCTGATCTACTGGCCGTTCCTCCAGATGCTGACCTGGGGGTTCCTGCAAAAATATCTCGCCGGCACCACCAGTCCCCTCGCGCAAGGCGCGGGTGTTCTGATCGGCTCGGTGCTGCTGTGGGACATCCTGTTCCGCTCGAAGATCGGCTTTTCGACGACGTTCATCGAGGAAATGTGGTCGCGCAATCTCGGCAATCTTCTCACCAGCCCGCTGCGCGCCTACGAGCTCGTCGCGGCGCTTTGCCTGTGGAGCGTGATCCGCTTGAGCGTGAGCATGGTGCCGGTCGCGATCGCCGCCTATTTCCTGTTCGGCTTCAATCTGCTCGATCTCGGCTTCGCGCTCGCGGCATTCTTCGCCGTGCTCGTGCTGACGAGCTGGTCGCTCGGGCTGATCTCGGCAGGCGTGATCCTGCGCTACGGGCTCGGCGCCGAGGAGCTTGCCTGGTCGCTCGCCTTCCTCTTGCTGCCGCTCGCTTGCGTCTACTACCCGGTCTCGGTCCTGCCTGACTGGCTCAAGGTCATCGCGCTTGCGCTGCCGCCGACCCATGTGTTCGAGGGCATGCGCTCGATCCTCTTGCATCACGTGTTCGATGCGAGGGAATTGTGGTGGGCGCTTTCGCTCAATGCCGTCTATCTGCTGGCCGGCTATATGATCTTCCGCCGCTTCCTCAGAAGCGCGCGCGAAAACGGCACTCTTCTTCAGCTCGGTGAATAATGCGCTGGCGCCTGCTCAGCATTGTGGTGTTTGGCTTCCTAGTCGGCGCGCTCGGGGGGGCTGCCGCGCTCATTATCACCCAGAGCGCCTCGGGGCCGCAGGTCAAGACGTCCGGCAAGGCGTTGATCGGCGGTCCCTTCACCCTCGTCGATCAGACCGGTAAGACGGTCACCGACAAGGATTTCCGAGGCCGCTATATGCTTGTCTTCTTCGGCTTCACGCATTGCCCGGATGTCTGCCCAGCCGAGCTCCAAATCATGTCGCAGGCTCTCACCGACCTCGGGCCCAAGGCATCCGAAGTCGTCCCCGTCTTTATTAGTCTCGATCCCGAGCGCGACACGCCCGCAGCCGTCGGAGCCTATGTCAAGAATTTTGGCGACAAGTTTGTAGGGTTGACGGGGTCGCCAGAGGCCGTTGCAGCCGCTGCCAAGGCTTATCGCGTCACATTCTCGAAATTCGAATATAAAGATAATAGTGGAAAGAGCGATTACAGCATCGATCATTCGACGATTGCTTATCTCATGGATAAGAATGGGGAATACATCGCTCATTTCAGCTACGGAACTCCTGCCGCAGAAATCGCAGAAACCTTGCGCCGCTACCTTTAGCCGCGCGTCCAAACCGCCTGCGCGTCAAACTGACGTTGCATTGCAGCATAGAATCACCATTTGATTCCGCGATGCAGCAATCACGGTGTATCGTGGGCGGGAGGTCGATCCATGCTTTACCATCTCTACGAGTTGAACCAGGCTGCTTTGACCCCTGCCCGGGCCGCGGCCGACGCCTATCGGCTGCTGTTCCGCAATCCGCTTAACCCGGCGGCCTATACGCCGATGGGCCGGAGCGCCGCTGCGGTTCTTGAGCTATTCGAGCGGACCACCCGCCGCTACAAGAAGCCCGAGTGGGGCATCAAGTCGATCGAGGTGGGCGGCCGCAAGGTCGCGGTGCATGAGCGCACGCTGATCTCGAAGCCTTTTTGCAATCTCGTCCATTTCGAGCGGAACGTCTCGGCGTGGCGCCGGCGCAGGGATCCGAAGGTGCTGGTCGTGGCGCCGCTCGCCGGACATTACCCGACGCTGCTCAGGGGGACAGTGCGCGACCTCCTTCCCGACCACGAAGTCTATGTGACCGAGTGGCAGGATGCGCGCTTCGTTCCGCGCGCGGCTGGCCCCTTCGACCTCGATGACTACATCGACTACATTATTGATTTTCTGCGTTTTTTTCGCGGAAATGTGCATATTATGGCAGTCTGTCAGCCGACCGTCCCGGTGTTCGCGGCCGTCTCCTTGATGGAGGGGATGAACGATCCCGCCGTGCCGCGCTCGATGATCCTCATGGCGGGGCCTATCGACACGCGCGAGAATCCGACCGCGGTCAACGAGTTCGCCAAGGGCCGCAGCCTCAACTGGTTCCGGCACAACGTCATCACCCAGGTGCCGTGGCCCTATCCCGGCATGATGCGGCTCGTCTATCCAGGTTTCCTCCAGCTCAGCGGCTTCATGGGCATGAATCTCGACCGCCACATCACCGCGCATCGCGAGCTGTTCCACAATCTCATCAGGGGCGACGGCGATTCGGCCGACAAGCATCGCGAGTTCTATGACGAGTTCCTCGCGGTCATGGACCTCACAGCCGAGTTCTACCTCCAGACCATCGAGACGGTGTTCCTCGAGCACAGGCTGCCCAAGGGGACCATGGTGCACCGCAACAAAAGGGTCGACCCTGCCCAAATCCAGCGGGTCGGCTTGATGACCGTGGAGGGGGAGAAGGACGATATTTCGGGGTTGGGCCAGACAAAGGCTGCACAAGATTTGTGCAAATCCCTCCCCTCCAACATGCGCGAGCACTACGTCCAAGCCGGAGTCGGCCATTATGGCGTGTTCAATGGAAAACGCTTCCGGGCCGAAATAGCGCCGCGAATCCGCGATTTTATCAAGACACATCAACGCCGTAGGGGAATTTGGGCGAGGGCGTTCGGTCTCGCTGCCTAAGAGAGAGGCGCGCGCTCTCCCAAAACCCTGTGCTATCGTAGCTCCCGTCGATTCGAGGGGCACTCGGGTCGGCGGTAGGGAGCGTAACCATGCTTAAGCGACTCAATTTCGGTCGCGGCGAGACCATCGAGGTCAAGGTCCGCGGGCTCGGTATTCCCATCCTGTTGCGGCGGAGCGCCCGAGCGAGGCGCTTCAGCCTTCAGGTGAGCGAAGCGAGGCGCGGCGCCATCCTGACGATGCCGGTTTACTCGAGCTTCGCCGACGCCGACGAGTTCCTCTCGCGTCATCTCGACTGGTTGAAGGAGCGCGTCGCCGGCCTGTCGGAGCCCGTGCCCTTCACCCACGGCGCCATCGTGCCGCTCCGCGGCTATGCCCATACGCTCCGCTTCGAGGGGCTGGTGCGGCGCCGCGGCGTGGTGTGGATCGAGGAACCTGAGGATGCCAAGGCCGCTCCCGCTTGGCCCGAAGGCGCGCATGTCTCGGTGCGGCGCCTGCCGCGCCTCCATGTCGCGGGCGAAGAGGAGCACGCGCCGCGCCGGCTGCTCGATTGGCTGAAGCGCCAGGCCCATCTCGACCTCAAGGCGCGCGTCGAGACCCACGCCCGCCGTCTCGATCTTGCGCCCAATCGCATCTATGTACGCGACCAGACCACGCGCTGGGGTTCATGCTCGACAAGCGGTGCGTTGTCATTCTCCTGGCGGCTCGTGCTCGCACCGCCCTTCGTGCTCGATTATCTCGCCGCGCACGAGGTGGCGCATCTCGCCCACATGAATCACGGGGCGCGCTTCTGGGGGCTGGTCGAGCGCACCATGCCGCGGCACGAAGAGGCGAGGAACTGGCTCAGGAAGCACGGCGCGAGCCTGCATCGCTACGGCGCGGAAGGAATGCATCCCTCATCGCGCGGCTATTCGCCGAAGCGCAGCATCGAATAATCGGTCACTGGCCAGGGACGCTTTGCGTTATCGCCGGGCCTGACTCGGCGATCCAGGGGCCGGTTCAGCCGTTACCGCCGAAGATACCGATGACGCGGCGGTAGAGCGGTTCCGCCTGGCCATCCTCGCTCGTCTGCGGCGAGGACCACGGCAGCCGCGCCGCCACGCCTTCGATGCCCGGCGCGTGCGTGCCGGGAAGCGGAAGCGGCGGCTTGTTGTCATGCGCGTAGAGCATGATGTCGTGCCACACCATCGCCGGCAGCATGCCGCCCGTCACTTTGCGCATGGGCGCGCCGTCGTCGTTGCCGATCCACACGCCGCCGACGTAGTAGGCGGTGTAGCCGATGAACCAGGCGTCGCGGAAATTCTGCGTGGTGCCGGTCTTGCCGGCGGCGATCTGGCCGGGAATCGCCGCGCGCCGCCCTGTTCCATGCAGGACGGTCGTGTTGAGCATGTCGTTCATCTCGGCGACGAAAGGAAGTGCCACGACCTGGCCCGTGGTCGAGCGCTGGCGCTGATAGAGGACCTTGCCGTCGCCGTTCCTGACGCGCTGGATGATGTGCGGCATGACCCCCTGCCCGCCATTGGCGAAGGGCGCATAGGCGCTCGTCAACTCGAGCAGGTTGACCTCGGCCGTGCCGAGCGCGATCGAAGGATTCGAGTGCAGCTTGGAGTGAATGCCGAGCCGCCTTGCCGTGCGCACAATGCGCCAGCCGCCGACCTCAGCGCCGAGCCGCGCCGCCACCGTGTTGAGCGATTGCGCCATGGCCTCTCTGAGCGACACTTCGCCCCGATAGGTGCCGGTATGGTTCCGCGGCGACCAGCCAGCCACGGTCGTCGGCCCGTCATAGGCGCGCGAGTCGGGCGTGTAGCCGCTCTCGAGCGCGGCGAGATAGACGAACGGCTTGAACGCCGAGCCCGGCTGGCGCTCGGCCTTGAGCGCGCGATCGAACGGGCTCGACGAATAGGACCGCCCGCCGACCAGCGCCTTCACCGCCCCTTGCGGATCGAGCACCACGACGGCGCCTTCGCTCGCATCCACCTCGCCGCCCTGTTCGTCGAGGATCTGGCGGAGCGAGGCCTGCGCCTTGAGCTGGAGACGTGCGTCGATGGTGGTGTCGACGATGAGATCGCTGTCGTTGTCGCCGACGAATTCGGGCAGGAGCTCGGCCACCCAATCGACCGCGTAAGGATAGCCGGTGTCGTCGCCCTTGGCCGACAGATCGAGCGGCTGCTGGCTCGCCGCGCGCGCTTCTTCGGGCTTGAGGAAGCCCGCCTCCACCATGTTCTCGAGCACCTCGTCGACGCGCTCGGAAGCGAGCTTGACGCTGTGCGTCGGGGCGTATTTCGACGGCGCCTTGAGGAGGCCGGCAAGCAGGGCCGCCTGCGGCAGGGTGACGGAGCGCGCCGAGCGGCCGAAATAGTGCCGCGCGGCCGCCTCGATGCCATAGGTGCCGCCGCCGAAATAGACGCGGTTGAGATAGAGCTCGAGGATTTCGTCCTTGCTGAAGCGCTGCTCGAGCCAGATGGCGTACACCACCTCCTCGAGCTTGCGCAGCATGGTGCGCTTGGGCGAGAGAAACAGGTTCTTGGCGAGCTGCTGGGTGATGGTCGATCCGCCCTCGACCACCGTTCCGGCCGAGGCGTTGCGGAAGGAGGCGCGCACAAGCCCGATCGGATCGATGCCCCAATGCGAGTAGAAGCGGCGGTCCTCGGTCGCGATCACCGCTTTGGCGAGATAGGGCGGCAGCACGTCGAGGCGCACATGGCCGCGCCGCAGGCCGCGCTCGGCGAGCACGGTGCCGTCCTCGGCGAGGATGGTGACGTTGGGCGGCCGGTCGTCGAGTGCGGCGATGATGGGATCGGGGACGCTGGCGATGAAATAGACCATGGCGAGCCCGATCACGATCGTGCCCCAGATGCCCGCAAGCAGACCGAAGCGAAGCGCCTTGTAGAGGTAGGGATGCCGCGCCGCGACGCGCCTGAGCCTCCGCCGCGGGCGCCGCTTGACGCGGGGAGGGGTACGCCTGCGTTTTGGGGCGTCGCGGCGGATGCCGAAGACAGGCTCGATGCGGACCGGCCCTTTGCCGCCGGGCCGTCCGCTCCCTCGCGCGCCGTTCATGATGTCCGCCCCGATGAGCCAAGCAACAGGCGCCGGCGAGGCGTGCTTCCGCCTCGCGCGAGCCGATGCGGAGACCCTAGGCGTTCCGGATTGATACAGCGTTAAAGGATTGGCGCACCCTGGTTGATCGAGGCCGCCCCCTTAGCTCCCTGGCCCAGCCCTAAACATCGAGATTGGCGACTTGCAGCGCGTTCTCCTGGATGAATTCGCGCCTCGGCTCGACCACGTCGCCCATCAGCCGCGAGAAGACGTCGTCGGCGTCCTCGCCCTCCTTGATCTTCACCTGGAGCATGGTGCGCGTGTTGACGTCGAGCGTCGTCTCCCACAGCTGCTCGGGGTTCAT
>NZ_DASRGO010000041.1:0-26271 GCF_035650995.1 Methyloceanibacter sp. | reverse complement strand
GTAGGCGCCTTCGCGCTTTGGACGTACTCCTGCCAGCTCTCTGCATCGTTCCAATTCAACGGCTCGCCGCTCAGAATGCGGCCGAGGCGCGCCAGCACCACGCCGCGCAGCTCGGGATCGTCGATGTCGGTTTCGATCCCTTGTCTCAGTAGCGCCTTGGCCTCGAGCGAGGGCGCCGACAGCTTCATGTCGGCCAGCCCGAGCGCCGTGGGCCGTTGCTCGGCAAGAGCGGGCGGGAACTTGGCGAGCCAAATTTCGGCGCCCGACACCACCGTGCCCTCCAGCCGCGCCCCTTCGAGATCGGCATCCTGCAGAAAGGCGCCCGCGAGATCGGCGCCTTGCAGCTCGGCGAAGCGGAGATCGGCGCCCTCCATCTGCGCCCCCCGCAAATTCGCGCCCTCTAGCCGCGCGTAGCTCAGAATAGCGCCTTGAAGCGAGGCGTCGGTGAGATCGGCGCCCTGCAGCGAGGCGGAGGCCATCTGAGCGCCCTGAAGCTCGGCCTCCTTCAGCACCGCGCCTTGCGCCTGCGTGTCGTTGAGCTTGCCTCTGATCACCGTCCGCCACAGCTGCGCGGCGCGGAGATCGGCCCAGGTGAGATCGGCGCGGTGGAGGTCGGAGCGGTTGAGCAGCGCGAAGCGGAAATTGCGCTCGCGGAGCACCAGCTTGGCCGGCGCCTCGAGCCCGAGATCGGTGTCCTCGACGATGAGCACGCGATAGGAGAGAAGAAAGCGCCGCCACCATCCCTTGCTGCCGTCGTCGGGCAGGCGATCGTAGACGAGGCGCCGCACGAGCGGGTTGAGCAGCCTTGCCTCGCCGTCGGGCCCGATCGCGGCACTCTCCGGCGCCACGAAGCCGAGCGTCCGGTCGATCTCCTCGTCCGGCACGGTCGCGATCAGCCAGCTGAAGCCGAGCACCACTGGCAGCAGCAGGAGGATCATCACCACTTGCCGCCCCGAGACTTCCCACGCCTCGGCCGGCGGCCCGAACCTGATGTCCCATCGCCGCCTGGGCGGCGCGTGCTGCATGATCGGGGTGAGCAGGATCAGCATGGCGAAGCCGAGGATCACGGCGATGCGGTGCCAGTAGGTGATCCACACCTCGTGATAGGGCAGGAACTTGACCTGGAAGTAGAGCAGCGTGGCGATGGGGAGCGCGGCGAACGTCACGTACACGATGAGCTGCATCATCAGCTTGGTGATGCGATGGGGCCTCGGGCCGGCGAGGATCTGCGAGAACGCGTAAGCATGCACCCGCTCGCGCGCCGGGTGCTCGACGCCGCTCTCCATCTCGAGCGGAACGATGGCGTCGGTGAAGCGGCGGTATTTCCGCGCCACGATGACGTGCTGCACCAAGAGCGAGAGATAGACCAGAAGCAGCATCGCCGGCGCGTATTGGAAGAAGCCGACGAGCGGAATGTCGGCGTTGATGATCGGGAGCTTGACCGGCGCGTTGAGGAGGAGGTCCTTGTGGCTCACCGAGGCGAGCGTCACGATCACGTAGGCGATGAGGAAGAGGAAGGCGAGCCAGGCGGTGCGCGCGGGCTCGCTTCCCGCGTTGGCCTCGTCGAGGAACCCTTTCACGTCGTCGGGGAGGGGCGGCGGAGATGCCATGTTCGGGGGCGGCTCTTTGCGGCGGGATCGGAAGCGGCGTTTTGCGGGCGGATTGCAGCGGCTTTTGGGAGGGGGAGGGCGCGGCTCCGCTTGCGGGTTACACAACAGGCGATGCCTCGGGTCAACCCGCTGGAAGTGGGGCAGGATTCAGCGCCTCGCCGCGTTGACGCGCGAGGTCATGTCAAAGAACGACTCCCCCAAGCTTGCCCTCGGGCTTGAGCCGAAGGGGGGATGGCGCGCCGAAAAGCGCAAACCTATGGTTCCGCGATCCTTTTGGGACCACGGCGGGCGCCTCTCGGCGCGCCAAATCGCGGCGTCTTTGCGGCCGCGGGCCTCGCTTCATCCCCGATCACGTCGGGGACTCTCAGCCAGCTCCTGGCGGGGACTCCTAGTGGTCCCGGGAGGAGCTCCGGTGCCGCCCGAGTGCTTCGTTGCGACGAAGCCCGCGGGCGCCGCGCCTCGTCCCGCTCTCCATGACGCCTCATGAGCGCGCCCTTCAACGGACGAGGCGATGCGGAGTGTAAGCGTGCGGCGAGGGCCGGGGATTAGTTTCGCCATTCTTGGCCGCCTTTGCCGAAGTCGGCGTGAGGGCGCGACTCCCTCCCATCGAGGGGAGGGATGAAAAAGGCTCTCGCCGCAAACAGCCGTCATACCCGGCCTCGGGCCGGCCATCCACGATTTCGCCGTGCCACGGTGAAAGACGTGGAGGGCGGGACCCTCGGGTCGAGCCCGAGGCGGGCAAGCCCGGCCATGACGAGGCGAGCGCAAGGAGCAGCGGCGATGGCGAAGAGGGTGAAGAAGCGCGACTTCCCGGTGAGCAAGGTGAGGCGCTATCTCGAGCCCGGCCCGGTCGTGCTCGTCTCGTCGCGCTTTCGCGACGAGACCGACATCATGACCATGGGCTGGCACACGATGATGGAGTTCACGCCCTCGCTCGTCGGCTGCGTCATCTCCGAGGGCAATCACAGCTTCGAGCTGATCCGCAAGAGCGGCGAATGCGTCATCAACGTGCCGACCACCGCTCTCATCGACATCGTCGTGAAGATCGGCAGCACGAGCGGCGCCGAGATCGACAAGTTCCAGGCGTTCGGGCTCACGGCGGGGAAGGGGAGCAAGGTGAAGGCGCCGCTGATCGCCGAATGCCACGCCAATTTCGAATGCCGGGTGCACGACGACGCTCTGGTCGACCGCTACAACTTCTTCATCTTCGAGGTGGTGAAAGCGCATGTCGCGCCCAGGCCCAAGCATCCCGAGACGCTGCATTATCTCGGCGACGGCGAATTCGAGCTGTCAGGCAGGATCATCAGCCGCCGCCGCCTGTTCCGCCCCGAGATGCTGTGAGGGCACAGCGAGAAGTCCCGCCTTGTCCCCGTAGGCCCCACGCATGGCAATATAACCATTGCTGGGGCCGTGCCCAGGCGCCCAAATGTCGCCGGACCCGCCAGGCTAGAAATGTGTTAACTATTGTTAAAGCTCTGTCCTTCCTTATATGGTGCGTCCCATGACCGCTTCCTGCCAAATGGCCCGTTTGATTCACATTACCCTTCGGCAGGGTAACGAGGGATTGCTTTACGCCACCAGCCCCGAGCTTAAAGGCTTGCTAGTCGCAGGTGCTACTCGTTCTGAGGTCGAAAAAGAAATTCCCGACGCTATAGCTGAAATGTATGCGGCGTGTGGAGAAAAGGTGTTGGTAACTCGCTTGGACGCGGACGACACCGGCGACCTTAGCCCGTGGGTCGCAATCCCGACCGAAGTTGCGCGCAAGGCGCTCGAAAGCGAACCTACGCCCTAGCCTTTGCTCTTCACCATCTCGGCCCGCTCGCGAATCATTTCGAGCGTCTCGCGCATTTGCGCCGCTGTCATTCCGGTCGGCCTAGGGACGCGGACGTGGTTTCCTTCCGGGTCGACAAACACGGTGTCTACGTTCGTGGGGCGCAATTTAAGGGCATGCACGCGCGCGTAATAATCCTCGATCGTATTGCAGACCCAGGGAAGGGGCTCCTCGTTCATCCGCGGTTCTCCCGGTAGCAATCCTCATGGCGTGAGTTCTCCCCTCCCAGATCGTCTGCCGTGACGACTTCAACTCCATCGACAACGTACCGTCCGTAACCAACGCGACGAATGTGCCCCTTGCGATTGAGGTAACCAACCGCGTTATAAATTTCCTTCGCTGACGCGGTTACCCCCTCCTTGAGGACGCTTTGCTTTAGGTCGGAGACGGTCCAATTCCGTCGCTCCGGCAATAACCGCGCGATCATGTCGAGCACCTCACCCGCCCGGGTCGTAGGAATGGGACGAATCATCTCGGTCATCTCGCGCAGGAGTCGCTCCTGCTGCTCCAGCGAGAGCATGGAGACAAAGGCCTTGATGCCGCCCATCAGCGCGTCGAAACGCTGGTCGTCCGGCGTTACCGACGTCGGCTGCTGCTTGGATCGAGGTGGGAGAGGCGCGATCTTCGACATCGTTGAAGTATGCCATAGGACATACTTCCCGGTCGAATCGATTCGGAGAATCGCTTCGCAATTCTACGATAAGGGCTAGGGATAGCCAAGGACGATCCTTGCCGGCACAAGATATTGGCTGAAGAGTCCGGCTATCTCAGACTCTTGTCCACAGGGAGTTTCTTGGTCAGGGGCGAGGGCTCGGCTCTCTGGGACCTCAATAAGAGCGATCCCTTGGTCAGACAGCATAGACCACACGGTTGAGCCTTGCGACCAGACCTTCAATGAAATCGGCGCAATTGCTCGCGTAGATCGGCTGCATGTGCCTGACCCCACCGCCGACCTCGCGGTCACCCTCATGAGCAATCTGGTTGCGGCGTTTGACGTATTTGGCCAACGTGCGCTTGAGATCGTCTGCCGACGTCCTCGGGCCCGGCCATAGCCCCGACACGGAATCAAAAATTGCCGGGTGGCCAATCATCTCATAGGCCCCCAAAATTTTCTCTGGAGCTTGATAAGAAAGGAACGAAAGGCTCTCGTCCCGGAGTCGATTGGTCAGCGCATGGTGGACTTGCGGCGCTGAAATAATTGGAAACGCCTCACGAAACGAACTGCCGTTCTTGATCGGGACAACCATCGCCATGGCGTCACAAAGCGCGTTCGGGATTGGGTTGCGCTGTAAAGCTTGCGGTATCTGATCATGGAGTACCGCGTGGACATAAGCATCGAGAGATGAGAGTGCAGTGACGACAGCCGCTCTGGGGAGCCAAAGCAAATCCTCGTTCTCGGGGCTAAGTCGTCCTCGTTGGCCCAAGCCTCGGGATCGCCTTAGCTCGGCGTACATGGATATTAGGCTTCTGGCTGACGCGATGCTGTGGTGGAAATCTGTTAAAGCAGTCATTGCGGATCGCCTATTGCCGGCGCATGTGAGCGAGCACAGTGCTTTCCGTATCGGAAAGCGTTGCACTCTGTCATTCAGACCCGAACATACTACTCCGCAGCCTCCGCCGCGCGCTTGCCGCTCGCGGCCTTGCCGCTCGCGGGCCGGCGCTTGAGCACCTGCTTGAGGTATTGCCCCGTGTAGCTCTGCGGTGAGGCGGCGATCTCCTCGGGCGTGCCGACCGCCACGACCTCGCCGCCCGCGTCGCCCCCTTCGGGGCCGAGATCGACGATCCAGTCGGCCGTCTTGATCACTTCGAGATTGTGCTCGATCACCACCACCGTGTTGCCCTGGTCGACCAGCTCGTGCAGCACCTCGAGCAGCTTGGCCACGTCGTGGAAATGGAGCCCGGTGGTCGGCTCGTCGAGAATATAGAGCGTGCGCCCCGTGGCGCGCTTCGACAGCTCCTTGGCGAGCTTGATGCGCTGCGCCTCACCGCCCGAGAGCGTGGTCGCCTGCTGGCCGACATGAATATAGCCGAGGCCGACGCGGGCGAGCGTGAGCAGCTTGTCGCGCACCGCCGGCACCGCCTTGAACAATTCGGCCGCCTCCTCGACCGTCATGTCCAGCACGTCGGCGATCGACTTCCCCTTGAACTTGATCTCGAGCGTCTCGCGGTCGTAGCGCTTGCCCTTGCACACGTCGCAGGTGACGTAGATGTCGGGCAGGAAATGCATCTCGATCTTGATCACGCCGTCGCCCTGGCAGGCCTCGCAGCGCCCGCCCTTGACGTTGAAGGAGAAGCGCCCGGGCTTGTAGCCGCGCGCCTTGGCTTCGGGCAGCTCGGCGAACCATTCGCGGATGGGGGTGAAGGCGCCGGTGTAGGTCGCGGGGTTCGAGCGCGGGGTGCGGCCGATCGGCGACTGGTCGATGTCGATCACCTTGTCGAGCTGCTCCAAGCCTTCGATCGCCTTGTGCTCGCCGGGGATCTCGCGGCCGCCGGAGAGCTTGCGGGCGACGGCGCGGTAGAGCGTCTCGATGAGGAAGGTCGACTTGCCGCCGCCCGAGACGCCGGTCACGCAGGTGAACAGGCCGAGCGGAATATCGACGGTGATGTTCTTGAGGTTGTTGGCGCGCGCGCCTTTCACCGTCAGGCGGCGGCCGCGCGTGGGCTTGCGCCGCTCCTTGGGCAGCGGGATCTGCTTGAAGCCGGTGAGATATTGCCCGGTGAGCGAGGCCGGGTTCGCCATCACCTCGTCCGGCGTTCCTTCGGCTACCACCTCGCCGCCATGCACGCCCGCGCCGGGCCCCATGTCCACCACGTGGTCGGCGAGAAGGATCGCCTCCTCGTCATGCTCGACCACGAGCACCGAGTTGCCCATGTCGCGCAGCGACTTCAGCGTCTCGAGCAGGCGCGCATTGTCGCGCTGATGGAGTCCGATGGACGGCTCGTCGAGCACGTAGAGCACGCCGGTCAGGCCAGAGCCGATCTGCGAGGCGAGCCTGATGCGCTGGCTCTCCCCGCCCGACAGCGTGCCCGCGGCGCGCGCGAGCGTGAGGTAGTCGAGGCCGACATCGTTCAAGAAGGCGAGCCGCTCCCGAATTTCCTTGAGGATGCGCTGGGCGATCTCGTTCTGCTTCGCCGTGAGCTTCGCGGGCAGCCCGGCGAACCAGCGCGCCGCCTCTCTGATCGACATATCGGTGACCTGGCCGATATGCAGCCCGTCGATCTTGACCGCGAGCGCCTGCGGCTTGAGGCGATAGCCCTTGCACGCCTCGCAAAATTGGTCCGACTGGTAGCGCGACAGCTCCTCCGTCACCCAGGCGGACTCGGTCTCGCGCCAGCGCCGCTCGATATTGTTGATCACGCCCTCGAACGGCTTGGTGGTCGAGTAGCGGCGCACGCCGTCGTCATAGGTGAAGGTGATCTCGCGCTCGCCCGAGCCGTAGAGGATCACGTCGCGGAACTCCTTCGGCAGGTCCTTCCACGGCTTCGACATCGACTGGCGGTAGGAGCGGGCGACCGCTTCCAGCGTCTGCTGGTAGTAGGGCGAGGTGGCCGAGGTGCGCGCCCACGGCGCGATCGCCCCGCGCGCAAGGCTCAGACTTTCGTCGGGCACGATCAGCTCCGGCTCGAAGAAGAGCTCTGTGCCGAGCCCGTCGCATTCCGGGCAGGCGCCATAGGGGTTGTTGAAGGAGAAGAGCCGCGGCTCGATCTCCTCGATGGTGAACCCCGACACCGGGCAGGCGAACTTCGCCGAGAAGATGATGCGCTCCTGGTCGGCGCCCATGCCGGTCTTGATCCTGGCATCGAGCGCGACCTGCTCGGCATGCGCCTGGCCTGTGCGCCCGGCGAGCGGAGGCGACGTCGCGTCGGTGGGGGCAGCCTTGTCGGCGAACTCGGCGATGGCGATGCCGTCGGAGAGCGCAAGCGCCGTCTCGAACGAGTCGGCGAGCCGCGCGCTCGCGTCAGGGCGCACCACCACGCGGTCCACCACCACGTCGATATCGTGCTTCACCTGCTTGTCCAGCGCCGGCACCTCGGCGATCTCGTAGAACGTCCCGTCCACCTTGACCCGCTGGAAGCCCTTCTTCATCAGCTCGGCGAAATCCTTGCGGTACTCGCCCTTGCGCCCGCGCGCGATCGGCGCAAGCAGATAGAGCCGCGTGCCTTCGGGCAGAGCGAGCACGCGGTCGACCATCTGCGAGACCGTCTGGCTCTCGATGGGAAGCCCGGTGGCCGGCGAATAGGGGATGCCGACCCGCGCCCAGAGCAGCCGCATATAGTCGTAGATCTCGGTGACGGTGCCGACCGTCGAACGCGGGTTCTTCGAGGTGGTCTTCTGCTCGATCGAGATGGCCGGCGACAGCCCGTCGATATGATCGACGTCCGGCTTCTGCATCATGTCGAGAAACTGCCGCGCATAGGCCGAGAGCGACTCGACATAGCGCCGCTGTCCCTCGGCATAGATGGTGTCGAAGGCGAGCGAAGACTTGCCCGAGCCCGACAGCCCGGTGATCACCACGAGCTTCTCGCGCGGCAGCTCGAGCGTGATGTTCTTGAGATTGTGCTCGCGCGCGCCGCGCACGGTGATGAATTTTGAGGTCATTGCTCGCCAATGTCGGGGCTTGCGGCCCATTCGGCAAGCCCGGCAAAGGCTTAGTCCCCAACCCCTTGGCCTTCAAGGGGAGGGGTCCGGAGCCTAGATCAAGGCGAGCTTCTTGAGGCGGGAGCGGATGGCGCCGGGCTTGCGGCCGAAGGCGTGGGCGATCTCCTCGATCGTCTCGCCCGCCCCAAACCGGCGCTTGAGATCGAAATCGTCGTCCTTGGTCCACGGGGCGTAGGCCTTGGCATAGGTCGCGCGGATGACGTCGAGGGCCGCCCCGCGCGGCGCCCCCGCCAGGCGCGGGCGGGCGGCAAGCGTGGTGGCGGCTGCCGCCTCGGCGCGGCTTGCAGCGAGAAAGGCGCGCTGGCGCTCGAGGAGACCTTCTTGGCCCCCAAGCAGGCTCTTCCGCGCCGCCTCGGAGGCCGCGCGGAACTCGGCGTCCTTTGCGACGGCGAGCGGGTGGACGCGAAGCGCCCGCTCGTTGAGCCCGAGAAGGTGCAGGCCGGAAAGGCTGCGGAGCCGCGACAGCGCGACATAGCCCTGGCCGTATTCGAAGGCGCGGCTAAGATCGATCACGGCGGCGTCGAGCGACATGCCCTGGCTCTTGTGCACAGTCATCGCCCAGGCGAGCCGGAGCGGAATTTGCGTGATGCTGGCGCGCTCACGTGAGGCCTCCTCGATCTTCCAGGTGGCCGGCTCGGCGAGGATGCGCGCACCGCGCCGCGTGCGTACGACGGGAAAGCCGTCCTCGGGATCGAAACCCTCGACGATGCCGAGCGTGCCGTTGACGTAGCGTCCGGCCGCGTCGTTCTTGGTGAACATCACCACGGCGCCCTCCTTGAGCGCGAGCGTTTCGGGCGAGAGGCAGCCGCGCTTCAGCGCCTGCACGAACGGCTCGGGCCCTTTGGCCGTCATGGCGAAATGAGCGGTCTTGCCCGAAAGCTTGGCGAGCGCGCGATCGTTGATCTCATCGACCGCGGCGTTGTGGGTGAAGAGGAGGGTGCAACGCTCCGGTAAGCGGTCGCGCTCGATTCTCCGTTCGGCGAGCCGCTCGCGATGCACGGGCGCGCAGGCATTGGTCCTGATGGCCGACAGCACGTCGAGGAAGGGCGCGTCGCTCTGCCGGTGCTGCTCGGAGAGATAGCAGATCGTGGGCGCAAGATTGCGCCAGGCGGGCGAAGCATGGGCGAAGCCCGATCCGTAGGCGTCTTCGCCGAGGTCGAGCATGCCGGCGTGGGCATCGCGGCGGACCACCGGCGGCAATTGGAAGAAGTCGCCGACCAGCACGATCTGCATGCCGCCGAACGGCGCCTCCGATCCCCTGACATGCCGGCAGACCTCGTCGACCAGCGTCAGGCTTCGCGCCGGCAACATCGAGATCTCATCGATGATAAGCACGCTCGTCTTCTCGATGCGCGCGGCGATGCGCCGGTTGGCGGCGATCGTGTCGAGGTCGCGGCGCGAAAGCGTGTCGCGCACGCCGATCCCGCTCCAGGCATGGATGGTGACGCCGTGGCCGTGGGTCGCGGCGATCCCGGTCGAAGCGGTGTAGGCGTGAGTAATGCCGTGGCGCCTGAGCGCGTCGGTATAGCGGTTGACGGTATGGGTCTTGCCGCTTCCCGGCTCGCCGGTGAGGAAGACCGAGGCCCCGGTCTTGAGGAGGGCAAGCGCCTCGTCTTGGGTCATGCGCCAAGCCTTAGTCCCGCCCGTCACACGCCACAAGTCCGGCCCTTGAACCTCCGAGCCCGAAAGCGCCTGCGCTATTTCAGCACCGCGACCTCGAAATGCATGCCGTCGGGGGTGGAGAAATGGCCTCCCCACCAGAAGCCCCATTTATGCGCGATCGGCACCAGCTCGCGCGTGCATCCCTTTTCGCCGACGAGGGCCGGACGGTGCCCGCGCTCGTTCCATTCCGCGTTGATGTCGAAAGCCGAGCCGAAGGAGTGGTTCGAGAGCGTCGCGCTCGAGCCGCGTACGAAGCGCGGCTCGAAACCCCCGGCGAAGGAGAGGATTCTATCGAGGAGCTTCGCCTCTTCCCACTCGCGCCACATCCCTTCGAGCTGAGCGGCGGCCAGCCGGTGGAACCTGATCGAAGACGGCGCGCGTGAGCCGATCGCGGTCTTCTTGAGTTGCGGAATGGGAACATCGACGATGTTGTCGTGCTCCCAGCTTCCGAGGATGCGGATGTGCTCCGGGTTCCTCGGCCTGGGATCGGAAACGTAGGCGTAAGCGCCGAAGATCGCCTGACGCTGGGCGTTCGACACGAGCGGCGGGAACGGGGGCCGAGGCGGAAAATTCGAGCCCGTCATGTCGGTGGCGGGCTCTTCCATCAGCTCGAAGCCGTGCTCGATCGCCTTGCGCAGCGTCTGTCGTCCGGCGACGCCGTCAACGTCGATTTTGGTCTTGGCCTGAAAGGCGCGTGTCGCTTCTTCCGTCTTGTCGGTGAAGATTCCGTCGGGCTCGCCCGGGTCGAGCTTCTCGCCGATCAAGAAGATCTCCCAGGCCTTCACCATGGCCCCGCGCGATCCAAGGCGAAGCGCGGGCAACGGCAGGGCGAGGTTAGCCGTCGCCATCTGGCCTTCGCTGACCGGCACGTAGATCGGCTCACCGGAGCTTCCTGCCGGCGGGCTCGCGGGAGCGGCCACGCCCGCGATCATGGGCTGCGGTGCTCGCTGCGGGAAGGCAGGCAGGAATGTGCGCGCGAATTTCAGGGCATTGTTCCAGCGATTGACCAGGCCCTTCCAGAACTTGCTGCGCTCGTCGCGCCCAGCGACGTCGCGCTCGTAGCGCTCGCGGGCGGCGCGCAGATCCTTGAGCAGCTGGTCGGGATCCTGCTCGGCGACGGCCAGCACGGCGCGGGTGCGCGGTCCGACGACGCCGTCGGGTTCGACGCCAAGAGCCATCTGCAGGATCTTGGCGCCGCCGGCGTGACCGCGGTTGAACACCGAATCGCGCAGATAGAACTCGATCGCCGGCAGCCGCGACCACGTCACGACGACATCGGTGTCCGAAGCGATGAACTCAGTGGCCAAGGCTTCGGCCTTGTCGTATTCCCCGGCCTCGATCAGCTCGACCAGCCGATCGCAAACGTCCTTGTTGAATCGCTCGTTGATGCCGGCCACCTCGTAGCGGCCGCCTCCGTCTCCGGGCGGCAGCTTGTACACCTGGAGATGTCCTTTTCTGTCGCGGCGGGCTTCGAAATTGACAATCTGCCTAGCCATCTTCATGCGCTGCTCGGGTGTGCTCATGCTAGGACCTCCCTCGCCAAACCGCCCGGAACTCGCCTAATGCTAACGGGTCCCATTCTATACAACCTAGACGTGCCTAGATAGCCGTGCCGTTAGGAACGATTGTGAGGCCGCCGAGGCAGGCGGTGGCAAAAGGGGGAATAGTCGAATGAACGAAACGGTTGGTGGGCGCGGGGACCGGAGGCTGGATGCAGCTCCCGCCATGCAGCTCTCCCGCAGGCATATCGTCCTGATTGTCGCCGGCATCCTCGCCCTGCAGGCGATCGTTCTCTACCTGATGGGCCACCCGCTCATCTGCAAATGCGGCACCGTCAAGCTTTGGCATTTCGACGTGGAGAGCGCCGAGAACTCGCAGCACCTGTTCGACTGGTATTCGCCTTCCCACCTCATCCACGGCTTCCTGTTCTATTGGCTGCTTACGCTCGCCTCGCGCTACGTGCCGATGTCGTTCGGCTTGAGGCTGGCGCTAGCGGTCGCCGTCGAGGCGTCATGGGAGGTGATCGAGAACACCGATTTCGTCATCAATCACTATCGCGAGGCGACCATCTCGCTCGACTATTACGGCGACAGCGTCGTCAATTCGGTGAGCGACACGCTGATCATGATGGCGGGTTTTTATCTCGCCAGCCGGCTGCCGGTCTGGCTCACCGTGTCGCTCGCGCTCGGTCTCGAGTTGTTCGTCGGCGTCGCAATCCGCGACAACCTGACGCTCAACATTCTGATGTTCGTCTGGCCGATCGACTCCGTCCTGCATTGGCAGCAGGGGCGGTAATGGCGGCTACCTCGATCAGAGCGGGACGCGAATGCCAAACGCCATGAACAGGACGAGCCAGGCGTAGACGGCGACGGTCGGATAGAAGGTGATCCCGAAGCCGAAGGCGCGCAGATATGGATTGAAGTGATAGCCGAGCCAGAACAAGAGCCGGCCGAGCAGGAACAGGGCGGTGAGAATGATGAGCGTGCGCGCTTCCTCCGGCGGGCAGTAGAGCGCGAGCCCCGCATTGCCGATGAAGTAGAGGATGAACTGCTCGAAGGTGTTGAGGATGAAGCGCGTGTTGATGTCGAGCGCCGAGTTCGGCTTGGCCATGCGCCCGACCCACATATTCGGATCGAGCCGCTGGGCGGCGACGATGCAGATGCCGATCAAGCCGGGGAGGATGGCGAACACCGCGTCCTTGATCACGAGCGCGATCCGGTCGCCGAGCGTCCACACGTCCGGCGACCAGTGCCAGAAGAACTTCGCGCCGGCGAAGAAGACGGCGGAGAACACCCAGTTCCCGAGCAGGACATAGATGAAGGGCAGTTGGCGGGTCGTGAAGCCAAGAACCGTGGCGCGTGGATGGCGCCGCTTCACTGCTCGTTTCGGTGCTTGCCGGTGCTCGACGGACCTCTGCATACTCGTCCCTTGCTTCAGGCGGGCGAACTCTACGCCCAATACGCGCCGCCGCATCCCCTCGTTCAGCGATGCGTCTTAAGCCATAGGGGCGCCAGCGGGCAACCTCAAGATGCCGCCTTGTCTGCGTCGCTGGACGGACTAGAACAAAACGTGTACAAATGCATTTTGTCACGCGTGGGAGCGCCTCTTGCGTGGGGCCTGTGGACAGGCCGCGCGCGTTGTTGGAAGAGGCAAGCGCCAAAGCCTAGACTTGGGGTCAAGGCATGCGGTGCTGTGGCATGCCCGCGCGGGGAGGTGTCGAGAATGGCCGGATCGGTCAACAAGGTAATTTTGGTTGGTAATCTCGGGGCAGACCCCGAAGTGCGGCAGACGCAGGACGGTCGGCCGATCGTCAACCTGCGCGTGGCGACGAGCGAGAGCTGGCGCGACAAGGCGACCGGCGAGCGGCGCGAGAAGACCGAGTGGCACCGCGTGGTGATCTTCAACGAGGGCCTCGCCCGCATCGCCGAGCAATATCTCAAGAAGGGCTCCAAGGTTTATCTCGAGGGCTCGCTCCAGACCCGCAAATGGCAGGACCAGTCGGGGCAGGATCGCTATTCGACCGAAGTGGTGCTGCAGGGCTTCAACTCGGCTCTCACCATGCTCGACGCGCGCGGCGGCGGAGGGGGCGAGGACCGTCCGAGCGGCGGCGGCGAGTTCGGCCGCACGGGAGCGTTCAGCGGCAGCGGCGGCAGCAGGAACAGCGGGTCCTCCTTCGACAAGGAGCTCGACGACGAGATCCCGTTCTAGCGCGTGATCCGGAGAAACGTCATCGCCGGACCTGTCCTCGGACTTGACCCGAGGATTGACCCGGCGATCCAGGACCCTCGGTCTGACCGTGTTGCTCCTGGATACCCGGCTCAAGGCCGGGCATGACGCAAGGCGGGGGCGCCTCCTTTGATGAAGTGTCTCGTCACCGGGGCCTACGGCTTCATCGGCGGCGCCGTCGTCGAAGCGCTGAGGCGCGAGGGCCTGACCGTCATCGGCGCGGGCCGCGATGTTGAATTTGCGCGCCGCATCAATCCGGCCATCGAATGGATCGCCTGCGACTTCAACAAGGACGTGACGCCCCAAGATTGGGCGCCGCGCCTCGCCGGTGTCGACGTGGTGGTGAATTGCGTCGGCATCTTGCAGAGAAATCTGCGCGACCGGCCAGAGCGCATTCATAAGCAGGCGACCATCGCCCTGTTCGAGGCGGCGGCCGCATCAGGGGTGCGGCGCATCGTGCACATCTCGGCGGTGAGCGCGGAGGCCGAGGTGCCGACCGCTTACGCCCGCTCCAAGGCGGAGGCCGACGCCGCGCTCGAACGGATCGATGCGGACTGGCTGATCGTGAAGCCTTCGCTGGTCATCGGGCGCGGCGCGTTCGGCGGCACCGCGTTGATGCGCGGGCTCGCCGGCCTCCCCTTCGCGTTGCTTCTCCCGGGCGAGGGGCGGGAGCGGTTTCAGCCGATCGCGCTCGACGATCTCGCGCGCGGAATCGCCCGCCTCGCCGCGCAACACGAGCCGGCGCGCCGAACGCTCGATGCGGCTGGACCCGAGACGGTGAGCTTGCGCGAAATTCTCGTCGCTTACCGCAACTGGCTCGGCTTCGGGCGCGCGCACGAGATTGCCCTGCCGCTGCTCTTCCTTCGCCTTCTGCTCCGCCTCGGCGATGTGGCGGGCTATGTCGGCTATGTCACCTCGGCGCGGACCACCTCGCTCGAGCAGCTCCGCTACGACACCCTCGTCGACGGTGCCGAATTCGCAGCCGCGGCCGGCGGGGACGTTAAGGGCTTCAGCGCGACGCTCGCGGCGTGGCCCGCGACCCTGCAGGACCGCCTGCACGCGCGAAGTTTCTTCGCCGTGCCGCTTCTCCACGTCGCCGTCTCCTTCTTCTGGATCCTGACCGGCGTCCTGACCCTCACCCCGTCGAGCTTCGCGAGCGCGACGGCGCTCCTTGCGCATGCCGGCTTCGGCGAGCTTATGGCCAAGGCGGTGGTGGCGGCGGGTTCGGTCGCCGACATCATCGCCGGCGCGCTCTTCCTTTTGCCGGATTGGGTGCGAAGGGCAGGGGTGGCGCAGCTCATCCTCAGCGCGATCTATGCCGTTGGCTTGAGCGTGGTCGCGCCCGAGTTGTGGGCCGATCACTTCGGCCCCTTGCTCAAGGTCCTGCCGATGATGGCCGCGACCCTTGTGGTGATGGCTTATCAGGAGAAGCGCTGATGGGAGCGCCCACGCTTTATTCTGCGCTCAAATTTCTCCACGTCATCGGCGCCGCGATCCTGTTCGGCACCGGGCTCGGCATCGCCTTCTTCCTGTTCCGCGCCGAGCGCAAGGAGGGGCCGGCGGCCATCGCGGCGACGCTCCGCACCGTTGTCGTGGCCGATTATCTGTTCACCGCGACTGCCGCGGTCGCCCAGCCGCTCACCGGGTTCGCGCTCGTTCGTCTCGGTGGCTACGACTTCGGCCAGACCTGGCTATGGGGGAGCCTCGCGCTTTATGTCGTGATCGGCGCCTGCTGGCTCCCCGTGGTCTACGTGCAGATCAGGATGCGCAACCTTGCCGAAGCCGCCGCGGCCGACGGCGAGGCCGAGCTTCCCGCATCCTACCGCCGCCTGTCGTGCATCTGGTTCTGGCTCGGCTGGCCCGCCTTCACCTCGATCCTCGTCATTTTCTGGCTGATGATCGCCAAGCCCGTGTGACGCCGGACAAACAAAGAGCCCGGCCTCGCGTTCGCAAGGGGAAGCCGGGCTCCTGTGGCGCGAAGGGCGAAACGCGCTATTGAGAGCTGTCCTGGCGATCGCTCTTCTCGCCCACAATCATCTGCTGCTCGTCGAGCGTCTCGTAGTCAGGGGCCTGCGCGACCATCTCTTTAGTGACGTTAGCCTTCACGATGAGATCATCGTTCTCGTCGCGCGAAACCGTGATGTCTTGATACCGGATGGCGAGGTCCTTCTCGCCGATGCCGAGAAAGCCGCCTGCGCCGATCAGAAGCGCAACGATCTTGCCGTCCTTATCGGTGATGAGATCGGTTACCTCGCCGATCGACTCGTTGTCGGCGTCGAGCACGGGCTGGCCGATCAGGTTGGCCGCCAGCAATTCGCTTTGATCTTGCTTGGTGAGGAAGGGCGACGTCACCGGCGCCGCCTCGGCCGAATGCTCTGACTGGATCGGCTTCGGCACGCCGGAGGATTGCGGCGGGGTTGCCGACGGCGCGGGCGCCATCACCTCCGGTGGAACTTGCGGCGCGTTCGGATCGGTCGGATCGGCCGGATTCGACGGCATTGCCGCCGAAGGCGCCGCATCGTGCCCGATGGCCTGGGCCGGTTCGGTTGCCGTTTGCGTCTCGGCGAGCGCCGGCGCGAACTGAAGCAGGAGTCCAATGGCCGTCGTCGTCAGGAAACGAGTCATGGTGTCACTCCTTCGATCGGTTCTAGCGGGGATGGCGCGTGTCTCTCCAGAGGGAGGCTGGGCCTCTACCGGTCCCCGAACACCGCCTTTCCGACAACGCCTCCTCGCTTCGATCGTTCCCCCCAATATCTGTTCTCGCGCGGCTCTCGAACGGCTTGCGAATCGGCCTTCGTGCGGGCCGCGACAAGGATCATTCTGCGTCGGCAAAATGGCGAGCCTGTGATTGTATAAGTCTTTGATAATACTGATAAAAGCAAGACGCCGCAGGGCCGCTTACGCGGTTGCGGACCGCGCGCGATATCAGCTATAGAAAAGAGCCCTACAGCAATCTTCCTCGTTTCATTGGCGTGAGGTTCGCCCTCGCCGGCGAGCGGATGTTGCGGTTTCAATGAAGCACAAAAAGCAGGCCCTTTCCTCTCTTGGCTGACAACGAGAAGACCGACGTCGCGGGCGGATCGCCCTCCGACATTAGACCGATCTCGCTCATCGACGAGATGAAGCGGTCTTATCTCGATTACGCCATGAGCGTGATCGTGTCGCGCGCTTTGCCCGACGTGCGCGACGGCCTGAAACCGGTGCACCGGCGCATCCTCTACGCCATGCAGCGGCTCGGGCTCGACTTCAACAAGAAGCACATGAAGTCGTCGAAGGTGACCGGCGACACCATGGGCGACTTCCACCCCCACGGCGACCTTGCCATCTACGACGCGCTCGTCCGGCTTGCCCAGGACTTCTCCATGCGCGTGCCGCTGGTCGACGGCCAGGGCAATTTCGGCTCGGTCGACGGCGATCCTCCGGCGGCCTCGCGCTACACCGAGGTGCGGCTTGCCAAGATCGCGCAATATCTGCTCGACGATCTCGACAAGGAGACCGTCGACTTCAGGCCGAACTACGACGACCGCCTGGAAGAGCCTTCGGTCCTCCCCGCCAAGTTCCCCAACCTGCTCGTCAACGGCGCGGGCGGCATCGCCGTCGGCATGGCCACCAACATCCCGCCGCACAATCTCGGCGAGGTGGTCGACGCCTGCATCGCCTATCTCGACAATCCTGCCATCACCATCGACGAGCTGATCGAGCTCGTGCCGGGTCCCGATTTCCCGACCGGCGGCCTGATCCTCGGCAAAGGAGGCATCAGGTCCGCCTATCACAAGGGCCGCGGCTCGATCCTGATGCGCGGCCGCGTGCACAACGAGACCCTGCGCAAGGAGCGCGAGGCGCTCGTCATCACCGAGATCCCGTACCAGGTGAACAAGGCGGCGATGGTGGAGAAGATCGCCGAATATGTGCGCGACAAGAAGATCGAGGGTATCGCCGACATCCGCGACGAGTCCGACCGCCAGGGCATGCGCGTGGTGATCGAGCTCAAGCGCGACGCCATGGCCGACGTGGTGCTGAACCAGCTTTACCGCTTCTCGGCGCTGCAATCGTCCTTCGGCTGCAACATGGTGGCGCTGGTCGGCGGCAAGCCCGAGCAGCTCAGCCTCAAGGACATGATCCGCGCCTTCACCGAGTTCCGCGAGGAGGTGGTCGGGCGGCGCACCAAGTTCCTGCTCAAAAAGGCGCGCGAGCGGGCGCACATCCTGGTGGGGCTTGCCATCGCGGTCGCCAATATCGACGAGGTCATCAAGCTGATCCGGAGCGCGCCCGACCCTTCGACGGCACGCGAGCAATTGATGGCGCGCGATTGGCCCGCGAAGGACGTGGTCGCCCTGGTCGAGCTGATCGCCGATCCGCGCCACAAGGTTTCCGCCAAAGGCACTTACCGCCTGTCGGACGAGCAGGCGCGCGCCATTCTCGATCTCCGCCTCCAGCGGCTGACCGCGCTTGGCCGCGACGAGATCGGTGGGGAGCTGAAGACGCTCGGCGCCGAGATCGGAGACTATCTCGATATTCTGCGCTCGCGCGCCCGCATCGTCGGCATCGTCAAGGACGAGCTCACCGCCATCAAGGCCGAGTTCGGCACTCCGCGCCGCACCGAGATCCTCGAGATGCAGGGCGAGGTGGAGGACGAGGACCTGATCCAGCGCGAGGACATGGTCGTCACCGTCAGCCATAAGGGCTACATCAAGCGCGTGCCGCTATCCACCTATCGGGCCCAGCGGCGCGGCGGCAAGGGCCGCGCCGGCATGGCGACGCGCGAGGAGGATTTCGTTACCCGCATCTTCATCGCCAACACGCATACGCCGGTCCTGTTCTTCTCCTCGCGCGGCATGGCTTACAAGATGACGGTGTGGCGGCTTCCTCTCGCCGCGCCGCAGGCGCGCGGCAAGGCACTCGTCAATCTGCTGCCGCTCGAGAAGGATGAAACCATCACCACCATCCTGCCTCTTCCCGAGGACGAGTCGTCGTGGGAAAAACTCGACGTGATGTTCGCCACCAATGGCGGCACGGTCCGCCGCAACAAGCTCTCCGACTTCATCGAGGTGCGCCAGAACGGCAAGATCGCCATGAAGCTCGAAGGCGCCGACCGCATCGTCGGCGTGCAGGTGTGCAACGAGCAGCAGGACGTTTTGCTGACCACGGCCGAGGGCCAGGCCATCCGCTTCCCCGTCACGGATGTGCGCGTGTTCAAAGGACGCGAGTCGGCCGGCGTGCGCGGCATCAAGCTCGAAGGCGACGACGAGTTGATCTCCATGGCGATCCTCAATCACGTCGAGGCGACGGCGGCCGAGCGCGCTGCCTATGTGCGCCAGGCGAATGCCGTGCGGCGAGGGGGCGTCGAGCCGGAGCAGGACATGGAGAGCGAGGAGGGCGGCGAGGAGGCCGTGGTGCTGAGCCCGGAGCGTTATGCCGAACTCGGCGCGCACGAGGAGTTCGTGCTGACCGTGTCGCAGAAGGGCTACGGCAAGCGCACGTCCGCCTACGAGTACCGCATCTCGGGAAGAGGCGGCAAAGGCATCATCGCCATGGCGGCAAATCAGCGGAACGGCAAGCTGGTGGCCTCCTTCCCCGTCGAGGACAGCGATCAAATCATGCTTGTGACCGACGGCGGCCAGCTCATCCGTGTCCCCGTCGAGGGCATCTCCATTATGGGGCGCTCGACGCAAGGGGTAATCGTGTTTTCGACCGCCGAGGGCGAGCGGGTGGTCTCGGTCGAGCATATCCCCGACGAGAATGGCGGCGACAACGGCGCTGAGAATGGCGGCCAAGAGCCGCCCGGCGCTTAGCGCGCCAAACGCTTCTCTTCAGACGAGATTGTCCTCGGCAAGCGCGATGAGCGCGGCCGATGCCGGCGACATCGCCGCGAGCGCATTGAAATCCCGCAACACGGCGCGGCTTCGTTCGGTGTGGTTCAGGACGCCGGAAGACCGCAGCCGCGACATGGTTCGCGACAGCGTATCGGCGTTGAGGCCGAGATAGTCGGCGACCTCGCTGCGGCTTAGAGGCGTGTCGAACCCGACCCCGCCGCCGGGCAAGGGCGTACCGGTGCGCAGCGCGAGCTCGAGCAGGAAGGTGGCCACCTTCTGCTGGCAGTCGAACCGGCCGAGCATGGCGGCATGAATGGCGCGCCGCGCCATCTGCCGGTCGACAGCTTCGTGGTAGAAGCTCGCAACGGCATGGTCCCTGGCCATGGCTTCGGCGAACGCCGCCCAGCGCAACCGCAACAGCTCGCTCGCGGTTGCGGCGACAAGCGAGCCTTCGACCTGAGGCGGCACAAATCCCGAGCGGAGCACGTCGCCGGGAAAGAGAAGGGCGGCCAGCTGACGCGAGGTTCCCGGCATGGTGACGTTGAGCGTGAGCGTTCCGGCGCGGACGATGAAGAGTGCGTCGGCGCCTTCAACCGTGAGCGCGACGTGTTGGCCGCGCCGCATACGTACGGCGACGGCCTGAGACCCGAGCGACGCTTGCACAGCCGCCAAGCGCTCGCTTTCGGGCTCAGCCGCCGGCACTGCGGCCCGAACCCGGCTCGCGCGCTTAGGATTAGCTCCCGCTGTCATAGCCGATGGTCCACCCTCGCAGGAGACGAAGCGCGTTGCATCGATCCTAAGCAGTCGAGCGAGAGATCGAAGAGCGCCTTGATTTCGATCAAGACAAGATAAATGGAGCAAGTCGGTGGACGATTGAAACACGGTACCCCGCGGCACTTGACTTGGATCAAGAAAACCGTGTCGCCGCCGCAACAGTCCTGTCTCTAAGCGCACGACTCTGACCCGCATCAGGGGCGGCGGGCGATCGGCTCTTCTCGCGGCAAATTCACCGTTCCAAGAATGACCGGTGGCTGACGATCGTTGCGCCAAGGGCGCAAGGCATCAGCCCAAACGGGGGACGTCGAAAATGAAAAGAAATGCAACAGTGGCGTTGCTGGCCTTGAGTGCGGCCACGGGTGTGATGGCGCTCGCTCAGCCCGCCGCCGCCGGCAGCGACGACGGCAAGTTCGGCATCAAACTGCTGGGCACGGTGGTCAATCCCGATACCGACGCCACGGTGCGGGCCGGCGGGGCCGTGATCCCGGGCGCGAGCGCCGACGTCAGCACCGAAGCGATTCCGGCGCTGACCCTCGACTACTATTTCACCAGGAACATTTCGGCCGAATTGTTCTGCTGCTTCGCCAAGCATAGTATCGACGGGAAGGGGACCATCGCCAATCTCGGCGAGATCGCCGACACCTGGATCTTCCCGCCGGCGCTCACGTTGCAATATCACTTCACCGGCATGGGCCGCTGGCAGCCTTACGTCGGCGCGGGCGTGCAATACATCAATTTCTTCGACACCGGGACGGGGCAAAACCGGCTCGGCGCGACCGAAGTGTCGATCGACGATGCCTGGGGCTTCACGCTTCAGGGCGGCATCGATGTCGGTCTCGGCAACGGCTGGTCGCTCAATTTCGACGTCAAGAAGACCTGGCTCGATACCACCGTCACTTGGCACAACAACGCCGCGCTCGGCGGGGTCAACGTGGTCGGCGACGCCGATCTCGATCCGTGGATCTTCTCGGCCGGCGTCGGCTATCGCTTCAATCTCGACGGCCTGTTCGGCCATCGCGCGCAAGCCGCCCCTATAAAATAGTCCGACAACGTTAAGGGGAGCGCGGAAAGGCCCGGCTCCTACCGGGCCTTTCTATTTCGGCACGGCGCGGCTAGAAACTGGCTCGCGCGGCGGCGTTCGGCCGGCGCGGAGTGGAGCTGAACCCATGCGCGTCGGGCTTTATCCTGGTAGCTTCGATCCGGTCACCTACGGCCACGTGGACATCGTGCGCCGCGCGGCCCATCTCGTCGACAAGCTCGTCATCGCCATCGGCACCCATCACGACAAGCACCCGCTGTTCTCCGCCAAGGAGCGGGTGACGCTCGCCCGCCAAGTGCTCGAGCCGGTGGCCAAGAAGATCGGGCTTAAGCTCGAGGTTGAGACCTACGACATGCTCACCGTCGTCGCCGCGCGCGATGCGAAGGCCACTATCGTCATCAGGGGACTGCGCGACTCCGGCGATTTCGACTACGAGATGCAGATGGCCGGCATGAACCAGGCCCTTGCCCCGGAGATCGAGACGGTGTTTCTGGCCTCTTCGCCCGACTCACGGCATATCGCCGCGAGCCTCGTTCGCCAGATTGCCGCAATGGGCGGCGACGTTTCGGCCTTCGTGCCGGAGATCGTAGCCGCGGCGCTGAAGAAGAAATTCGCGGGCTGAAGCCCGCTCGATCCTTCCCAAGGAGGTGTCATGCGAATTCCCGGTTTAGTGCTGTTCTGCGCGAGCCTTGCGCTTGGTCTCGCGGCGTTGCTGGCGCCGGCCACGGCCGGCAATCTTTCCGACCCGGCGAGCCTGAACGAGAAGGCGCCCGCGACCTACAAGGTCAAGTTCGACACGAGCAAGGGCACGTTCGTGGTCGAGGTGCATCGCGACTGGGCCCCGAACGGCGCCGACCGCTTCTACAATCTGGTGAAGAACAGCTACTACAACGATGCGCGCTTCTTCCGCGTGATCTCGGATTTCATGGTGCAGTTCGGCATCAACGGCGACCCCAAGCTCAACCGCGTCTGGCGCGATGCCAACATCAAGGACGATCCGGTCAAGGCCAGCAACAAGCGCGGCATGATCACCTTCGCCACCGCCGGGCCCGACACGCGCACCACGCAGGTATTCATCAATTTCGGCAATAATGCCGGGCTCGACGACCAGGGGTTCGCGCCGTTCGGCCAAGTGATCTCGGGCATGGAGGTGGTCGACTCCCTCTATGCCGGCTACGGCGAAGGGGCGCCGCGCGGCGACGGCCCCGATCAGGGGCTTATCCAGAGCCAGGGCAACGCTTATCTCAACAAGGACTTCCCCAAGCTCGACTACATCAAGACCGCGACCGTCGAGCCTTAGCCCGTCTTCTCACGAGGAATTTTCCCCATGGCAAAACCCGAAGACACGCTCATCATCGAGACCACCAAGGGTACCGTTAAGGTCGAGATGCGTCCCGACCTCGCCCCGCAGCACGTCGCCCGCATCAAGGAGCTGGCGCGCCAGGGCTTCTACGACGGCGTGCCGTTCCACCGCGTGATCGAAGGCTTCATGGCGCAGACCGGCGATCCGACCGGCACCGGCACCGGCGGATCGGGCAAGAAGCTCAAGGCGGAATTCAACGCCGAGCCGCATACGCGCGGCGCCGTCTCCATGGCGCGCGCGCAGTCCCCTGATTCCGCCGACAGCCAATTCTTCATCTGTTTCGACGACGCGACCTTCCTCGACCGCAAATATACGGTGTGGGGGCGGGTGATCGACGGCATGGAGAATGTCGACAAGATCAACCGCGGCGAGCCGCCGAGGAGTCCCGACAAAATCGTCTCGGTGCGGGTCGCCTCAGACGCTCGGACCTAGCCGTGAACCTCAGTTGTTTCGTCATCGCCGGGCTTGACCCGGCGATCCAGGCTGCGCACTCAGGGCATGTGCCCCCTGGGTGCCCGGCTCGAGGCCGGGCATGACGCGGCGATATGCGTGTCGATGACTTCGACTACCATCTGCCCGAGGAGCTGATTGCGCTTCGCCCGGCGAGCCCGCGCGACGCGGCGCGGCTGCTCGTGGTCGATCCTTCCTCTCCGGCGCCGCTCAGCGACCGGGCCATGCTCGACCTGCCCGATCTGCTCGCGGCCGGCGATGCGCTCGTGTTCAACGACACCAAGGTGATCCCGGCCGAGCTCAGGGGTGTGCGCCGGCGTCTTGGCGCGGAGGCCCATGTCTCTGCCACCCTGATTGAACGGATTGACGATCATCGCTGGCTGGCGCTCGCGCGCCCTGCGAAACGGCTCAAGACGGGCGACCGGATCGAATTCGGCGAGGGCGGCAATGCCTGCCTGCTCGGAAGCCTCGCCGCCGCCGTCGAGGCGCGGGGCGTGGAGGGCGAGGTGACGCTCGCCTTCGACCTTTCCGGGCCCGCGCTCGACGAAGCGATCCACGCGCTCGGCGCCATGCCGCTTCCGCCTTACATCGCTTCGCGCCGCGCGCCCGACGACCGCGACCGCAGCGACTATCAGACGCTGTTCGCGCGCGAGGAGGGGGCCGTCGCGGCGCCGACGGCCGGCCTCCATTTCACCGAGCGCTTGATGCAGGCGCTTGACGGGCGCGGCATCTCGCGCCACTTCGTCACGCTTCACGTCGGCGCCGGCACGTTCCTGCCCGTGCGCTCGCTCGATACGGAACACCACGTCATGCATCAGGAGCACGGCTTTATCGCCGCCAAGACGGCAAAGGCGCTGAATGCGGTGAAGGCGAAGGGCGGCAGGGTCGTCGCCGTCGGCACGACCTCGCTCAGATTGCTCGAAAGCGCGACCGCCACGGATGGAACACTCGCGCCCTTCACCGGAGAGACGAGCCTCTTCATCACGCCGGGCTACAAATTCCGCTTCGTCGATCGCCTGCTCACCAATTTCCATCTGCCGCGCTCGACACTGTTCATGCTCGTTGCGGCGTTCTCCGGCCTCGATGTGATGAAGCGCGCCTATGCGCACGCCGTCACCGCGCGCTACCGCTTCTATTCCTACGGCGACGCCTGTTTGTTGAGCCCGGCGCCTCAGCCATGAGCGAGCGCTTCTGCTTCAGCGTGAAGGCGCGCGACGGCGCTGCACGCCTTGGCGAGATCGCGACGCCGCGCGGCATCGTGCGTACGCCCGCCTTCATGACGGTCGGCACCGGCGCCACGGTGAAGGCGATGTTCCCCGAGGACGTGAAGGCTTCCGGCGCCGATATCATCCTCGCCAATACCTACCATCTGATGCTGCGGCCCGGCGCCGAGCGCATCGCCCGGCTCGGCGGCTTGCACCAATTCATGCATTGGTCCGGTCCGATCCTGACCGACTCGGGCGGCTACCAGGTCATGTCGCTCGCCAAGCTCAGGAAGATTGACGAGGAGGGCGTGACCTTCCAGTCCCATGTCGACGGCGCGACCGTGGCGCTGTCGCCCGAGCGTGCCGTCGAAGTTCAGTGCCTGCTCGGCTCGGACATCCAGATGGTGCTCGACGAATGCACGGCCTATCCCGCGACGCGCGAGGAGGCGAAGGCCTCGCTCGACCTGTCGCTCCGTTGGGCGCGGCGCTGCAAGGTGGCATTCGCCGCCATGAGCAAGCCCGGCCAAGCTCTGTTCGGCATTGTGCAGGGGAGCGTTTATCCCGATCTCCGCGTCCGATGCGCTTACGATCTTATCGACATCGGCTTCGACGGCTATGCGGTCGGGGGGCTCGCCGTCGGCGAAGGGCAGGGGGCGATGCTCGAGATGGTCGAGACCACGACCGCGGTCCTACCCGAGGACAAGCCCCGCTACCTGATGGGGGTCGGCACGCCGGAGGATCTGCTTGCGTCCATCGCGCGCGGCATCGACATGTTTGATTGCGTGCTGCCGACCCGCTCAGGCCGCCACTGTCAGGCCTTCACCTGGCAGGGAAAGCTCAATCTCCGCAACGCCCGCTACGCCGAGGACCAGACACCGCTCGATCCGGAAAGCAAGTGTCCGGCCGCGCAATACGAGCGCGCCTATCTGCATCATCTCGTCCGCTCGGGCGAGGCGCTCGGGGCCATGCTGCTCACCTACAACAATGTCCAGTTCTATCAGGAGCTGATGGCCCGCGCCCGCGAGGCGATCGCGCAAGGCCGCTTCGCCACGTTCGCGGACGATGTGAAGCGCCGCTACGCCGCCACAGGCGACGACGACTGACTCAGCTCTCCCCACCGGGGAGAGGGGGTGTCACTGCGAGGCGATGTCCGAGGCGGGCCCGGAGCGTGCCTCGCCCATCTGCTTCCGCTCGCGCGCGAAAAGATAGAGACCCGACATGATGACCACGGCGGCGCCAGAGAGCGTCCATAGCGTCGGCACGTCGCCGAACACGAGAAAGCCGATCGCCGACATCCAAATGAGCCCGAGATAGATGAAGGGCGCAAGCACCGAGGCGGGCGCGATGCGATGGCCGAGGATCAAAAGCCAATGCCCGAGCCCGCCCCAGAAGCCGAGCGAGGCCAGCAGCAGCGAGGTCTTCGCGTCGTGCGGCCATTGCCATGCCGAGAGGGCAAAGGGCGCGAGCGCGACGAACCCCGCGAGCGGCGTGAAGGTCTGCGTGACTTCAGGCGGATCGAACGCCGCGAGGTAGCGCGTGGCGAGGTTGTAGAGCGCATAGCCGAACGTCGCCACCAGCACGAGCAGCATCGCCCAATGCACGGTGCCGAAGCCCGGATGCATCACGAGCAGCACCCCGAAAAAACCCGCGACGATGGCAAGCATGCGATGCCAGCCGACCCATTCGCCGAGCAGGGGGCCCGCGAGTGCAGCCACCAGAAGCGGGGTCAGGAAGAAGATAGTGACGGTCTGATCGAGCTGGAGATAGCGCAGCGCAATGAAGTTGAATCCCGTGGTCACCACCATCAGGGCCGAGCGCACAATCTGCACCAGAGGTTTCTTCGAACGGAGCGTGGGCCTAAAAGCGAAGGGCCAGAGTACGAGGGCGCTGAACACGACGTGGCCGGCGAAGCGGAACCACGTCACCTCGGCGACCGGAACGCCTTTGATCCCGACAAGATATTTGGCTGTCGAATCGAGTGCGGCGAAGCAGGCGGTGGCGAGAATCATCAGTCCGATGGCTTCCAGCCTCCGGTGCGGATGGGCGTCGCGGTGAATAAGGTGGCGGGACGACGTCATGGGAAGCGACTTGTGCCCTACTCTTTGCCAAAAGGCCAACGGCCGATAAGGTCGGCG
>NZ_DASRGO010000040.1:0-3319 GCF_035650995.1 Methyloceanibacter sp. | reverse complement strand
CTCTCGGCCCCTGTTCGCTGACAAGGCCAGAGAAATGGGAGTGCTCGGTTGTGTGTCCGGCCATGCCCATAGAATGGGGCTCGGTGGGCTTCGGTTCCGGCCCCATTGCTGAGGATCGCCATGGCCAAGGCGGACGCCGGCCGACGAGGAGCAAGGATGACGAGGAGCAAGGATCAGGCGCGATCGGCGACCCACACTCCGGAGCAGACGCCCGACGGCCCGGTGCCGTGCCAGTTGCCGCTCCCCTTGACCTTGGTGAATTTGCCGATGCCGACTGCCTGGCGCGGACCCGCCACGCCGTTGATCTTGGTCGCACCAGAGCCGGAGATGCGGCCGTCGAGGAAGATCTTGTGCATGACGAAGCGGCCGCTCGTCGCCGAGATGTGGCCGCTGGCGACGGCGACGCCGATATTGATGATGCCGCAGTGGCCGTTGGTGGTGGTCAGCACCATCTTCCAGCTTCCGTCGAAGGGCGAAGCAAATGCCGGCGCGGCGAAAGCGAGAAGAGCCGTCGAGAGAGCCAAGACGCGCATACGATTGCCAATCATCGGAGTCCTCATGCGTAGTTGTCCTGCCCGCCAATGCGAGCCGCCTCGTGGCGAGGCCCCTCGGGACCGCGCCCCGGCGAGGCCTTCAACGCGGGCAGCCTTGCATGAGTTGCGTTAACAGAGGATGTCGCGCAGCGTCGAACGCTGCATTGCGGCAGAGCAACGATTGAGGCTGGACGTTACTGCGATTTCGTGCGCGCGGTGAGCATCGCGGTATGCGCCTCGATCATATATTTCATACAGCCTTCCATGTTCCCCTTGTGCATCTCGGCTTTCGACAGCTTGAGGGCCGCCGCTGCCTCTTTCTTTTTAGTGATGTCGGTCATCTTGGCGATCATGGCGTCCATCTCCTTCATGTGCGCCTCGGTGCATTCCCGCGGTACGCTGTAGGCGGGGGAGAGGGCCGTAAGCGTGATCAAGGCCGCAATGAGGGTCGATTTGGACATGGTTTCCTCCTCTTTCTGCACTCCGCGTTCGCCGCTGAAAACGCGTCTCGGCGTTCGCCGAACGCATTCGATGGCATCTGCTATTTAAGCCTTGCCGCGAGGCCTTGCAGGACGTGGACGACCGCGCGCCGAACCGCCGAGCGAGGAAATGTCGTTCGCAACTCGCCGCCGGCTACCGCTCGGGCTTTCCCTTCGGCTGAAAGGCCGACGCAGGAAGCTCGGGAACGTCCGGGTAGAGCTTGTCGAAGCGCGCCTGGCTGAGGACGACGGCCTCGGACTGCACTTCGTCCACGGGGACCCGCTTCCACGCTCCTTCGCGCCACGCCCAGGCTTCCGCGCTGGTGAAGCGGACAGCGTTTCCATCGAGCATGCCGAACTGGATCTTGCCCGCGCCGCTCGGAGAAACGGCGTTGCGCTCGCGGGCACGGGCCTTCCGTTCGGAGGCGCGTGCTTCGTTCGATGTTTGACGATCTTGCGTGGGCTTCGCTCGGCCTTTCGCGCTTTTCTTTTCAACCTGGCGATCCGGAGGCAGCGCCTTCGGCACCGACTTTTGTGCGGGCCTTCGCGTTGGCTTCTCGGGAACCTCCGCTACCACCGTCTCAGGAATAGCTGCCTTGACCAGGCCCGCTGGCACCTTGGCTTCGGTTTGCGGAGCTACGAGCTTCTGTTCGCGACTGGGTGGCGCCGCCTCGGCGTTCTCTGCCGCAGCCGCGTCGTCTGCCCTGGCCTTCGGCGGCTTAGCCGACTGCGCCTCCTTTGCCTGCGCAACGCGCGCAGCGCTCTCCACAGGTCTCTGCGCCGATGCCCCCTCGACACGCCGCCGCTCGCTCTTCTCGGCATGCCGTGCCTCAGCGGTCTCAGAGGGCTCGTTGCCGGCATCTTCGGCTTGAAATACGTCCCATTGTTTTTGCCAATAGTCCGCCTGCAAGCTCAGGACATCCGAAAGCGTCTTGGCGCGTGCCAGCTCAAAACCGAATCTCAGATTGCTGTGGGCGAGGCCGATCATCTTTCGATTCAGCACCGCGGTGCGGCGCCATGCGGCCTCGAGAAGATCAAGTGCTTGGGTCATTGGGGTCGGAGCCATCATTTTTCTCTCCGTGTAGCAATGCACCAGCGTGGGCTTCATGCCTCCGGCGGCGGCGCAGGTGTCGCCTTTATCGCCCGCTGGTCCGTCTTACTTGGCAGTGTCGGTCCGTCGCGCCTGGAAGGCAAACAAAAGCTAAGGGGCCGGCGGGAGGAGGAGGACCGGCCCCTTTTGCTCCGAGCTCGCATGAGGAGCTCTACGCGCGACTTAGTTCAGGCCGCGGCCGATTTGCGCCTTGATGGGCTCGACGGTGTCGGCGGCAATTTTCGTCGACAGTGCGGTCAGTTCCTCGGCTTGCGCCGACAAGGCGCCGACCTGCTTCTGCCAATAGCTGGTCTGCAATTCGACGGCCTGTGCGACGGTCTTTGCGCCGGCCAGGCTCTTGGCGAGGTCGAAGCCTGAATTTACATTGCGCTGGGCGATGTCGATGACCTTGCGATTGAACGCGGTAGCACCCTGCCCTGCCGCGTCGAGGGCCTTCTCGACGGCATCGAGCCCGGCGTCGAGCGCGGTCTTGGAGCGCTCATAGACGGCCCGCGTCTCGGTCACGGTCTTCTCGGCGAGCGTGCGCACGCTTTCCGGAATCGCGGCCTCAAGCGCCGCGGGTTCGAACTGGGCAATGGTCTTGCGATAGGCTTCGCGCGCCATCTCGGCGGCGGCGTGTGGATCGAACGTGTTCATTGCGTCACCTCGTTAGGCCCCAGGGAGAAGGGGTTGGAAGGAGTGGCAAACCGGGGCTGGTGAGTCTTATAGCGCAGATTATTGTGCACTGCAACATAAATTGTGCATCGCACAAACGGCGGATTTCTGCCGGACCGCGGATTGTGAGGCGATGAGACGCGATGCTAGCGTCCCTGCATGGCAAATCGCGATGAGTTAGAGGTGCTTGCGCTACGTTCCAGGCGCCTGCGCGTCTCGTGGTTTCCCCTGGTCACGCTTCTCGCCGCAGGCGCGTGTGGCCTGGCCCAGCCCGCGTCGGCTGAAATAAGGCAGGTCGAGGTGGGCAACGAGACGATCGCGGTCGAGGAACTCGGCGGAAACGGCCCCGTCGTCATCTTTGAATCGGGGCTCGGAGAGCCTTTCGACAGTTTCACGGAGGTGGCGAAGTCGTTGTCCTCGTGCATGCGGGTCGTCATGTACGACCGGCCTGGCATCGGCGCGAGCGGTCCGCGCGCCGAGTCGGGGCCGGCAATGGCGGACGACGTTGCGCAAGGCCTTCATGCCTTGATCGGCAAGCTCGG
>NZ_DASRGO010000039.1:0-5720 GCF_035650995.1 Methyloceanibacter sp. | reverse complement strand
GCGGAAGCGCTTGAATCCGGGACTGCCGATCGAGGGATCCTGCGCGAACAGGAAATTGCCCCGCCAGAACCGCTTGCGCGCGACCGTTCCGTCGGGCTGCCCGTCGACGGCAAGAAACACCCCGGCTCCCGTGCCGGACTGCGGGATGCGCTTCACGAGAATGAGAACGTGCCCGTAAGGATCGGCGTAGATCGTTCCGGGACGCAACGTGTCCTCGGTCAGCGCCACCGGATAATAATCGGTGTTGTCGTCGTCGGCAGCGGTCCGGCCATTGCCGGATTGCACGGCGTCGGCGACCGTCCGCGTCACATAGTATTCGAACCCCGGCACGAGCCCTTTCGGCCTCTGCGGAAGCCGTTTGCGCCGCAGGCTTGGGCCCGGTTCCGGCGGGCCGAAGATGCCGAAGAACCCCGCGGGCTCGACCATCCCGTTGCTGCCGCTGGCATCGACCGCCGGCGGCGGCTCCTCGTTCAGGATGTTCCACCACTGCGGACACCGGGGCGGCACCCCGCCGTCGCCGCGCGTGCATTTGGCATAGCCGAACGGCAATCCCAGCTTGAAGGCGAAATAGGCGCGCAGGAAGTAGGGAACGTCCGCGCAATCCGGTTGGATGATCGTCCCCTTCTGGTCCTCGCGCAGGCCGAGATGGTCGAACAGCGCATTGCGCGACCGATCGTGCAGCACCTCGTCCATCGCCTTCCAGGTGAGCTCCTGGTCGAGCGGCGCGTCGAACAGCTTCTCGATCCATGCCGAGTAGAGATTTTCGGTCTCGCGATTCCATTGCCCGCGCAACGGCCAGACGCCCTTTCCGGCGCGCGGGCTGCGCGGCTGCTTGCGCTCGACCACGATCTCGCGGATGACCTCGCGGCATTCGGGTGCGGCGCCTTCGCGCGTGAGCTTCGCCTGCCACGTGCCGGCCTCCGGCGCAGCGATTTCGGCGTACCAGAAATAGGGCGGCCCGCCCTGCCTGTCGGGCGATTGGGCGGCGACCTTTCCCTTGGGCGCGATCAGAACGAGTTCGCCGGCAAGCGGCTTTTCCGTGGCGAAGATGACGCGCAGCGGCGCGCCCTGCCACGGCGCGATCGGAGAGGCGAGAAACGCGAGCCCGAATTCATCGCATGCGGAGGGCGCCTCCTCGGCCCCGGCGCGCGCCGGCACAAAAAGGAAGCACACAAGGGCGCAGGCGATCAGCGGCGATGCGATCGCGGCAAGCGCGTGAGATCGGCGCTCAGGCAGCATGGAACCCCCGTTCCGGCTCCCTCGGCGGCGCATCAAATTACTCCGAAAACGCGGGTGGAAAAACCTCAAATGCACGTGCGCCGCGCGCCACGGGGCGCCTCTGCAAGGCGCTCCGTCTGGGCTAAAGTCGGGGGATGACCAGGCCCGTTCACGGCATGCGGTCCGTTGCGCTTGCGCTCGTCGCGGCCATCGCCGGATCTGCGGCGCAGGGACCTGACGAGCCAAGGACGCCATGCACCGAAGACGCGATGATCGTCTTCGACGCCTCGGGCTCCATGGCCGGCAATACCGTGCAGGGGCTGTTCAGCGATAAGACGCGGATCGACGAGGTCCGCAAGGCGCTGGCCGAGGTGCTGCCCGGGGTCACCCGGTTCCGCAAGATCGGTCTCATCACCTACGGCCCAGGGCCATATGGGCAATGCAACGTCGATCTCGCCTTTCCGCCCGCCCCGAACGCGGCCGACCGCATCATGAGCACGGTGAACGCCCTCAATCCGGCCGGCAAGACGCCGCTCGTTGCGGCCGTCAAGCAGGCCGCCGAGGTGCTCAACTACCGGACCGAAAAGGGCGTCGTCGTACTTTTGACCGACGGCGAGGAAACCTGCGGCGGGGCGCCGTGCGAGCTCGGCAAATGGCTCAAGGCCAACAGCCGCGACCTGACCGTCGACGTCATCGGCTATCAGCTCAAGGGCTTCAGCTGGACCGGGGC
This sequence comes from Methyloceanibacter sp., assembly GCF_035650995.1. GTDB lineage: Bacteria > Pseudomonadota > Alphaproteobacteria > Rhizobiales > Methyloligellaceae > Methyloceanibacter. The sequence continues at coordinate 3,772 of NZ_DASRGO010000039.1, read as the reverse complement.
GCAGAGCATCCTCGACGTGAAATGCCTGGCCGAGGAGACAGGCGGGCTCTACATCACGGCGAGCAACCGCGAGGACCTCATCAAGGCGTTCGAGAAGACGCTCGGCTGTCCCATGATGTCGTCTGCCGGAGAATCCCTTCGCTGAGGCACCCGACCGGCGCGGCTAACCGCCGCTCGACAGTCGCTCAGCCTTGGCCCGCGGCTTGCCCCATTCATCGAACAGGCACTCATTCGCCTCGAGATCGGCGGCAAAGGTCAGCCACGTTTTGGCGAGGTCCGACCAGATCCGCTTGGCCTCGGGGTCCGTCGTCGACTGCGCCCGCCGCACGCATTCGAGCGCCCTCTGGCGGCATTCGCCGGGATCGGTCTGCCGATCGAGCTGCTGGAGACGGTGGGTCTGCTGCTCGCGCGCATCGTCGAGTGCAACCAGCCTCTTCTTCAGGTCAGGCCGCCCAGCAAGCGCCGATTTTGGCGGCGACACCGGCGCGGCGGCAGGGGCCGACACGGGCCTCGATTTGACCCTTCCGAACAGGGCGTAGCGGAAGGCGCCGAGAAGTCGCGCCACGAAGAGGCGGAGAGGCGCGAGCCTATCCCCCTTCGCTTCGGCCACCTCGGCCGCAAGTTCCCGTCTCAGCTTCAGGTTCTCCTGAAGGGCCTTCTTCAGGTCGGTACTGCTTGAAGTCATTGCTGTTTTAGGTCAGTTCCCCCACTTGCTTCAGCATAGCATCACGGCATGACCAAACTTGGAAATCCTGAACTTATCCACACCCCCGGCATGATCGCTCGCCGAGCCGGTCCGGGGAAGAGGCCGCGATGCACGTCGGCGGCGTCGCGATAGCGAGAGATAGCGCCCGGACCTCAGCGAGCAATTTGCCTGCACGCCAGGAACCTTTGCCCGGTTGCGGCGTTGCCCGGTTCATCGACACGAAACTCCAGTAGCACGTCGTGTCCAAGTCGCATGCGTTCCTCGGGGGGTGGGACACATGTTACAGGCATTCCTCAACCAGCAAGCTGTTCGTCGCGCGCACAACCGCGCCTACAGAAAAGCCGTCGACGATTGCCTCAGGCTGCTCTTTTGCGGCTTTCCGCATGGGGTGCTGCCCTCGTTGCGGCAGCGAATGGGAGAATTGGCTCTCGTGCGGCGGGGGCAAGTCGAAGGGACCAACGCCCGCGCCTGCTCCGTTCAAGTTGCGGTGCTCCTGATCAGGAGGATCATCGGACGCTTGAGTGCGAGGGAGCGGCAAGAACTCTCGCTCGCTTTCCTCAAGAACGACGCCGGCAACCCGACCTACAAGGGCTTCAAGTACATGTTCCTGGTGCTTGAGCAAATGAACGTCTCGCCCGCGCTCGCCTCGTATCTGAAATCCGAGGTGGCAGGCCAGCTTCGCGGCATGTCTCAGCAGGCAATCTTCAACGCCTGGGTCGATGCGCAGATCGGCGGCGTCATCAACCAATTGCGCGAGCAATGTCTCAAGGAGGCCGAGCTCAAAAAAGACCTTTGGCAGTGAGGCGGCGGAGCTTCGACCGCCCGAGGGAGCACTCATCGCGCCCCCGCCATGCCCTTAAGCGCGAGTTCGCTGATGAGGTCGGTCAAACGGGCGACAAAGGCCTCGTCGATCTTCAGACTGAACGGCGGCTTCATGAACTGCTCGCGATTGCGCACGAACACGCTGCATTGACCCATCAGCGACAGCGCGGCGCACATGGCGTCCTGCTCCGAGGTCTCCGGCGGCAGGAAGCGGCGCACCAGCTCGATGGCGCTGGCGAGAAACGGCATCGCGCCCGTCTTGACGAAATTCGTCAGCACCTTGCTCGGCCGCACGTTCTCCCAGGCGAAGATCTTGATATAGCGGCTCACCTGATCGCGGGCCAAGAGCGGCCGCAGCTGCTGGTGCACGAAACGGCGCAGGGCCTCCTCGCGCGGCAGCTCCTTGAGCGTCTCGAGGTCGAAGGTGTCGAGCCTCAGATAGCCGTCGAAGGCGACCTTGAGCACCTCGCCGTACAGGCCCTCCTTGCCCTTGAAGTGGTAGCTGATCGCCGCCTGGTTGACGCGCGCCTTGGCGACGATGGCCCGGATGCTGGTGGCGTCGTAGCCGCGCTCGGCGAACAGCGCGATCGCCGCCTTCAGGATCTGCTGCCTGGTATGGTCGGATGGCCTGGACATCTGCCTCGCCAACAAATTCAAACAGTCGTTTGAATTCACTTTAGCCGCATCCCCCCGCCCGTGCAATCGCGGGCCTCGCGACCTCTCGTCCCCCACAATTTTCCCGCCGGCTCCGCCCACGGTCACGCTTTGGTCATAAACGAGTGTTTGAATTTCAAATGATCGTTTGAAACACCCTGTAACAGAGATTGACCGGTAAGCGAGATGGCAAAAGCGAGGGAAATGACTCAGTCCGCCGGCGCGTCGCAGACCGCGGTGTCGGCAACCTGGCAGGCGCTGAGCAAGGCGTTGTTCGACCCCTATCGGCCCGAGTTGCACTACATGCGCGGGCCCGGGCCGAAATGGCACGAGAAGCATGACGCTGCGGAGGCTCCCACCCGGTCTCCGGCCGTGAATAGAGCCTTGATGGCGGGTCTCCGGCCCTAGGCAGATTCAGGGCGGCTCTCCAACCCCCCAGCCCCTCCGCCCTGCGAACCCGCGGCGCTCGTCTTCAAGCACCTGGCGAGCGCCGCGGCCCCCACCTCGTCCCCGCACCGCACAATTCTCGCAACGACATCTTTCGCCCACGCCGTTCGTGGCGCGCATCCCTCCGGGCAGGATTTATCGCCTCGCCGCGTTGACGCGCGAGGTCATGTCAAAGAACGTTCCCCCGGCTTGCCCTCGGGCTCGATCCGAGGGAGGGGACGGCGCGCCGAAAAGCGCAAACCTATGGTGTCCGTGTTCCTTTTGGGAGACACGGCGGGCGCCTCCCGGCGCGCCAGCAAGCGCTCTTTTGGGTGCGCTACCGCGCCTTGCGCTACTTGAGCGCATAACGCAGCTTCCGCGCCCTTCGAGCGCATGCTTATTTCGCGGCGTTCTCACTACGGCACCGGGCCCCGCTTTCTCCTTTGCATCCAGCCGCTGCCGAAGGCCGACCGGCCCGGTAACGCATGACGCAAAGTCGTCAGCCAGCTCCTGGCAGGACCTCTTATTGGGTCCGGGGGGAGCTCCGTTGCCGCCCGAGCGCTTCGTTGCGACGAAGCCCGCAGGCGCCGCCCCTCGTCCCGCTTTCGCAACGCCTCGCGAGAACGCCCCTCAGCGGACGAGGTGGATGCATTGTAACCGGCGCTTGAGGACCGGGGATAAGCAGCCGCGAACTCGCCGCCCCGGCGCAAGCCGGGGGCAACAAGCACCGAGCAAGCGCCTCTGCACCTTCTTTCGCCGGGATGACGGAGCCCTGGTGAACGGGAGGGATAACGCGCGGGCGCGAGTTGACCGGAACGGAACTTCGGGCCGAGGATGGCGGACGTTTGCGCGAATCGCGAGGGCGGCCGAGCGGGGGCAGCGCTTGTCTGAGCAGAAAGAGGAAGCGCGCTTCATCCCGAAGAGCCGGCTCGAGGCGCTGACCGATGGCGTCTTCGCCTTCGCCATGACGCTGCTCGTGGTCAATATCGAGCTGCCGCAAGACTTCCACCCCAAGACCAATCGGGAGTTCCTCGACGGGCTGACCGGCGTCTCCGACACCTTCACCGCCTATCTCATCACCTTCTTCGTCCTGGTCGGCTTCTGGTCGGGGCGCGCGCAAGTGACCGGGGAACCCGAGGCGGCGAGCCCTGCCTACACGCGGGC
>NZ_DASRGO010000038.1:0-18283 GCF_035650995.1 Methyloceanibacter sp. | reverse complement strand
GGGGAGGACGACTATCTCGTCACCGTCATGGCGCGCGACCTCGCCGATTACGAGCGCATCCATAAAGAACAGCTTTCGCGCCTACCGGGTGTGGCACGACTGAAGTCGAGCTTCGTGCTCAGGGAGGTGACGAGCCGGCCGCTGCCCGCCTCCTGCCTGTTGCCGTAAGCGGGGCTCGGCCAATGCTTGCGCCTTTTCAGCAAGCCAGCCGTCTGCTATATTCTACACCGTCGAATTCGTCGGGGGTGCTGACGATGCCTCGCCGCTTCTCGCATCGCGATGCGCTGATTACGCCGCCCTAACGGCCGCGGCCGGACGACGCCTCCTGCCAAACCTGAGATTGCTTCGTTTGCAAGGAACCCTTCCTTCTTCGCAACGCCCTGGTGTCAGTCATGTCGCGCACGCCGCTGTTTGCCGCCGTAAAGAAAGCCCTCGTTCAAGCAGCCTATGAGGACGGCATCGTGTTTCCGCGATCGTCGGCGCTGACGCGGCGGAGCTTGTTGCGGCTCTCGGCGGCGGCGGCCGGCGCCGTCGCCTTGGCGCCGATGACCGACTGGAGCGCTTACGCCAAGAAGCCGGAGCGGCACAAGACGCCGAGGCCGAAGACGGTCGCCATTGTCGGCGGCGGCGTGGCCGGGCTGACCGCGGCCTACCGTCTGTATAAAGCGGGCGCCGCGCCGGTCGTGTTCGAGGCGAGCAACCGCTGGGGCGGCCGCATGTACACCCAGTACGATTTCTACAAGGGCATGTTCTGCGAGCTCGGCGGCGAGTTCGTCGACACCGATCATGAGGATCTCCAGCAGCTCGGCAAGGAACTCGGCGTCGAGATGCAGAACCTCACCACCGAGGGTGGCGACGACCTCTATTTCTTCAAGGGCCAATTCCACACGCCCAAGGACATGGTCGATCCGGCGAAAAAGAGCGGCGCCTTTGTCCCGATCGCCAAGCAAATCGCCAAGGACGCCGACAAGCTGACCGACAAGCACGACAACTGGACGGCCTATGCGGGCAAGCTCGATGAGATGAGCCTCAAGGACTATCTCGAACAGTTTCGCGGCAAGACCGACGACTGGGCGATCGACCTGCTCGACGTGGCCTACAACATCGAATACGGGCTCGAGACCAAGGATCAGTCGAGCCTCAACATGGTGGACTTCATCACCACCGATCTCAGCAAGCCCTTCTCGATGTTCGGCGAGAGCGACGAGATCTATCGCATCAAGGGCGGATCGTCGGCGCTGATCACGGCGCTGGTGAACGCGCTTCAGGGCAAGATCGAGATGAAGCAGGGCTTCGCGCTCACGGCGCTTGACTACAAGGATAAGCAGATCGTCATGAGCTTCGATGCGCCGGGCGGCGCCCAGCAGGTGAGCTACGATGCCGTGATTCTCGCTCTGCCGTTCACCAAGCTCCGCCAAGTCACCGGGCTGGAGAGCCTCAATCTTGGCGCCGACAAGCTGAAATGTATCCGCGAGCTCGGCTACGGCATCAGCGCTAAGGTCATGAACGGCACAACGTCGCGCGTGTGGCGCAGCCCCGACTCCGGCTTGCCTGGGCCGTCGAACGGCACGTTCTATTCCGATCTCGGTTTCCAAAATCTGTGGGAGACGAGCCGCGCCCAGCCGGGCGAGGCGGGCATTATCACCAATTTTCTCGGCGCCAAGCCGGGGCTCACCGATGCCAAGGCGGCGGTCGATGCCTTCCGCGCCGATCTTCCCAAGATGTCGCCGAAGATGGCCGACAGCCTCGATCCGAATGCGGTCACCTCGTGGTTCTGGGCAGTCTATCCCTTCACGCTCGGCAGCTACGCGAGTGCCAAAGTGGGCCAATACACTACGTTGCTGGAAGTGGCTGCCGAACCCGCTCTCGACGGGTGCCTGCAATTTGCCGGAGAACACACCAGCAGCGACTTCCTCGGTTTCATGAACGGCGGCGTGCAGAGCGGAAATCGTGCCGCCGCCGATCTGGCCAAGATGATGGCGCTGCACAAATGATTTTGATTGCGCGAAGCCGCCGCACATGCGGCGGAACGATCGCTTTCCTGTGGCGCGCGGCTGCGCGCTGGACTAACATTCCTCGTGGTTTATCGGGGGGTTGCGCGTCCTGTCCAAACCCATCATCCGAAAATCTATGGTCGCTCGCGCCTCGTTTGAGGGGACAGTCGTATCTCGTTTGAGGAGACAAAGAATGAAGCCCACGACACATGTCCTAGCAACTGCCGTCGCTCTCATTGCGCTTGGCGGTACGGCCTATGCCGAGATGCCGAAGGCCGTCGGCGAGGGCGAAGGCGAGGTCGATATCGTCGCCTGGCCCGGCTATATCGAACGCGGCGAGACCGACAAGAACTACGACTGGGTGACGGCCTTCGAGAAGGAGACGGGCTGCAAGGTCAACGTCAAGACCGCGGCCACCTCCGACGAGATGGTTACGCTGATGAACCAGGGCGGCTTCGATCTCGTCACCGCCTCAGGCGACGCCTCGCTCAGGCTGGTCGCCGGCAAGAAGGTGCAGCCGGTCAATGTCGACCTCATCCCGAGCTGGAAGACGGTCGATCCGCGTCTCCAGAATGCGCCGTGGCACACGGTCGACGGCGTACATTACGGCGTTCCCTATCAATGGGGTCCGAACGTGCTTGCCTACAACACCGATGTGTTCAAGGAGGCGCCGAAGACTTGGGGCGTCGTGTTCGTGGAGCAGACCCTTCCCGACGGCAAGAGCAACAAGGGCCGCGTGCAGGCCTATGACGGGCCGATCTACATCGCCGACGCCGCGCTCTATCTGATGAAAACGAAGCCCGAGCTCAAGATCACCAATCCCTACGAGCTCACGCCCGATCAATACAAGGAAGTGATCGCGTTGCTGCAGAAGCAGCGCGCGCTGGTCGGCCGCTATTGGCACGACGCCATGGTGCAGGTCGACGACTTCAAGAACGAAGGCGTGGTGGCGTCCTCATCTTGGCCGTATCAGGTCAACCTCCTCGAAGCCGACAAGAAGCCGGTGGCCTCGACCATCCCTGAGGAAGGGGCGACGGGCTGGGCCGATACCACCATGATGCATGCGGAGGCCAAGCACCCGAATTGCGCCTACAAATGGCTCGAACATTCGCTGAGCCCGAAGGTGCAGGGCGATGTCGCGGCGTGGTTCGGCTCGGTGCCGGCGGTGCCAGCGGCCTGCAAAGGCAACGAGCTCTTGACCGACACCGGTTGCGCCACAAACGGCTTCGACAATTTCGACAAGATCTGGTTCTGGCGCACGCCGACGGCGAAGTGCGAGGCCGAGGGCAGCTGCGTCCCGTACTCGCAATGGGCGAAGGACTACATCGCCATCCTCGGCAAGTGATGCGTCCAACAACGAGCGCGCCCCACTCCGTCGAGTGGGGCCGCTCATGCTACGGCGCGACCCATGCCGGCTGCGGTTAGATTCGTCAATGTCTCGCGCCGTTTCGGCCAGGTCAGGGCCGTAGACGGGGTCACGCTCGACATCTCCGAAGGCGAGTTCTTCGCCATGCTCGGGCCCTCCGGCTCGGGCAAGACCACGTGCTTACGTCTAATCGCGGGCTTCGAGCAGCCGAACGAGGGCCATATCGAGATCTTCGGCGAGACCGCGGAGGGCGTGCCGCCCTACAAGCGCAACGTCAACACCGTGTTCCAGGACTACGCGCTCTTCCCGCACATGACGGTGGGCGAGAACGTGGCCTACGGGCTCAGGATCAAGGGCATGCCCAAGGCCGAGCGCGAGAGAAAGGCAAAAGACGCGCTCGCCATGGTCAAGCTCAAGGGTTTCGAGCATCGCCGGCCCGGACAACTTTCCGGCGGCCAGCGTCAGCGCGTCGCTCTCGCCCGCGCGCTCGTCAACGGACCGAAGGTGCTCCTTCTCGACGAGCCGCTCGGTGCGCTCGACTTGAAGCTTCGCGAGCAGATGCAAGAGGAGCTCAAGGCGCTGCAGGAGAAGCTCGGCATCACCTTCGTGTTCGTCACCCACGACCAGGGCGAGGCGCTGTCGATGGCCGATCGCGTCGCCATCTTCAATGAAGGCAAGATTATCCAGGTCGGCACGCCTCAAGACATCTACGAGAAGCCGCGCTCGCGCTTCGTCGCCGACTTCGTCGGATCGTCCAACGTGCTGTCGCCCGAGTTCGCCGCGAGCCACGGCGGAGCGGCCAAGTGGACGAGCCTGAGGCCGGAGCGGATCGGCGTGTTCCCGCCCGACACCAAGCCGCCGCAAGGCCACGCCTCGACCGACGGCGAGATCAAAATGATCTCCTACCAGGGCTCGGTCACGCGCTTCAGCGTAGAATGCGGCAAGCTTCGCATCCACACCGAAATCCCCACCGACGAGGCGGCGAGCTTCGAGCAGGGCGACCGGGTGCGGCTGATCTGGCCCAAGTCGGCCATGGTCACCATGGAGGATGCGGCATGAGCCACGTCGCGATCAACGAGGGGGAAGGCGGCGTCCTCGACAAGATCTCCGACGTCTTCTTCACGCGGCCCAAGCTTCTGACCTTCCTGCTGCTTCTGCCCCCGCTCTTGTGGATCGGCGTGGTCTATGTCGGCTCGCTGTTCGCGCTTCTCTTGCAGAGCTTCTACTCGCTCGACGACTATTCCGGTCTCATCGTCCATGAATTCACGCTCTCGACTTATGCCCAGCTGTTCGAGACGGCCAATCTCCAGATCATCCTGCGCACGGTCATGATGTCGGCGCTGGTCACGCTCGCCGCCGCGGTGATCGCCTTCCCGATCGCCTATTACGCGGCGCGTTATGCGCGCGGCTGGACCAAGGCGCTGTTCTATCTCGCGGTGATGATGCCGTTGTGGTCGAGCTATCTCGTCAAGATCTACGCGTGGAAGCTGATCCTCGCCAAGGAAGGCATCCTCACCTGGCTCGCCAACGGCCTGCATCTTTCCTGGCTGCTGAACGGCATTCTCGCGCTCCCGACCATCGGCGGGCCGTCGCTCTCGTTCAGCTATATCGGCACGTTCCTCGTGTTCGTGTATGTCTGGCTTCCCTACATGATCCTGCCGATCCAGGCGGCGCTCGAGCGTGTGCCGGTCAACTACATCGAGGCCGCGGCCGATCTCGGCGCCCATCCGCGCCAGACCTTCTGGACGGTGATCTTTCCGCTCGCGCTGCCCGGCATCATCGCCGGCTCGATCTTCACCTTTTCGCTGACACTCGGGGACTACATCGTGCCGACCATCGTCGGCAATTCGCGGCTGATGATCGGGCAGGCGGTGTACACGCTGCAGGGCACGGCGGGCAACGTGCCGCTCGCCGCCGCCTTCACCGTCGTTCCCATGGTGATCATGGGCTTCTATTTGTGGATGGCCAAGCGCATGGGGGCGTTCGATGTCCTCTGACGCGACCCAGACCAGGCCGCTCGGCTTGGGCATCGCGGCGATCGCGGGACTCCTCTTCCTGCATCTGCCGCTCGCGCTGATCGTGCTCTACGCCTTCACCACCGAGGAGAAGAGCTTCCAGTTTCCGCCGCCCGGCTATACCACCAAATGGTTCGAGGTGGCGTGGTTCGACCGGCCGGACATCTGGCCGCCGCTCTATCTCTCGCTCGAGGTCGCGGCGATCGCCACCGTCCTCGCCCTCATCCTCGGCACGCTCGCCGCGGCCGCTTTGTCGCGCGCCAGGTTCTTCGGCCGCGAGACGATATCGCTGCTGTTCGTCCTTCCGATCGCTCTGCCCGGCATCATCACCGGCATCTCGCTCCGATCGGCCTTCGACATCATGGGGATCGACTTCTCGATCTGGACCATCGTGCTCGGACACGCCACGTTCTGCATCGTGGTGGTATACAACAACGCCATCGCGCGGTTCAGGCGGCTGTCGGGCAACCTCATCGAGGCGTCGATGGATCTCGGCGCCAACGGTTTCGAGACGTTCCGCTACGTGATCTTGCCGCAGATCGGCACCGCGCTGCTCGCCGGCGGCATGCTGGCCTTTGCCCTGTCCTTCGACGAGGTTATTGTCACGACCTTCACGGCCGGTCAGCAGGCGACGCTGCCCATCTGGATGCTGTCGGAGCTGATCCGGCCGCGGCAGCGCCCGGTGACCAATGTCGTGGCGGTCTTCGTCATCGTCGTTACGCTCGTGCCGATCCTCGCCGCGTATTATCTGACGCGCGAAGGCGAGCATATCGGCGGATCATCGAAATAGCCGGCAATTGCCCTGAGGTGGGAGGAGAGAGTCCATGCTCGATACCGATATGTTGATTGGCGGGACATTCGTCGCGGGAGACGGCGAGCCGCAGCCGGTGTTGAACGCACGTACCGGCGCCAGGATCGCCGAAGTGCCAGAGGCGAGCCAAGCCCAGGTCGACGCCGCCGTAGAGGCCGCCGACAAAGCGTTCCGCACCTGGTCGCGGACCACGCCGGCCGAGCGCGCCGGCCTCCTGCTCAAGCTCGCCGATGCCATCGACAAGGACGCCGAGGCGTTCGCCACTGTCGAGTCGCTCAATTGCGGCAAGCCGCGGCTCCGCATGCTGCAGGACGAGATGCCGATCGGCGCGGACTGCTTTCGCTACTTCGCGGGCGCGGCGCGCACCATGCATGCGCTCGCGACCGGTGAGTATCTCACCGGCTTTACCTCGATGGTCCGCCGGGACCCGATCGGCGTCGTCGGCTCGATCACGCCGTGGAACTATCCGCTGATGATGGCGATCTGGAAGCTCGCCCCGGCGCTTGCCGGCGGCAACACGATCGTGCTCAAGCCTTCGGAGATCACGCCGCTCTCGACGCTCAAGCTCGCGAAGACCATCGCCGCGATCTTCCCCGAGGGCGTCGTCAACATCGTCGCCGGCCGCGGCCCGACCGTAGGTCAGGCGCTGATCAGCCACCCCAAGGTCGCCATGGTGTCGGTGACGGGCAGCATCGCCACCGGCCAGAAGGTGATCGAGGCGGCGGCTCCCACGGTCAAGCGCACCCATCTCGAGCTCGGCGGCAAGGCGCCGGTCATCGTGTTCGACGACGCCGACATCGCCTCGGTGGTCGAGGGCATCAAGACCTTCGGCTATTACAATTCGGGGCAGGACTGCACCGCGGCCTGCCGCATGTACGTGGCGAAGAAGGTCTATGACAATCTCGTCGCCGATCTGTCGGCGGCGGTGAAGAGCATCAAGTACAACCTCGCCAACGACGACGACAACGAGATCGGGCCGCTGATCTCGGCCGCGCAGCGTGAGCGGGTGAAAGGCTTCGTCGAGCGGGCCGCGAGCCAGAAGCACGTGACCGTCACGGTGGGCGGGGAGGAGGTCGCCGGCGGCGGCTTCTACTACAAGCCGACGGTGGTCGCCAACGCGCTTCAGAGCGACGAGATCGTGCGCCGCGAGGTGTTCGGACCGGTGGTGTCGGTCACCCGCTTCGACGATCCCGAGCAGGCGATCGAATGGGCCAACGATTCGGATTACGGGCTTGCCTCCTCGGTATGGACCAAGGACGTGGCGCGCGGCATGGCAACGGCGGCCCGGTTGCGCTACGGCTGCACGTGGGTCAATACCCATTTCATCTTCTTGAACGAAATGCCGCATGGCGGATTAAAGCTGTCCGGCTACGGCAAGGACCTCTCCATGTACGCTCTTGAGGATTACACCGTCGCACGCCATGTGATGGTGAAGCTGTAGGGACAGTTCGGTTGGACGACAGACTCATGGCGGCGCTCGGAGCCGACGGGGACGCGGTCGCGCGAGCGCACGCGATCTACACGCCGACAATGCTGAGCCTGTACGACCTCGTGGTGCACGGGCTGTCGAACCATCTCGCTTGGGGCTGTCCCACGCGCCGATTGGTCGAGCTTTATCGCGACAATCTCTCCACGCATCATCTCGAAGCTGGGATCGGCACCGGTTTTTTCCTCGATCGCGTGCAAGGGCCCAAGTTCGAGCGCCTCGTCCTGCTCGATATCAACCAGAATTGTCTCGATCGGGCCGCGCGGCGGCTTGCACGCTTCGCGCCGGCTCAACGCAAGGCCAATCTGCTCGCGCCAATGTCCCCCGATCTCGAGCGCTTCGACAGCGTGGGGCTGACCTACGTGCTGCACTGCCTGCCCGGGCGCATGAGCGAGAAGCTCGCTTCGGTCGATCATCTCAAGCCGCTGATGAAACAGCAGGCGGTGCTGTTCGGAGCGACCATCCTCGGGCGCGGCATCGCGCCGAACGGAGCGGCGCGGATGTTGCTCGACCTCTATAACCGCAAAGGCGTGTTCAACAATCGCGAGGACGATTTCGAGTCCTTGTCGGAGGGTTTGCGGCGACGGTTCGGAAAGGTGGAAATCGAACGGCAAGGCTGCGTGGCCTTATTCCGCGCGCAAGGAACGGCCGTCTAGAGCTTTTTCCTCGGTCAACCGCCCGATCCCGCCTTGGGATCGTCATTAACCTGCCGTTGACCTTGCGCTTTTTCGCCTCCGTGCTCGGTTAACCCTTGGGTCAGGGTAGGGCACTACCCTGGGGCCGTGAGCGCTTGGTCGGCACGATGCGTTCGCGCACCGTGCTGGCGCGACGACGGGACCGGAGCCTTCCAATCGAGGGAACCAGTAATGCGTACGCGATTGTACCAGGCTGTGGCTTTCGCTGCCGTGCTTTCGGCCAGCGCCACGGCCTCAAGCCCAGTTCTTAGTGCCGACTTGCCCCCGCCCGCGCTTCCTCCCGTCTATGAGCAGCCGCTGCCGCCCGAGAATGTGTTCGAGGGCTGGTATCTCGGCGGGACGATCGGCGGCGCGACGGTGAGCTACGATTTTTCTCAATCGAACGGCTCGATCGACTCGAACGGCGTCCTCGGCGGCGCCATCGGCGGGTGGAGCTGGCAAAGCGGTCCGGTCGTGATCGGCATCGAAGGCGACATCCTCGGTGCCGACATCAACGGCAGCCGGCACTTCAATGCCGGCGCCAATCTCGCGAGCCCTGATATCAACACCATGGCCGATCTCAGGCTGCGCGCCGGTTACGCCATCACCCCGCGCGTTCTCGTGTTCGGCACGTTCGGCGGCGCGTGGGCCAATGCCGACCTGCCCATCACGGGTCCCGGCGGAAGCGGCGGCAGTGCCGACTTTTTCGGCTGGAGCGCAGGCGGCGGGGCCGAGGTCGCGCTCAATCCGAAGTGGAGCGCGCGTTTCGACTATCAGTTCACCGATTTCGACTCCGAGACGGTGAAATATCCGGGCGGCCCGGTGACCTACGATCCCGATGCCAGCACCTATCGCGGCTCGCTGATCTACCGGTTCTGAGAAGGACGCCTCGCCGCAGCACGTCATCGCCGGGCTTGACCCGGCAATCCAGAGCCGGGGGCGCGGTGGCTGATGCCACTGGATGCCGGGCTCGAGGCCGGCATGACGCGTCAATGCTGCACAGGCGGAACCTGGATCGCGCTCGTGCTGCAGAGCCGCTTCTGGTCCTCGTTGGGGCCGCAGGCCCGCGGGAAAAGATCGCGGCCGAAGCAGACGCGGATGTCGAGAAGGTTCGCGCCGCGGCAGCTGATCGAAATCATGTCGGGCTTGAGCCAGGGATTGGCGCCAAGGAACGCGGCCTCGATCTCGTCGGCCGACAGAGACGTCTCGGCGCCCGGCGCGCGGAAACGCTCGGGCACCGCCACGCGCTCGTAGAGCTCGCGTGAGATGGCGAAATATCGCTCGGGGTCGAGACCCGAGCAGGTTCCGTGCGTGCGGTATTCGTGGATGACAAGCCCTTTGCTCGGCATGATATCGCGCATGTTGTCGATGACGCTTTGCGGTACCCAAGTCCGCGTTCCCGTCCGACAATTCTCCGGCCAGCCCTTTTCGAATTGCGGCCAGAGTCCGTGCAGCACGAAGGCGTGCGGCGTGCCCGAGTCGCACTCGGCATCGTTGCGTAAGCGGCCTTCGGTCCGGCAGTAAGACGGCGCCCAGCCGAGAACGAGCACGTAATAGTCGAAGTCGCCGGGCTTGTTGTCGAAGGCGATTGCGCCGTGGGCCAAAACGGCGCTGAGAACGACCGCGAGGGCGACAGACGCGCGCGGCCTCGTCATCGCATCGCACCGAGCCCGGCGAGGATGCGTGCCCAGCTGCGCGCGCCCTTGGTGAAGCTCTTCAGATTGTATTTTTCGTTCGGCGCATGAATGCGGTCGTCATCGAGAGCGAAGCCGATGAGGAGCACGTCCATGCCGAGCTGCGAGCGAAACGATTCGACGATCGGGATCGAGGCGCCGCAGCCGATCATCACTGGAGGTTTGCCCCACTCGGCCTCGAGTGCGCGGGACGCCGCCCGGAATGCTGGCGCGCTCGGATCGAATCCGACGGCGGGCGATCCGCCTTCGCCCGCGTAGGTCGCGCCCGCATCGGGCGGCAGATGCTGCTCGACGAAGCGGTGCCAGGCCTCGATGATCTTGTCGGGGTCCTGGCCGGGGACGAGGCGGAAGGAGAGCTTGGCGGTCGCGCGCGAGGGGATCACTGTCTTGGTGCCGGGTCCGCCGTAGCCGCCGTGGATGCCGTTGACCTCCGCCGTCGGCCGCGCCCAGAGCTGCTCGAGGATGCCGAAACCCGTCTCGCCGGCCGGCGTGCTCAAGCCCACGCCGCCGAGGAAGGCCGCTGCATCGAAACCGAGCTTGCGCCAGGCGGCGATCTCGCTGGCTGGCGGCTGGCGGATGCCGTCGTAGAACCCGGGGATGGCGACGCGACCGTCTTTGTCGTGCAACGCGGCGAGGATGGTCGCGAGCGCGTGCAGAGGATTGCGGGCGGGGCCGCCATAGAGGCCGGAGTGAAGATCGCGCGAGGGCCCGGTGATGGTGATCTCGGAAAAAGCAAGCCCGCGCAGAAATGCGGTGATGGCGGGCGTTGCCTCGTCCCATTGTCCGGTGTCGCAGACGAGCGCGAAGTCGGCGGCGAGTTCGTCGGCGTGGGCGGCGAGGAACGGGGCGAGGCTCGGGCTTCCCGATTCCTCCTCGCCCTCCATGAGCACGCTGACATCGACCGGCAATGAACCATGCTCGGCGAGCCAGGCGCGGGCCGCCTCGATGAAGGTCATCACCTGACCCTTGTCGTCGGAGGCGCCGCGGGCGACGATCATTGCGCCGTGCCGCGCGTCTTCGACGAGGCGAGGGGAGAAGGGCGGATGGTCCCATTCGTCGAGCGGGTCTGCCGGCTGGACGTCGTAATGCCCGTAGAACAGAACGCGCCGGCGCTTATCGCCTTCCTCTTTCGCGCGCCAATGCGCCACCACCATCGGCTTGCCGAGCGTGGGCTCGACGCGCGCATCGAACCCGATCTCGCGCAGAGAGTCCGCGCACCATTCGGCGGCGGCGACGCAACTGTCATGATAGGCGGGATCGGTCGAGATGCTTGGAATGGCGAGGAAATGGAACAGCCTTTCGAGCGCGGCGGCCTCCTCCTCGGCGAGGCGGTCCAGCGTGCGCTGAAGCAGTCGCGTCTCGGTTTGCGGGGAGTCGATCGTCATGACCCGGCGCCTTGTCGGTGGGGGCCTAAGCCATGCGCGCCACAGAAATCAGATGGCCGACAACGGCGTCTCGCGACGCCGCTATCGGGCCGGATAACATCGTGAGTCGAATTGCGGGGAGAGCTATTCGCCGAGCTGCACGTTGATGGCTTGGGGACCCTTGCCACGGCGATCCGGCTCGGTTTCGAACGATACGCGTGCACCTTCGTCGAGCGCCGGCAAGCCCGAGCGCTGCAAGGCCGAGATGTGCAGAAACACGTCCTTGCCACCATCGTCCGGCGTAATAAAGCCGAACCCCCGCGAGTGATTGAAGAACTTGACCGTTCCGGTCTGACGCATGGGACGCTCCTTTCCCCCTTCCAATTGTCCGCGTGCAAAACGCACGCGAAAGTTCAGGCCAGTCTAGAAATCGGGGAAAGAAATCGCGCCGTCTCTCAACGAGCGCACGCGGCCAATTCTCCACCCGGGTTCGCAGTCTGCCCGCAAAACGCCTCACTGTATGAGCGCAAACGGGCCAAGCGCAAGACCCATGTGGCTCGCGTTTGGGCCACAATCGTGCGCCGCACCATCCCTAATTCGGGTAGGGATCCTGGGTCACTCCGCCGTTCAGAGGTTCAGGCGGAAAATCAAATCCAGGGCCGAAGTCCTTGGGAGCAGGGGGCATCTTTGGCGGCCCCCAGATATCGCTCAACGTCATCGAATAGCCGCCCACGCCGCGCGGGACTGCGACGGCGGGACCGGCGGCCGCCGGCGGGGCGCTGGCGCCGCCGTTCTGCGGTTCAGCACTCACCGTGCCGGCCATGAGGGACATGGCAGCGGCAGCGAAGACGCCGGTTGCCGTCAGAAGTTTGCGAAGGGCGGAGAGCATGAGGTTCACCTGACATTCCGGCTGCGGGGCGGGATGATTCGAATCATCCCTCGGGTCACCCCCCTCACTCTGACCGGAGCAGGTTACGATTATGTCACCCGCGCCTTCGCAAAGACTCGATTGGCGTTCCGTCAGCCGCAGACTTTAGCCGAACTCTTGCAAACCACAAGGCCGCCCTTCTTGGCGCAGGTGGTTGTAGCCTTGCCTTCCTTCACCACCTTGTCTTTGTTCTTATGCGCCCAGTGGTTGACGACGTGCTTGAGGTGCTTGAGCGACCGGTCGGTGGCCTTGGCCTGATCCAAGCCGCGACCCTTGCCCGTGGCGACGACGCAAGATGCGGCTTCGACCGGCTGAGAGGCGAGCGTGTAGGCGCCGAGCGCCGCAAGAGCGGCTCCAGCAATCAGGATTTTCTTGAGCATGATGATCCCCCTGTCGAGTGGTGGCTTCCAATTTTCGCCGGGCGGACTATGCGAGTTCCGCCAAGTTCTGCCTAGCGCTTCCATGCAGCGCGGCAAGGTTACCCGCTGATGACGGATTCTTGTTTTGCAACGATTTCCGTGGCTTGCCTCGGGGGGCTCAGGATGCGCGGTTGTGACGCAACCCGTCACGGCCTGCGGGGAGCCGGCGGATGCGAGTCTGAAACCAAGGGGACCGCTCCCTGCGGGAGCGGTCCTCCGGAAATAGCGGCTTCAGCCGCGAACGTTCGGCTGCAAGGTCCAGATTTTGAGAACCTAGAGGGAGGCGGTCACGACGCCGGTTGCATGAAACCGGGAACGCTCGCGAAGACCGCGTAAGGATGGCCCTTGGCCATCGCCCGCCCGCGCGCAGAGCCGTGCGCGGTGCCGGACGTATAGGAATAAGACACGGCGACATGGCTTGAGCGGGCGCTTCGAGCCGCAATCCGCGCCATCTTCTTCGTGTAACGCGGCGGTTCCCATGCGACCGCGATCCGGCCTTGAGAGCTGTGGCCGACGGTCTGGCGCTTGGTCTTGATGGAGGCGGCGGCGACTTTTGTCTTGCTCCTGTCAGGAGAGAGAGCCGCGACGGCCGTCGCCTTCGCAGTCTTGGTATGGCGGCCCTTGGCCTCGAGCCGCGCCGTGGTGACGGCTTTGAGAGCGGCATGCGGGGCAGTATCGGCGCTCGCCTGAGCGGCAAGCTCGACGCCCTTCTTCGCCTTGAGCGTGGCCTCGCCGAGGGCGGCAAGCGCGCTTCCGCCGTCAGGCACGGTGGTTGTGATCCTCACTTGCGCGGTACCTGTGCCGAGCATGCCGATGCTCTGGGCGGCGGCCTTGGAGAGATCGATAATGCGTCCGCCAACGAACGGCCCGCGGTCGTTGATGCGTACCACCACCGAACGGCCGTTGGTGAGATTTTCGACCAGTACTCTTGTCCCGAAGGGCAGAGAGCGGTGCGCGGCGGTAAGCTCGTTCGGATCCATCCGCTCGCCGCTCGCCGTGATATTGGCGGGCAGCGAGTACCAGGAGGCATGGCCGAGCTGGTCGGCCTTGGCGATATCGATAGGTAGCAGCGCAGCTGTGCCGAGAAGCCCCACGCTAATCATCTTGGCTCGCATCTTCATGCGTTAGTGCTCCTTATTCGATTGTTTGGGAGGGTTAGA
The DNA here is from genome assembly GCF_035650995.1 of Methyloceanibacter sp. Lineage (GTDB taxonomy): Bacteria > Pseudomonadota > Alphaproteobacteria > Rhizobiales > Methyloligellaceae > Methyloceanibacter. The sequence continues at coordinate 4,372 of NZ_DASRGO010000038.1, read as the reverse complement.
AAGCCGACGACGAGTCAAGCCGGCCGCACTCGTTGGTGCAGTGCGGTAAGCTACGGGGCAAGTTGGCGAAAAATGGGCTTGGCAAGGGTCATTGAGGGGCAATGTCGGGGCGATGGGCGTTTTTCTCTTGTTAAGGTTGACCGCGGAGGATGGAAACAAGCCATTTTTCGCTATTTCGCATCAGCGAAAAGAGCCCGAGCAATTCTACTGCATAGCAGCAAGAACAAGTGGGTCGATCCCAGGCGCACCTCCTGAACGCGACTTGCACTCCGCTTAGCCAGTACATGGGCAACTCAAGTCGCCTCATATCTTGTTCGCCACGCAAAGCTGCCCAATCCTTTGTCAAAGCGCGCCCAATCCTTGCCCTTTTCATCGATTATTGTCAGAGTGACGCTTAGGGAGAATCGCGAGAAACGTGCAAGAAAGGACTTTGGGACCGACTGCGATGACGCAGCAGAGAAAGAAGGCTCAGGAGCCGCAAGAGAGTCAGCAACTCTCGGCGGGCGAATTCAGCGGGCGTGAGCCCATGACCGGGGCGCAAGCCGCCTACCTCCAGTCGCTTGCCAACGAGGCGCGCGAGCCCGGGGCCTTCAAGCAAGGCCTGACCCGGCGCGAGGCCTCGCGGCGCATCGAGGCGCTCGCCGAGCGCCTAAGGCTCGGCGACCTGCCGCCCCATACCGACTAGGCTTGACCCGGCAGGCGCCCGAGCGAACTTGAGGGCAGGGCGCGCGTTAGGTTGGCCATGGAAAAGCCGCAGGCGGCGCGCTTCCTCGTGGTCGGGTCAGTTCTCATCGGCCTCGGCGTCCTGCCGATCGGCGTGGCATCGGGCACGGCGATGGCTCTTTCGATCACCTCCAAAGCCTTCAGCCAGGGCGGCAAGATCCCATCGCGCTACACGTGCGAGGGCGACGACGTCTCGCCGCCGCTCGCCTTCACCGGCGTTCCCGAGGGCACGAAATCGCTCGCGCTTGTCATCGACGATCCCGACGCTCCGGACCCAAAGGCGCCGAGGGTCGTGTGGGTGCATTGGGTCGTCGTCAACCTTCCGCCCGAAACGTCGGAGCTCGCCGAGGACGCATCGGGGCATGGGTTGCCGGGGAGCGCCGTCCAGGGGCTCAACGACTGGAAGCACGCGACCTATAACGGGCCTTGCCCGCCGATCGGCCGGCACCGCTATTTCCACAAGCTCTACGCGCTCGACGTGGCGCTTTCGGCAAAGCCGCTCAGCAAGGCTGCCCTCGAGGCGGCGATGGAGGGGCATGTGCTCGCCAAGGCCGAGCTTATGGCCACCTATCAGAAGGGCGATCCGTAAGCCCGGCACTCATGGACGACATTCTCCCGCTCATCGCGCTCGGGATCACCTTTCTTGCGGTCTACGGGGCGCAGGTGCTTGCCGCGCGCAAGGGCCGCTCGCGGCTGGGGTGGATGTGGACGGCTGCCTTACTTGGGCCAATTCCTCTCCTCATCTTGCTCATCCTGCCCTCGAAGCTTTCCTTCGAGACCGAATCAAAGTCTTGAGTCCAAAACTCATGCTCCTCCCCTTGACTGACCACCGTCCATCGGCACAGTGAGGCCATGCGCAAACCCTCCCTCCTCGCCTTCTTCTCCGCCTCGACCTCAGCCGTTACTTCCGTTCTCAGCCTCGCCGCCGCGATGATCTTGGCGGCGGGCGCCGCCGCGCCTATTGCCTACGCCGCGGGCTGTGCGAGTCCCTCGACCTTTCCGGCCTGGCTCGCAAGCTTCAAGAAGGAGGCGATCGCGCAAGGCATCTCACCGCAAGTCGCCTCCGAAGCGCTCGACGGGCTTACCTACGATCCCTCCGTCATCGCCAAGGATCGCGGCCAGGCGGTGTTCGCGCAGAGCTTCCTCCAGTTCTCGGGCCGCATGGTCAACAGCAACCGCCTGAGCGTGGGCTCATCCCTGCTCAAGAAGAACGCGGCGACCTTCGCCGCAATTCAGCAGAAGTACGGCGTGCCGGGCCCGGTGCTCGTCGGCTTCTGGGGGCTCGAGACCGATTTCGGCAAGGTGATGGGCAACATGGAGACGCTGCGCTCGCTCGCCACGCTTGCCTTCGATTGCCGGCGCCCCGACGAGTTCCGCGAGCAGCTGATGGCCGCGCTCAAAGTCATCCAGCGCGGCGACCTGACGCCAGCGCAGATGCGCGGGCCGTGGGCGGGAGAGGTCGGCCAATTCCAGTTCGTGCCGAAAGTCTATTACCAATACGCCGTCGACTTCGACGGCGACGGCACGCGCAACCTGATCAGCAACACCGCGGACGCGCTCGCCTCGGCCGCCAACTATCTCGACGGGCTCGGCTGGCAGCCCAATCAGCCATGGCTCGAAGAGGTGCGCGTCCCCGACGAGCTTCCCTGGGACCAGGCCGACGTCACCATCAAGAAGCCGCGCGCCTTCTGGGCGCAGCACGGCGTGACCTATCCGAGCGGCAAGCCGATCCCGGCCGACAACGTTCAGGTCGGCCTGCATCTGCCGATGGGGCGGAACGGGCCCGCCTTCCTCACCTATCCCAATTTCGACGTTTATCTCGAGTGGAACAAAAGCCTCGTCTACTCGACCACCGCGGCCTATTACGCGACGCGGCTCGCGGGCGCGCCGCCGCTCAGCCAAGGCAACGGGCCAATCGAGACCTTGAGCTTGCCGGAGATGAAGGAGCTGCAACAGATCCTCATGAAGCGCGGCTTCGACGTGGGCAAGATCGACGGCGTGATCGGCGCCTCGACGCGCGACGCCGTGCGCGCGATGCAGATCAAATACGGGCTCCCCGCCGACGGCTATCCCACGCCCGAACTCTTGGATCGCTTGCGCAGCGGTTAGGGGTCGGAAACCTCGCTGCGAAATTGGCTCCGCCTCCCGCACAAAAGCTCTGGCTATTCGAGTTCGGAAGGCGCACAGTTTGGCCATTACCGGCACATCGTGACGGCAGGCCGGCGGTGCAGACACCGCGCGCATGCGTTTCGGTGCGTGAAGTTCGCCAGTGGCGAGTGCCCCGACTCCCAAGAGCCGTTCACTCGGCTCTCACCAACCCGGGCAGGTCCAGCTGACGCTATCGAGGCCGATACCCTGCTCGCGGAGCAAGGAAGGAAATTCCCCTTGTCTGATACACCTACACCGCTTGGCTGGAAGCCCATGGAAGAGGCGCCGGCCGGCGCCGATCTTTGCCTCTGCATCGAGGACGGATTCGGTCTCTACCGGCTTCCCTTCCCCTGTCGCAGGAAGGGCCGGCGCTGGATCAACGCTCTACGCAACGTTCCCCTCGATATTGCGCCGATGGGTTGGATCGAATGGGGCAAGAGGCAAAACCGTCGGACGCGCTGATCGCGATGTCAGAGGTGATGTCGAGAGCCGAGGTATCGTGCCGTCTGGGTCGGGTGCCGCCGGAATGGAAACCATCGAATTTTCCGACTCGCCATGAACCCGGTAAAGGCGCACACTCGATAAATCGCCGGTAACAGCGACAACAGGCGCCGGCGGCTGAGAGCATCAAGACTCCCGCCTGCAAAAGCGAGGAGGGGTACGATGATCTCTCCATCCCCCCGATTTTATCGTTATGACGCCAAGACGCTTGCGGCATTGGATCAGGCGTTCGACGCCAGTTGGACCGTGCTGCAGACGCGTGATCCCTTCCGCGATTTCGAGCGGGACCATGAACTCAGAGCCGCCCTCAGCCGGAAGCTCACCGCGCTTGCCGCGGACGGCGTCACCGACCCCATTGAGCTTCGGGAATGGGCTCTCGAGGGCCTCCTGCTGAGTTAAGCCATTTGCTGAGGTAAAAACGAGTCCGTCGTTCGATCGATGCGTCCGTTGCGGGAACGTTTGCGCCGTCGTGCAGACCCTCGCAAGATTGCGCTTGTAAAGAATCCCTTTCGCGCTTATGTGAGTGGCATCGACTTTTGGCCGGACCACATGGCCGTTTCGCCTTTGCTGATTGCGGGCGCGCTCTCGGAACCTCCAAACATCGACAAACAACGCTCGCCGCAGCGCGGCTGCGCGGGCGCGAACGCAACTGCACTGACAGCGAAAGGCTAATCTCATGATTCAGGGCAAAGTTAAATTCTACAACGAGCAGAGAGGCTTCGGCTTCATCGAGCCTGCTGACGGCGGCAAGGACGTATTTGTCCACGCGACCGCGCTTGAGCGCGCGGGCATCAGCCGGCTGGTCGAGGGCCAGAACGTCTCCTTCGACACCGAACTCGATAAGCGCAGCGGCAAGACCGCCGTGAGCACCATCGAGCTCGCCTAGTCCCAATCGGACGATACAAGTCTAGACGAATTGAAAGCCGTCCCCTTAACCGGGGGCGGCTTGTTGGCGTCTGGGCTTGATCGACATCAAGGCCCAACTGACCCCGCCCGGCTC
>NZ_DASRGO010000037.1:0-3685 GCF_035650995.1 Methyloceanibacter sp. | reverse complement strand
GTTGCGCAACGATCGCGCGCTCATCGTGCATGCCTACGAGACCTGGGGCTTCACCGGCCTCTCCAACGAGCTGATCGACATCCTCAACATCTGGGCGAATTTCATCTACGGGCCGATGCTCGAGGACCGGGTGCGCACCATTGCCGACAAGGTGAGCCCAGGCGCCTATGGAAGGCGCGAGGCGTTCAGGGTGCACCAGGGCTTGCAGGAGAAAGGCCCGGTCAAGGTGCCGCGCGAGTTCGTGTTCATGGATCGCGCGGCGATCGGGCTCGGCGGGGTGTTCCTCCATCTCAACGCCGAGCTGAACTATCACCGCCTGTTCGACGACACGATCGCGGGCTCAGACCTCGCCGAGGTGGCCGACCGCCAGCGCGAGGCTTTCACCGTGGCCGGCGTTCCCCTGCCGGAAGGCCCTGTTTGAGGCGACGGCATGTCTCCCTCGCGAGGGCGAAGGATGTGTCAGCTGCACCTCAGGCAAAATTGCAGTTTTGAGACAGTATTGACGAAGCCGAACAAGCAGGACGCGCGAAATGTCTTCCGAGAGATGGGCAGGATGGCTTGCCGTTGTCATCATGTGCGCGAGCGCGGCGCCAATCGCCGCGAAGGACGCGAGCGACGAAGCCGATTTGCTCGGCTTCGTCGAGGGCGAGTACGCCGTGATCGGGCAGGAGCCCGATGGAGGCCCGGTCTATTCCGGATCGGCGAGGATCGAGGTGGCCGATGGCGGCGTGACGCTGACGGAACGGCGGGGGACGCATGAATTCACGGCTGAGGGCAAGGTTGAGGTGCCGGATCCGCCGGGAGAGGCCGAGGTGTTGCGCTTCCGGTGGCAGGACGGCGGGCCCATGGCGATGACCTGTCTCGTCTCGGGCGATCTCGACAATTATGCGCGCCTCACCTGCTTCTGGCTGAGGGAAGGCTCCGACCTGAAGCGGCCCGGGCTCGAAGCGATGTTCCCAACCGCGACCTGGCCGGCTCCATAAGGCTGCAGCTCGCGGCCCGCCGATTGTTGCCCGGACGGCGGGCTTTGTGCTATTGGCGCGGGCGGGAGAACAACGCGTCGAAGATCAAAGGGGAGTAAGAATGAAACTCGATCCCGCTGAGGGGCACCCGGCAATGGACTATGCCGAGCATGAGCGGACCTACAAGCTGTTCCTCAAGCTGACCGGCTATCTCATCGTTGGCGTGGTGATCATCATGGCGCTTCTGGCCATCTTCGTGGCCTGAATTCCGCCCGCGATTTTGCCTTCCCTTTTCGCTTTCGACTTGGGGCCTTCAAACCGGCGCTAGCCTAGCCTTCGCATGAGAAGGCGACGGAGCAAAGATGATCGCGATTGGCGTGCCCGCCGAGAAAGACGACGAGCCGCGGATCGGGGTGACGCCCGAGACGGTCAAGAAGCTCGTCAAGGCAGGCGCCGCCGTCACCATCCGCACGGGCGCAGGGCTCCGCTCGCATTTTTCCGACCCCGAATACGCGGCCGCAGGCGCCAAAATCGCCAATAGCGATGCCGAGGCGGTCGGCGACGCCGATATCGTGCTGACCGTGCGCCGGCCCGATCCCGCCATCGTCAAGGCGATGAAGACGGGCGCGTCGCTGATCGGCATGCTCGACCCGTTCTCCGATACCGACGGCCTCGATGCGCTCGCCAAGACGGGCGTCAAATTGTTTGCCATGGAGCTGATGCCGCGCATCACCCGCGCGCAGGTCATGGACGTGCTCTCCTCGCAGTCGAACCTCGCGGGCTACAAGGCGGTGATCGACGCCGCGGCCGTGTTCGAGCGGGCCTTGCCGATGATGATGACGGCAGCGGGCACGGTTCCCGCCGCGCGTGTCTTCGTCATGGGCGTCGGCGTCGCCGGCCTTCAGGCAATCGCCACCGCCCGGCGGCTCGGCGCCATCGTGACCGCGACCGACGTGCGGCCTGCGGTCAAGGAGCAGGTCGCCTCGCTCGGCGCCAAGTTCATCGCGGTGGAGGACGAGGAGTTCAAGCAGGCCGAGACCTCGGCCGGCTACGCCAAGGAGATGTCGGAGGCCTACAAGAAGAAGCAGGCGGAGCTGATCGCCGAGCACGTCAAGAACCAGGACATCATCATCACCACCGCTCTGATCCCCGGACGTCCGGCGCCGAAGCTTCTCAGCAAGGCGATGATCGAGAGCATGCGGCCGGGCTCGGTGATCGTCGATCTCGCGGTCGAGCGCGGCGGCAATGCCGAGCTTGCCGAGCCAGGCGAGACCGTCGAGCATAACGGCGTGCGCATCCTGGGCAAGCTCAACCTCGCCGGTTCGCTGCCGGTCAACGCCTCGAGCCTCTATGCCCGCAATCTCCAGGCCTTCGTCGAGTCGCTGATCGACAAGCAGACGAAAAACCTCGCCATCAATTTCGACGACGAACTGGTCAAGGGCACGCTGATTGCCAAGGATGGCGCCATCGTCAATACGGCGATCGCCGAGCGGCTCGGCAAGGGCGGGGATGCGACGGCTTCCGCCAAGTCCGCCAATGGCAACGGCAAGCCAGCCGCCACGAAGGCGCCAGCGAAGCGCCAGCCCAAGGGAAGCAAGAGCGGAGGCACGCCATGATGGGAAAGAGGCTGTTCCTCGGGCTTGGCCTCGTCGCGCTTGCGCTCCTGGCTCAGGCCTTGACCGGCAGCGCATTCGCCGAAAGCGCAGCGCCCGCCGAGGGCGCCTCGGACTTCGTGTTCCGCTTCTCGATCTTCGTGCTCGCGATCTTCGTCGGTTATTACGTGGTGTGGAGCGTGACGCCGGCCTTGCACACTCCGCTGATGTCGGTGACCAACGCCATCTCTTCGGTGATCGTGGTCGGCGCGCTCCTCGCGGTTTCGGTCGAGGCCGCCGACGCCTTGGCCGGCAGCGGGCATTTCCTCGCCAAGCTGCTCGGGCTCGCCGCGCTCGTCATGGCGAGCGTCAACATCTTCGGCGGGTTCCTCGTCACTCAGCGAATGCTCTCCATGTACCAGAAGAAAAAGAAATGAGCCCGGATCTCGTTGCGCTGCTCTATCTCGCCGCGGGCGTCCTGTTCATCCTGGCGCTCAGGGGGCTGTCGTCGCCAGAAACGTCGCGGCGCGGCAACTATCTCGGCATGACCGGCATGGCGATCGCCATCGTCACCACGCTCGCGGTGGCGCGGCCGGAAACGCCGCTCACCTGGGCGATGATCGCGGGCGGCATCGCGGCGGGCGGCACGATCGGCGCCGTGATTGCCCGCCGCATCCCGATGACGGCGATGCCGGAGCTCGTCGCGGCGTTCCATTCGCTGGTCGGTCTCGCCGCGGTTCTGGTCGCCGCCGCCGCCTTCTATGCGCCGGAAGCTTTCGGCATCGGCACACAAGGCGCGATCCACACTCAGAGCCTGATCGAGATGTCGCTCGGCGTTGCGATCGGCGCCATCACCTTCACCGGCTCGATCATCGCCTTCTTGAAGCTCTCCGCCCGCATGTCGGGCAAGCCGATCATCCTGCCGGCGCGGCACGCCTTGAACATCGGGCTCGCGCTTGCGCTCATCGCCTGCATCGTCATGTTCTGCCAGCAGCAGAGCGACGTCTATTTCTGGGCGATCGCGCTCCTCTCGCTCGTGCTCGGCGTGCTCATCATCATTCCGATCGGCGGCGCCGACATGCCGGTCGTGATCTCGATGCTCAACTCCTATTCGGGGTGGGCGGCGGCCGG
>NZ_DASRGO010000036.1:0-16071 GCF_035650995.1 Methyloceanibacter sp. | reverse complement strand
GCGCGCGAGGTGATCAAGGCCGACCTCGAGCAGCCCGGCGAAGAGGACGTGTTCCGCAAGATCAGGAAGGATTTCGACGCCAAGGGCCTCGCGCTGTCGGACCACCAGATCCGCCGCAAGATGTCGGAGCTGATGGGCGAGGCCTTGGCCCAGATCGAAGCCGAAGCAAAGTCGTAAGCCGGACCATGGATCGCTTTCGCGAGGCGGCCAAGGCCCGCCGTACCCTGTTCAACGCTTGGCTCACGCTGAACAACCCCTTCCTCATCGAGCTGATCGGCGAGGCGGGCTGGGACTGCATCACCATCGACCAGCAGCACGGGCTTGGCGGCAACGAGGCGCTTCTTGCCTGCCTCACGGCGGCGCGCGCGGCCAAGCTGCCGGCGATCGTCCGAGTCGCCGAGAACGACCCTGGGCTGGTCGGCCGCGCGCTCGATGCCGGCGCGCAGGCCATCATGTGTCCCCTGATCGAGACGGTCGAGGACGCCGAAGCCTTCGTGACAGCGGTGAAGTACCCGCCGCGGGGTTTGCGCAGCTGGGGCCCTTACCGCGCGAGGCTCGACCAGGCGGGCGACTACTTCACGACCGCCAATGGCTTCACCATCGCCTGTCCTCAGATCGAGACGCGAGGCGCCCTAGATAGCCTCGAAGAGATCCTTTCGATCGACGGCGTCGACATGGTCTGCTTCGGACCGAACGACCTCTCCGTCGCACTTACCGGGCGCCTCGACATCTGGGCGAAGGAGGTCAAGGAAGCGATGACACTCGTTCTCCGCAAATGCCGCGAACTATCTGTCATGTCGCTGATTTTTGCCAACGACGTCGACTTCGCCAGGCCGCGGGTCGAGGAGGGATGGGACATTGTCGCCGTCGGCACCGACGCCGGCTGGTTCAGCAAGGCCGCCGCCGCAACGCTTGGGGCGGCGCGCACCAAGTGACGCCGTAGGGCAAAGCCAGGGTGCCAACATGTGGCACGCGGGCAACGGCCAAAGACCGTTGCTTGGCCTTCCGTCCTCAGTGTCAACTCTGCCGCTGACGTTGCAGGTCCGCCTGTGCCAGAATGGTCCTCAGGGAATGAGGGACTTAAACATGCGCTCGTTGCTTTCAACCCTGGTCGCGGTGTTGGCGCTCGTCGTTGGTACGGCGTCCGCATGGGCGGCGGAGGGCCGAACTACGGCTCAGGTTTCCTTGCGGGCCGGGCCCTCGAGCGGAGCGGAGATCCTCCTGACCATTCCGGCCGGCTCTACGGTGACGATCGGACGCTGCTCGGGCGCCTGGTGCCGCGTCAGCTGGAACAGTTATTCGGGCTATGCGTCCAAGCGGGGGCTTGCCATCGCCGCCGCGACGCCGACCAGGGGCCCCGTGCGCGGCGGCGTCACGCTCGCCGACGGCAGCCAGCTCTGGCCGATTCTGCCGCCTTATCCCTACCGCTCGGGCTATTACCCGAAAGCCGACTGGTATCACGACATCCCGCCTTACGTCGCGATCGAGCCGTCGTTCTACCGTCGGCGCTATTTCATGATCGCGCAGGAGAGGGACCGCTATCGCTACGTCCCGCATATCTTCCGCGGCGAGGGCGCCGATTACAACATCGACTACGGCGGAGATGTCGAATTCAATTACAAGACCATCGACATGACGAGCGTGGGCAAGGAAGAGGGAAACTGAGCACCGGCCGCAACGCTCACGCCCCGCCGAACACGCGTTCGAAGATCGTGTCGACGTGCTTGGTATGATAGCCGAGGTCGAATTGGGCGCGCAGCTGGTCTTCCGACAGCGCTTTGCGCACGTCCCTGTCGCCAAGCAAGAGCGCGAGGAAATCGCCGCCTTCGTTCCACACCTTCATCGCGTTCCGCTGCACGAGCCGGTAGGCCTCCTCGCGCGGCACCCCTGCGGCGGTCAGAGCGAGAAGCACGCGCTGGGAGTGCACGAGCCCGCCGAGCCGGTCGAGATTCGCCCGCATGCGCTCCGGATAGACGACAAGATTTTTGATGATGCTCGCAAGCCTTGCCAGCGCGAAGTCGAGCGCGATGGTGGCGTCGGGTCCGATCACCCGCTCGACCGACGAGTGCGAGATGTCGCGCTCGTGCCAGAGCGCCACGTCCTCGAGGGCAGGCGCCGCGTAACCGCGCACGAGCCGGGCGAGCCCCGTCAGGTTCTCCGACAGCACGGGGTTCCGCTTGTGCGGCATGGCTGAAGAGCCCTTCTGCCCTTCGCTGAAGAATTCCTCGGCCTCGAGCACCTCGGTGCGCTGCAGATGCCTGATCTCGGTCGCGAGCCGCTCCACCGAGCTCGCCACCACGGCGAGCGTGGCGAAGTACAGGGCATGCCGGTCGCGCGGGATGACTTGCGTCGAGATCGGCTCGACCTCGAGCCCGAGCTTCTTCGCCACATAGGCCTCGACCCTCGGATCGACATGGGCAAAGGTGCCGACCGCACCCGAGATGGCGCAGGTTCTGACCTCTTCGCGCGCGCGCTCGAGCCTCTCCTTGGCGCGGGCGAATTCGGCATAGGCGACCGCGAGCTTGAGTCCGAAGGTGGTGGGCTCGGCATGAACGCCGTGGCTCCTGCCGACCGTGATCGTGTTCTTGTGCTCCAAGGCGCGCGCCTTGAGCGCTGTTAGGAGCGCATCGACGTCGGCGATGAGAATGTCGGCCGCCTCGACGAGCTGCACGTTGAAACAGGTGTCAAGCACGTCGGAGGAGGTAAGCCCTGCATGCAGGAAGCGGGCCTCCGGCCCGACATGCTCGGCGACCGAGGTGAGGAAGGCGATGACGTCGTGCTTCACCTCCTGCTCAATCTCGTCGATACGGGCGACGTCGAAGTTGCCGCGCGCCTTGATCGCCTTGACCGCGTCTTTGGGGACCTGGCCAAGCTCGGCCATGGCCTCGGCGGCATAGGTCTCGATCTTGAGCCAGATGCGGAATTTGGCCTCGGGCTCCCAGATGCGAGCCATTTCGGGGCGGCTGTAGCGGGGAATCATCTAAGCGGGAACGCCTCTTCCCGGTGGGACTTACGAAAGAATGTCAACGTCTATCAGAGCCTCGGACCATGCTCAATTCTGGACGCCCTGAATTTGGCGCGATCCAGGTCCTTACCTCTTCACGTCTCGACTTCGCGGGCCTCGCGCGGACCGAAGACGGCGATGTAGATGGCCGCTGCGGCGAGGAGGACGGCATAGGCCGGGCGCGGGGGCACCAGCATGAAGATCACGAAGGAGACGAGGTCGCTCTGCGAGGCCCAGTAGAGCCCTTGCAGCGACCAATCCTGCTGGCTCGGATAGCTGACGTGGCTGTAGATGACGCGCAGCAGGCCGCCGAAACTGGAGAAGGCGACCACGAAGATGAACAGCGCGAACATGAAGCGTACCACGAAGCCGCGCTTGGCGGCGAACTGCTGCACCCACCAAGTGGTCAGCGCGGCAAGCGCCCCTGCAAAGCCCACGATGCGAAGGCTTTGCTGGGCCTGCTCGTTCATCGCCGTGTTCATGTAATCGCCGACCAGAAGCGCCCACATCGAGATGCCGATGACGAGCGCAAAACAGGCGGCGAGAATGAAGCCTACCACCTTGTCGAACGTCACTTTTTCCATTGCCGCTTCCCCCGGTCCGTCTCGCCTCGACTATGCCGGGGAAATGGCTTCCCCGCAATCGGCGGCTGCCATGCTGACTTCTTGGCCGGCCTTGTCTATGGTGCGGACCCTGTCACGCAAGAGCCCGAGGAGGGGCCACGTCATGGCATTCGACGATCTGGAGGCTGAGCTTGCCCTCCTCATCAACCAGATGGACAACCCCCCTGAGAACCCGCACGACCTCTATCTCCGCATCATGGAGAAGCTGAACGAGTTCAAGGCGCTCGGGCTGCCGCTGCCCGACGATTTCGTCCGCGTCGAGAGGGAGCTCGAGGCCTATTTCAAGTCGCAGGCGCCTGCCAGGAAACGCTAATTGGCTGCGGCCTTGGGCGCCTCGTCGCCGGCCAACTGCTCGTAGGTGCCGTTAGACCAGCGATAGACGGCGTAAGGCGGCAGGTTCGGGTCGCCCTTCTCGTTGAACCTGAACTTGCCGATCACCGTGTCGAACTCGGTGTCGTTGAGCGCCTTCGTCACCTCGGCCGAATCGACCGACTGCGCCTTCTCGGCCGCCTGCTTCCACGCCTGGAACGCGGCATAAGTGTAGAGCACGTAGCCTTCCGGCTCGATGCCCTTGTCCTTGAAGCGCTTCACCACCTCGGCGGCGGCGGGATTCTTGCGCGGGTCGGGCGAGAAGGTCATGAGCGTGCCTTCGCCGGCGGGCCCGGTGATCGACCAGAACTCCTGGGTCACGAGCGCATCGCCGCCCATGAGGGTGGTGTTCATGCCCTGGTCGCGCATCTGGCGGATAATGAGGCCGGCCTCGGTGTGATAGCCGCCGAAATAGAGGACGTCGATGTTGGCCTGCTTGAGCTTGGACACGAGCGCCGAATAATCCTTCTCGCCGGCGGTGATCGCCTCGTACATCGCCTCCTTCTTGCCCGCCGCGTTCATCGCCTTCAGCGTCTCGTCGGCCAGTCCCTTGCCGTAGGCGGTCTTGTCGTGGACGAAGGCGATGTTTTTGTCGGCGAAATGCTCGGCGAGATACTTGCCGGCGACGCCCCCTTGCTGATCGTCGCGGCCGCACACGCGATAGATGTTCGGGCCTGCGCGGTCGTCGGTCAGCACCGGGTTGGTCGAAGCCGGCGAGATCTGAATCGTGTTCGATTCGGCATAGACCTTTGAGGCCGGGATCGAGGAGCCCGAGCAATAGCCCCCGACGACGAGCGCCACGCCGTTTGCGGTCATCTGGTTGGCGACCGCGACCGCTTGTTTCGGATCGCATGCGTCGTCGCCGGTATCGAGTTCGAGCTTCTTGCCGAGCACGCCGCCGGCGGCGTTGATGTCTTCGACCGCCAGTTGGCCGCCGTTGGTCAACTGAGCGCCGAAGGAGGCATATTGGCCGGTGACCGGCGCTTCCACCCCGACCTGGACGGTGTCGCCTCCCTTGCCGCCGCCATCGCCGCAAGCCGCCATCACGAGGGCCACGGCTAAGGCCGCTGGAAACCCGGCAAAGCGCTTCATCGTCACCTCCCTCGCGAAGACCCGTCCCGACTCTATCTCATTTGTTTCGAGCGCTCTTGCAAAATCATGCCTTGCGGTCGCGCCAAGTGATCGGGCTCGTCCGCTCGTAGAGCCAGCGATATTGCGTGACCATCTGCGTGGTGCGCATCACGCGGAAGCCGAGACAGGCGGCGGCAACCAGGATCGCGTAAGTGATGGAATAATAGTAGGGCGACAGGAGCTCGCCGTCGAACAGCGCATAGTGGAAGAAGCGCACGGCGGCGGCGAGGAGCGCCATGTAGAAGAACACGCGCCAGAAGGGCTTCCAGCCGCGCGCGAGCGCGCGGCCCGAGAGAAATGCCGCCCCGCCGCCGAGGATTCCCGTCAGCACGAGGAATACGATCGGACCGTCGTCGGAAAGCCAGATCATTTGCGCACCCCGACGCGCGGGCCCGAATGCGCGCCGCCTTCGAGATAGGCCGCCTGCACCTCTTTGCTGCCGAGGAGTTCGGCGCCCGTGCCGCTCATGGTGATCTTGCCGTTGACCATGACATATCCGCGATGGGCAAGCCTGAGCGCGTGGTAAGCGCTCTGCTCGACGAGGAACACCGTCAGTCCATAATCCGTGTTGAGGGCGCGGATCGCGCCGAAGATCTGCTTCACGATGAGCGGCGCAAGTCCAAGCGAAGGTTCATCGAGCAGCAGCAGGGTGGGGCGGCCCATCAGCGCGCGGGCGATGGCGAGCATCTGCTGCTCACCGCCGGAAAGCGTTCCGCCCCGCTGGTACTGTCGCGCCTTGAGCAGCGGAAACATCGTGAACACGCGCTCGAGGTCCTGATCGAAGGCAGCCGCATTGTTGGCAACGATCGCTCCCATCTGGAGATTCTCGAGCACTGTCATGCGCGAGAAGATGCGCCGTCCCTCCGGCGATTGAACGATGCCGAGCCGCGCCACCTCATGCGTCGGAAGGCCGGTGATGTCGCGGCCCTGGAACAGGATGTGACCCTCACGCGCGCGGGGGCGACCGAAGATCGTCATCATCAGAGTTGTCTTGCCGGCGCCGTTGCCGCCGATCAGCGCGACGATCTCGCCCTGTTTGATGTCGAGACTCACGCCGTGCAGGATCGGCAGCACGCCATAGCAGGCCGTCACCTTGCGCAACTCGAGCAGCGGCGCGCTCATCTGCGCACCTCGCGGGCGACTTCGCTCACCTCCTCGTCGGGCACGCCGAGATAGGCGGCGATCACGCGGGGGTCGTTGCGCGCTTCCTCGGTGGTCCCGTCGGCGATCTTCTTGCCGTAGTCGAGCACCACGACATGGTCGGAGATGCGCATGACCACGCTCATGTCGTGCTCGATGAGGAGAAGGGCGATGCCTTCCTCCTTGCGGATGGAGAACAGGAGCTCGTTGAGCGCCTCGCTCTCTCTCGCGTTGAGCCCTGCCGCCGGCTCATCGAGGCAAAGCAGGAGAGGGCGCGTGCACATGGCGCGGGCGATCTCGAGCCGCCGCTGATCGCCGTAGGGAAGGGAGCCGGCCGGCTCGTCGGCGCGGCGCAGCAGCCCGACCCGGTCGAGCCAATAGCGCGCGTAGTCGATCGCCTCTCTCTCGGCCCTGACGTAGCCGCCGACATGAAGAATGGCGCCGAGCGTGGCAAAGATGCCGAAGCCGAGAACCGCGCCGCTCGGGAGCCCCGAGGCGCGGGTCAAGGCGTTGTGCTGCGCCACCATCAGGTTCTCGAGCACCGTCATGCCCTGGAACAGCCTGATGTTCTGGAAGGTGCGCGCCACGCGCGCGTCGGAGTTGATCAGGTGGTCGTCGAGCCGCTCGAGCTGGAAGCTCTGGCCGTTCGGATGAGTGAGCTGCATCGATCCTTCGGTCGGCTTGTAGAAGCCGGTGATGCAGTTGAACACCGTGGTCTTGCCGGCGCCGTTCGGCCCGATCAGGGCGGTGATGTCGTTGCGTCCAGCTTCGAAGGAAACGTCATCGACGGCGAGAAGACCGCCGAAGCGCATGGTGAGGTGCTCGACCTTGAGTAGGGGGTTCTCCTGCCAGGACCTCATGCGCGGCCCTCTCGCACCAAGTCTTTGGAGATGGCGTGCGCTTTATCGAGCACGATGGTCGGCGAGCGCGTGCCGACGATGCCGCGCGGGCGCCACACCATGATCGCCACCATGGCCACGCCGAACAGAAGCATGCGGTAGAGGGCCGGGTCGAACTCGGAGCCGAAGATGTCCTGGAGCCAGTCGGTGTGACGGAGCGCCTCGAAGCCGCCCACCATGACGAGCGCGGCGATCGCCACCCCGAGCTGGCTTCCCATGCCGCCGAGCACGACGATGGCGAGGATGATGGCGGATTCGATAAAGGTGAAGCTCTCCGGGCTGACGAAGCCCTGCCGCGTAGCGAAGAAGCAGCCGGCGAGCCCGCCGAACAGAGCGCCGGTGGCGAAGGCGGTGAGCTTGGTGACGGTGGTGTTGATGCCGAGCGAGCGGCAGGCGATCTCGTCCTCGCGCATCGCCTCCCAGGCGCGCCCGATGGGCAACCGGCGGAGCCTGAGCGTCACCAGATTGGTGATGAAGGCGAGCCCGAGGATCACGTAATAGAGGAAGATGATGCCCTGGAGCGGGTCGTATTTGAGGTTGAAGAAACTCGCGAACGTCACCGGGCCCGCGGCGGTGAAGGGCAGTCCGAAGAAGGTGGGCTTGGGGATGCCGGAGATGCCGTTAGGCCCGTTGGTGACGTTCGTCCAGTTGAGCAGGACGATGCGCACGATCTCGCCGAAGGCAAGCGTGACGATGGCGAGATAATCGCCGCGGAGCCTGAGCACCGGAAATCCGAGCGTGATGCCCCATAGCGCCGCCGCCGCGCCCGCGATCGGCAGGCACATCCAGAAACCGAGGCCGAAATGCATCGCAAGCAGCGCGAACACGTAGGCGCCTACGGCATAGAAGGCGACATAACCGAGATCGAGCAGGCCCGCGAGCCCGACCACGATGTTCAGTCCCCAGCCGAGCATCACATAGGTGAGGACGAGGATCGACAGGTCGAGCAGGTAGCGCAGCGGCAATCCGGGATGGAACGCCTTCTCGATGAGATAGGAGCATATGGGAAACAACACGGCGAACAGGATCCCGCCGATGGTGAAGATGCGGGCATAAGGAAGATCGGGGAAGAAAAAGACGATGGTGCGCCGCAGCGCGCCGCCGAAGAGGAAGCCGAGCACGAGCGTGCCGATCAACACGAGGACCGGCGCGCCCGCGATGCTCCCGACGATGAGGATGAGTGCCGCCGCGCCCGCCGTGGAGCACAGGACGATCAGATCGCGCCGGTCGAAGCGCTCGCGGGTGAAGAGTTTGGCGAAGGGCGTGGTGATGGGATACTCGGCATGCCAGACGAACAGGCTGAGCAGGAGCCTCCCCGCCACGACGATGCCGACCGCGATCGCGAGCAGCATCGGCCGGGGCTTGAGCGTGAGACCGGTGACGCTATCGACCGTGCGCTCGCCGAGCAGGAGAGAAAACAGCAGAAAGGCGATGATGCCGCCGATAAGCGCGTCGCCGATGGCCGCCTGGAGCCGCTGACCGAAGGATTTGCCGGTCTCTCCCAAGGTGCTCAGACCTTCTCCACTTCCGGACGGCCGAGCAGCCCGGTGGGGAAGAAGATGAGGACGATGGCGAGCATCGAGAACGCGGCGACGTCCTTGTACTCGATGGTGAAATAGGCGGACCAGAAGGTCTCGATCAGCCCGATCACGAGTCCGCCGAGCATGGCGCCGGGCAGCGAGCCGATGCCGCCGAACACGGCGGCGGTGAAGGCCTTAATGCCGGCGACGAAGCCGATATAGAAGTCGATCACGCCGTAATAGAGAAGGTAAAGGAGCCCCGCGACGGCGGCGAGCGCCGCCCCCATCACGAAGGTGAGCGAGATGGTGCGGTCGACATTCACGCCGGAGAGCGCGGCCATCAGCCGGTCCTGTTCGCAGGCGCGCTGCGCCCGCCCGAGCGGCGTCCTGGCGATGATCAGCCAGAAGGCGCCCATCAGCACGACCGTCGTCACCACGATCAGGATCTGGATGTTGGACAGGATGACTGCGAAATCGCCCTGCTTGAACAGCTCGTAGCCTCCGGTGACCACGGGCTGGAGCGGCTTCACCCGCGCGCCTTGCGATACTTGGACGAAATTCTGCAGGATGATCGACATGCCGATCGCCGTGATCAGCGGCGCGAGCCTGAAGGATTCGCGCAATGGCCGGTAGGCAATGCGCTCGACCGTCCAGCCCCACACCGCCGTCAGCGCCATGGCGATGACGAGCACGAGGAAGAGAGCAACGGGAACGAGGGTGACCCCAAGGCTGAGCAGCAGCAGAAACGCGATCAGGGCGATGAAGGCGCCCACCATGAAGATGTCGCCATGGGCGAAATTGATCATGCCGATGATGCCATAGACCATGGTGTAGCCGATGGCGATGAGCCCGTAGATCGAGCCGAGCGCGATCCCGTTGATGAGCTGCTGTAGGAAATAGGCCATGCTTGAGGTCGCCCCGCCTTCCCCCGAACCGGGCTTGCAGACCGAAAATGCAGGCTCCCCCGCCCGCTTATCGCCCCTTCTTAGCAAGAAGCGCGCGAAGCGCACAACGCCGCATAAGGCGCAGGCATGCCGAAAGCTAGAGCAACAGGTGGGAGCCGTCGCAGTAAGGCGGATCGCCGGTGTCCTTGCAGCCGCACAGCAGCGCCGTTTCGTCGCGCTCGGCGGTGAACGTCAGCGGCTCTATGCCCGTGCCTTCATGCGAGCCGTCGCAAAAGGGCTGCTTCTTGCTTCGCCCGCAGCGGCACCAAGCGTAACGTCGCCCGGCTTTCAACTCGACCTGATAAGGGCTGAGCTGCGGTCGTTCCGGCTCTGACATGGCGCTCCCCAGCAATGGCTCTTTGGCCAGGAATTTCCGCCTTCCTTAGCCAATTCGCTCCGCCCGCACAAGGAAGCCGATCAAGCAAAACCGAAAGACCGAGCAACCTTTAGGCGCGACCCCTGATGGCGTTAATTCACTAGGAATCTGTCGTCGGCAAGATCGGGCGCGGGGGCGATTCGTGACGAACAGCCGCCCCTCCCTTGCGCTCAGCGAAAAGACGCGAAAAGACTTGAGTCCATGAGCCAACCGGACCATAGAGGGCCAAAAGCCGGGTCGGCGCTCGGCGCCGGTTGCGACAAGGCCTACTTAGGGCGTTCCGGCCGGGGACGGATCAAGACCAAGGCGCGTTTGGAGGCCGTCCATGGCTGAGCTGATTTTCGCGGGCCTGTCTCTCGCTGCTCTGTTCGCGCTTGCAATGAACCGCGCCTCGCTGTCCGTGTGGGCCCTGTTCGTCGCCGCATTTACCTTCAGCGCGCAGATGGGCCTCGTCCATGGCCATCTTCATTGGCCCGCCTTCCCCTGGTGGTCGTTCATAGGCTGGCTCCTCGCCGCACTTCTCTTCATGGCGAGCTTTCCCGAGCTCAAGCGCAAATACGTCACGCTTCCGGCCTACCGGGCGTTGAAAGGCGTCATGCCTTCAATTTCGGAGACCGAGCGCGAGGCGCTTCAGGCGGGCACGGTCGGCTGGGACGCCGAGCTCTTCAGCGGCACGCCCGACTGGTCGAAACTCCGCCGCGTAGCTCCCATCACCCTTTCGGCCGAGGAACGCGCCTTTCTCGACGGACCGACCACCGAACTCTGCAAGCGCCTCAACGACTGGCGCGTCCGCCACGAGCTGCACGACATTCCCGACGATGTCTGGCGCTTCGTGCGCGATAACGGCTTCCTCGGCATGCTCATCTCGCGCGCCCATGGGGGCTTGGGCTTCTCGGCTCAGGCGCAGTCGCTCATCATCGGCAAGATCTCCTCGCGAAGCCCCGACGGCGTCACCATCGTCATGGTGCCGAACTCGCTCGGCCCAGGCGAGCTGATCGAGAAGTACGGAACCGACGCGCAGAAGGAGTACTATTTGCCGCGGCTCGCCAAGGGCGTCGAGATTCCCTGCTTTGCTCTCACCGGCCCGTTCTCCGGCTCGGATGCCGCCTCGATGCGCGACATCGGCGTGGTCGCCAAGGGCGTGCATGAGGGCAAGGAGACGCTCGGCATCAGGCTCACCTGGGACAAGCGCTACATCACGCTCGCGCCGAACGCGACGCTGCTCGGGCTCGCCTTCCGCCTGTTCGATCCCGACAATCTGCTCGGCCGCGGCGAGGATATAGGCATCACGTTGGCGCTCATTCCGACCGACCATCCGGGCGTCGAGATCGGCAGACGCCACCTCCCGGCCGGCGCGGCCTTCCCCAACGGACCGACCAAGGGGAGGGATGTTTTTATCCCCATTGACTGGATCATCGGTGGGGCCGAGCGCGCTGGGCAGGGCTGGCGCATGCTGATGGCCTGCCTCGCCGCCGGCCGCTCCATCTCGCTGCCGGCGACGAGCGCGGCAGCGACCAAGGCGCTGCTCAGGGCGAGCACCGCTTACGCCCGCATCAGGAAGCAGTTCAGCCTGCCGATCGGCTTCATGGAGGGCGTGGAGGAACCTTTGGCGCGCATGGTCGAGAACGCCTACGAGCTCGAGGCCGCCCGGGCGGTGACCGCCTCGATGGTCTCGGCCGGAGAGAAGCCGGCCGTCATCTCCGCGCTCCTCAAATATGTGTCGACCGAGCGCATGCGCCAGAGCGTCAACGATGCCCTCGACATCCACGGCGGGCGCGGCATTTGCGACGGGCCGTCGAACTATATCCAGGGCGCCTACCAGATGATGCCGGTGTGCATCACCGTGGAGGGGGCCAACATTCTGACCCGGACCCTGATCACCTTCGCGCAAGGCGCGCTCAGGAGCCACCCTTATCTGTTCACCGAGATCGAGGCCCTGCGGGACAGCGATGAGGAGCGTGGGATCGCGCTGTTCGAGGAGACGCTCGATGAGCATGCGGCCTTCACCGTGTCGAACGCCGCCGGCGCGCTCTTCCACAATCTCACCTTCGGGGTCTTCGCCTCGTCGCCCCCTGGTGCTGGACCGACAAGGCGCTGGTGGAAGGAGCTTGCACGCGCCTCGCGCTCCTTCGCGCTCGTCGCCGACATGACGGTCGCACTCCTCGGCGGCGATCTCAAGGTGAAGCAGAAGATCACAGGGCGCATGGCCGATGCGCTGTCCGAGCTCTACCTCCTGTCCTGCGTGCTGAAGCGCTATGAGGACGACGGGCGTCAGGCCGCCGACCTTCCCCTCGTCAGCTACTGCGCCAGGAACTGCCTCTACCGCTTCGATCAGGCCTTGCTCGGCGTGTTGCGCAATTTCCCCATCAAGGCTGCCGCCTTCGCCATGCGGCCGCTCGTGTTCCCCTTCGGCACGCGCGCGCCGGCAAGCGATGCCGAGGGCAAGGCGATCGTACGTCAGGCGCTACAGCCCGGCGCCTTCCGCGACCGTCTTACCCGCGACATCTTCGCCACGGACGATCCGAGCGATCGGGTCGGGGTGCTGGAGCACACATTGAAGAAAGTGATCGCCAACGAAGAGGCCGACAAGAAGCTCGAGCGCGCCATCCGCAAGGGCGAGGTGCATCGCTATCACAACAACGACTGGATCGCAGAAGCCAAGGCCAAGGGCATCCTGACCGAGGACGAGGCGTTGGCCCTCACCGAGCAGCGCGATCTCGTTGCTCGCGTGATCGCCGTCGACGATTTCGACGCCGCAACCCTCGCCAGGCGCTACGGCACTGCGAGCGCACAGGCTTCACCGCTTTCTCCCGTCAAACCCGAGCCGCACGAACAGCCGCACGAACATATGGCCGCCGAGTAACCGAGCATGGCGACGACACTTCCCAATCTAGAGGACTGGCGCTTCAGCATCGACTTCGAGGGCATTGCCTGGGCGGTGATGGACCGCAAGGGCGAGAGCATGAATTCGCTCGGCCGCCGCGCAACCGAAGAGCTCGGCGAGATCGTCAAAGCGATCGAGGCCGCGGCCGCCAACGGCGAGGTCAAGGGCCTCGTCATCATGAGCGCCAAGGATCGCAGCTTCATCGCCGGCGCCGACATCCGCGAGTTCGAGGGCTTCGACACCGAGGAGAAGATCAAGGACGTCGTCCGGCAGACGCTCGAGCTGATTGATCGCATCGACCGGCTCCCGGTCACCGTGGTGGCGGCCATCCACGGTTATTGCCTGGGCGGCGGTCTCGAATTGGCGCTCGCCTGCGACTGGCGCATCGCCGACCGCGAAGAGGGGACGCGGCTGGGCTTCCCCGAGGTGAAGCTCGGCATCTTCCCTGGGCTGAATGGCACGGTGCGATCGATCCAGCTCGCCGGCCCGCTGGACGCCATGACGGCGATGTTGACCGGCAAGATGCTTCGGCCGACCGCGGCGAAGGCCATGGGCCTCGTCGATCAGCTCGTGCCCACCCATCACAATCTTCGCTGGGCGGCGCGCAAAGCCGTGCTCCAGAAGCGCGTGTCGAAAGGCGCGCCGTGGTGGAAGAAGCTCATGCTGAAGCAGCCGGTCCGCGGGCTGCTCGCCAAACAGATGCGGGAGAAGACGGCCGCCAAGGTGCGCGAGGAGCACTATCCCGCGCCCTTCCGCCTGATCGAACTGTTCGAGCATTACGGCGACGATCCGGCCGCCATGCGCGTCGCCGAGACCGAGATGTTCGCGCCGCTGATGGCGAGCGAGACCTCGCGCAACCTGCGCCGCGTATTCAAGCTCTCCGAGATGCTGAAGGACGATGCGCCCAAGAACGGCTTCAAACCGCGCCGTGTGCACGTCATCGGCGCGGGAACCATGGGCGGAGACATCGCGGCCTGGTGCGTGGTTCAGGGCATGCAGGCGAGCCTCCAGGATCTCGACGAGGCGCAGATCGGAAAGGCGCTTGCCCGCGCCAAGGTCCTGTTCAAGCGCCACCTCAGGGGCAAGACGGCGATCGATGCGGCGGTGGCGCGGCTCATCGCCGATCCCAAGGGCCGTTATGTGAAGCATGCCGACGTGGTGATCGAGGCGGTGGTCGAGAAGCTCGACGTCAAGCAGAAGCTGTTCGCCGAGCTGGAGAAGGAGATCAAGCCGGGCGCCGTGCTCGCGACCAACACCTCATCGCTCAAGCTCGAGGACATCGCCCGGCCGCTTGCCGATCCGGGCCGTCTCGTCGGGCTTCATTTCTTCAATCCCGTGGCGCAGCTTCCGCTGGTCGAGGTGGTGCGTGGGCCGCAGACGCGCGAGGAGGAAGTGCGCAAGGCCTCTTCCTTCGTCACCGCCATTTCCAAGCTGCCGCTCATCGTCAAGGACTGCTCGGGGTTCCTCGTCAACCGCGTGCTCGCGCCTTATCTGATGGAGGCCGTGCGCCGCTACCAGCTCGGCGAGCCGCGCGACAAGATCGACCAGGCCGCGCTCAAGTTCGGTATGCCCATGGGGCCGCTCGAGCTGATGGATCTCGTCGGCCTCGACATCGCCAACCACGTGGGCCAGGAGCTGAACCTGGCGCCCGACACCGACAACGTGCTTTCGAGTCTCGTGAAGCAAGGCAAGCTCGGCAAGAAGACGGGCGAGGGCTTCTATGTTTGGGTTGAGGGCAAGCCGAAGCGTGAGGAGGCCGTCTACGATCAGGCCGAACTGGCCCGGCTCGGCCGCGAGCTCGTCAAGCCGATGCTCGACGAGGCCGAGCGCGCGCTCGCCGATCGGGTCGTGGCCGATGCCGATCACGTCGATGCCGGGGTGATCTTCGGCACCGGTTTTGCGCCGTTCCGCGGCGGGCCTCTGCACTACAGGCGGAGCGAGAAGGCGGCCGACGCTGCGACGGCCGCTGCCGCTTAGTGAAGGGCGATGAAGGATAGGCGAAGGACATCTGAGGGATGACGGAAGCTACGATGAGACGCGTCGCGGTGCTCGGAGGATCGCGCATCCCTTTTTGCCGCTCGCATACGGCCTATGCCGAGCTGTCCAATCTCGACATGCTGATCGCCGCGCTCGGGGGCCTCGTCGATCGCTTCTCCCTCCACGGCGTCCACATCGATGAGGTCATGGGAGGCGCGGTCGTCACCCACGCCAAGGACTGGAACCTTGCCCGCGAGGCGGTGATCGGCAGCGCGCTCGCCCCCACCACCCCCGCCATCACCATGATGCAGGCCTGCGGCACGAGCCTCGCCGGGGCGCTCAACCTCGGCGCCAAGATTGCCACCGGCCAGATCGAATGCGGCATTGCGCTCGGCAGCGACACGACGAGCGATGCTCCGGTCGTGTTCCAGCGCAAATTCGCCCAGCGCCTGGTGCAGGCCTCGCGCGCCAAGGCGATGGGGGAGAAATTGGGTGCCTTCAAGGGCTTCACCCCGGCCGAGCTTGCGCCCTTGCCCCCCTCGACCTCTGAGCCCCGCACCGGACTTGGCATGGGCGAGCATTGCGAGCTGATGGCGAAGGAGTGGGGAATCACGCGCGAGGCCCAGGATCTCCTCGCCTAT
Source organism: Methyloceanibacter sp. (assembly GCF_035650995.1). Classification (GTDB taxonomy): domain Bacteria; phylum Pseudomonadota; class Alphaproteobacteria; order Rhizobiales; family Methyloligellaceae; genus Methyloceanibacter. The sequence continues at coordinate 563 of NZ_DASRGO010000036.1, read as the reverse complement.
GAGAGCCACAAGAAGGCGGCTGCCGCCTATGACGAGGGCTTCATGGACGACCTTGTGGTCCCGTGTGTTGGCGTGTTCCGTGACAACAACATCAGGGAGGACATCTCCTTGGAAAAAATGGCGGAACTCAAGCCGGTTTTCGACCGCTCCGGCCACGGGACGATCACCGCCGCCAACTCGACCCCGCTTACCGACGGCGCCTCGACCGTCCTCCTCTCCTCGGAGGAATGGGCAAAAAAGCGGGGAATCCCTATCCAGGCTTTTTTAACCCTAGGCCGCACTTCGGCCGTAGATTTCGTTCAAGGTGAGGGCCTTCTGATGGCGCCGACCGTCGCGGTCAGCGAATTGCTGGCTAAAGCCGGCTTGGCGCTACAGGATTTCGACTTTTACGAGATTCACGAGGCCTTTGCGGCCCAGGTGCTGGCAACGTTGAAGGCATGGGAATCAGAGGATTATTGCCGGAAGAGGCTCGGGCGGAACGCGCCCCTGGGCGCAATCGACCGTTCGAAGCTGAACGTCAAGGGCTCATCAATAGCTTTCGGGCATCCTTTTGCCGCAACCGG